>JAGCPG010000026.1 GCA_017645245.1 Bacteroidales bacterium
CCAAAAGACTCGGACGAGCAGCCCTTTCGGTCCCGAAGGACCTGCATCTTCTTACTTGGTTTTGCAGCCCATAAGGTTTACCCCATCGGGATGTCGCCATCCGATGCGTGAGCTCTTACCTCACGTTTTCACCCTTACCTCTTGCGAGGCGGTTGTTTTCTGCGGCACTAGCTGTTGCCCTTGCGGACACCTTCCCGTTAGGAAGTATGGTGCTCTGCGCTGTCCCGACTTTCCTCGCGCCGGCTTTCCCGACCCGCGACAGTCCCTCTCATCGCCGCGGCAAAAATAAGAATTTTTAAGAAGACAGAAGTCAGAAGTCGGAAGAAAGAAGTAATTTTGCGGCACTAAAAGTGTTTTTTATGAAAAGAGTATTCCCACTATTGTTTTTTGTACTTTGCTGCGGTGTGCTTTTCGGCCAGGAGAGCGGCCTGCACCGTTACATCGTGATGATGACCCAGCAGTATGACGAGGTGAACCTCGCCCGCAAGACCCAGTTTATGGACAAAGCCCAACGCAGGGCGTTTGTCATCGAAGAGCACCAGGCCTTTTGCCAAGCCTCACAGCAGGCGGTGCTCCAGTTTGCAGAAAGCCTGGCCGACGAGGTTCAGGACGTCAAGCCTTTTTGGGCTGTCAACGGCTTCGCCTGCATGGCCACTGACGAGGCAATCAGTCAGCTCCAGTCACGTCGCGATGTGGCTTACGTTTACCAAGACGAGCTCCGCCCCATGCTCCCCGAGCAAAGCGAGGCCAAACCCGTAACATCCAGAGACAACGCCTGGCATGTCGATAAAGTCAACGCACCGGCTGTGTGGAATTACAACGGCGCCAACGGTTACACCGGCAACGGCGTGGTCGTAGCCATTCTTGACACCGGAGTCAACTACAACCACGTTGACATAGCGGGCAGCATGTGGGACGGCGGTCCTGAGTTCCCTCACCACGGCTACGATGTCGTCAACCACGACAACGATCCCATGGATGACTACATGCACGGCACCCACTGCGCAGGCATTGTGGCCGGACAAGGCAACGCGGGCATCCAAACAGGCATCGCCCCCGGAGCCAAGATCATGGCTGTCAAGATCATGGATGAAACCGGTTATGGCGGTGACGATCAAATCATCGAAGGCATCGAGTTTGCATTGGCTCACGGAGCCGACATCCTGAGTTGCTCTTTCGGCGACCCCGAAACAGGCGGCTATGCCCTATTTCGTCAGCTTTATGAGACCGTTTTGGACGCCGGTGTGGTGGCAGCTGTGGCAGCAGGTAACGTCGGTGACACGCAATATACCTATCCCAGACCTTTCAATATTGAAGCTCCGGGTAACTGTCCCCCACCATGGTTCCATCCCGACCAAACCCTCCATGGAGGCCAAACTGCCGTGGTGTGCGTCGGTGCCACCGATGCCAACGACAATCATTGCAGCTTCTCATCAGTGGGTCCTGTGACCTGGTCCGAAGGCGCCAACATTGGCAGTTACAACGACTATCCTTACGAGGTCGGCAACCCCAACATGACCGGTTTGATCCGTCCCGACATCTCCGCGCCCGGTTCCAACATCACCTCGCTCGGCTTTCCTGGCAACAGCAGCTACACGGAGCATGACGGCACCTCCATGGCGACCCCCTGCGTGGCCGGCGTGATGGCCCTGCTCTTGGAAGCCGAACCCTCCTTGAGTCCCGCCGAGATGGATTCCATCATCGAACTCACGGCCACAAAGATCGGCGGTTACAAAAAGAACAACACCACCGGATCTGGCCGTATCAACGCTTTGGCCGCCGTCGACGCATTGTTTTTCCATGGACCGACCAACCTCACCGCCGACTTCGACGACGACAATGTCGCACTGAGCTGGGAGGCATCGGCCTCTGCCCTCTCCTACGAGGTGTATCGCGACGGCCTGCGCATCGGCAACAACATCACCACGACCCAATATACCGACCATCTGAACTACGGCGGCAGCTACACCTATTATGTCACCGCTGTTTTCGACAATGGCCTCGTCTCCCTGCCTTCAAACTACATCAACATCGAGAAAGAAGTCGACATTGAAGCGGAGGTCATCAACAACCAACGAGTGGCCCTCTCCTGGAACATGCCCAACAGCCTTGTCGACGGCTTCGAGTCAGGAGACTTCTACCAAAACATGTGGTTTAACGATCAGAGCAGCCCTTGGGTGATTTCCACGAGCAACCCCTTCGAAGGATCTTATTGCGCCAAGTCGACCAACACCGGCATGTTCTCCACCAGCAGCCTCAGCTTGGGCGTCAATGTACCCGTCACCTGCGTCGTCAGCTATGCCGCACGCATCAGCTGCTTCCCGCTCAATGGAGGCGGATTCCTCATCGACAATATCCAACAAGGAGAGACTATCAAAGACGAGGTGCCGTGGACACGCTACTCGTTCACGCTGACACCCGGCAACCACCAACTTGAGTGGAAATATGCCAACCAGCTCGCTGAAGGCGACTATGAAAACGCCTTCTACATTGACGACATCACCGTAGGCAATCCCTTCAGCATTTATCGCGACCACTGCAACGGGAGCAATCCCGAGCTCATCGCCGAGAAGGTGGCCGAAGCACAGTATGTCGACTATGGCTGGAACGCCTTGCCGATAGGACAGTATAAATACGGTATCAGCAACGACAACGGTTTGACCATTGCTTGGTCCGACTGTCTCGACAAGACCGTGATGGCGGTTGATGAGAACGAAGCAGTGACAGATGTCCGCCATATCACCATCATCAACACCTTAGGTCAGGTGGTTTACGATGCCGAAACCACTACGGACAACTACGCCGCAGTTCTCGAAAGGCTCCCGCAAGGGGTTTATGTGATTAATTTGGTAACGGATAAAGGTGTTATCACCAAGAAGGTCTTTCGGTAATTGTTATTGAATCGCATCAGCAGCGCGACGAATACGGTCTGCGAGGTCGATCAATGCGCCTTTCAGCTGATATTTTTCCTCTGTGGTGAATTCCGTCGGTTTTTTGTTACCATCAACGCCATCCAGTTTGTGGTAAAGCCATGATCCTGACTTATCGAAGTATCTATTGGCGAGGTCTCGCCATGAGATGCTAATGAGTATGTCTTCCAGCTGTTTCTTCATCGTTCCCTGCTGGGATTCTTTTAGTGTCATTGTTGCCATAATAATCTCTTTTTTTATTCTTCCCCATCCATCAATTCCGTAAAGAGTTTCTCAATGTGGTAAATAATCTCTGGGCCTGAGAATATATAGCTCTTTCGATAATTTCTGATGGCTTGGATTAAATCAAATTCCTTTTCCGTTAACTCAACGGTAAACTTTTCTTTTTTCATTGACGTTGCAAATATAGTACAAATATTCGTATTATGTAGTGTTTTTCTTTCTTTTTTTTCACCACCACAAATATACGTCCCAACTATTCCAAAAGTCAAGGGATTAATACTGAAGAATAATCAACAATTTGTTTATTTTTTGGAATCACTCCATTATTCTCAGTCCAAACAAAAAAAATCCGCCAAGATGCTTGGCGGATTTTTTTCATAATATGGTCAGTGTGATTATTCTTTCACGAAGCGCAGCGTCTGCTGGCCGCAGCGGAGCAGATAAAGGCCCTCGGAAAGCTCGCCGACGTTGATTTCTTGGTCCGGGGTGACGTTAACGGTCTTCACCAATGATCCAAGGATGTTGTAGATCTCAACCGTGGCATCAGCCTCAAGGCCTTCGATGCGGAGGCTCTCGCCAGCCGGGTTGGGATAGACCCTCATGGCCATTTCATTTTGTTCGCTCACCCCTGTCGCACCCAAGGTGATCTCGATGTCATCGACATTCAGCAGGTATTGGTCAGTGCAACCGAAGTGGCGGATGGCCACATAACCCGTACGACCCGCGTATGCACTCAAATCGACAGTATATTGAAGCCACTCGGTTTGACTGCGGTCATCGACACGCTTGGCGGTTATCGTCCACTCATTCAACATGGTGAAGGCCGACGGGTTGGTGTTGCTTGTGGTGGAGACCGCCACGCCGAAGTGTTCCTCGGGAAAGTTTGCGTCCATGGCACATGCCCAGAAGCTGATGCTTCCGCCAAGCTCCACTTGGGGCGAAACAAGGTAGTTGTCGGGAGTCAAAGCCATGCCTGAGGCACTGTCATAGCTTTCTGAGGTGGCAAAATGATCAGAGTCGTTATGCCCCCAGCCATAATAATTGTACCAATCGAATCCATCGCCGTCGGCATCGATGGTGGTCCAGCCTTGCAGGGTGCCATCTTCGAAGTTATAGGACAAATCGCCGCCGGAAGGAGCGGTCACTTGGAAACTGACAGTGTAAATCCTGAAATCGCCATTGGACATCACATGGCTATACCCAGCATCGTAGATGGAGGGGTCGCCGTTGAAATAAACCGTGGCGTCGGGGTCGAACGCATAGCCTTCGGCCGGGGTGAGGTACACAATCATGAAATATTCGTTGTACTCGTCGTCGAACACGCTCTGCGGAGTGAAGTCGCCCCAGAGTTTATCCCAATCCACCGAAAAAATGGAATATGGTGCACCCTCTGGCACCGTGAGGTCGTAGTCGGCATGTTCGCCCCAAGCGGGGGGCGTGAAGCCGTCCACATAAATTTCGGTAATGGTGTTCTGTGCGTTCATCAGTCCCGCCACGCCAAGCAGCAGGGCCAAAAGGAGGGATTTCAGGGCATTACCCATCCCGATTTTCTTAAAAATAAAAACTTTCATATTGAAAAGATTTAAAATAATTATTGTTTCTTGTTAATCGATAGCAAAAATACGTAAAAACCTAGGTTTTTCAAAAAAATCCAAAAGAATTTCGCCCTCGAAATCCATCTCGCGACAAAGTTGAACCATTTCCTCCCCCAGGGCTTCATTGATCTCAAACCATATCGAGCCTTGAGCCGTCAATCGGGATTTGGCCAATTTCAAGATCTGCCGGTAAAACAGCAAGGGGTCGTCATCGGGGACAAACAAGGCTTGCGAGGGCTCATGATCCAACACGTTGCGCTCCATGCTTGAACGCTCGCTCTCGCGGATGTAGGGCGGATTGCTGATCACCACGTCAACGGGCTGATACAAGATTGATGACTGGGGATGCAGTACATCGTCGCAGATGAAATCGACCTTCACCTTATTATTAATGGCGTTTTTCGAGGCCACCGCCAAGGCCTTTTCAGAAACGTCGAATGCCTTGACCTCCGCTTGGGGGAAGCGTTTGGCCATGGCTATGGCAATACACCCCGAGCCTGTGCCCACATCCCAGATGCGAAACGGACGATCATTAGGCATCAAAGCCGAAACCTTCTGCACCAATTCCTCCGTCTCAGGACGGGGAATCAGCACGGACTCATCCACATGGAAAAGAAGTCCGTCAAACCAAGCCTTGCCCGTGACATACTGCACGGGAACGCCCTCCAGCAGCCGCTTCACGGCATCAGCCAAACGGGCGTGCTGAAACTCATCGAGGCGCAGGTCAGGCTCAAGCAACTGACGTTTTTGATCGATATCAAAAAGGTCCTCCAGAAGGATGCGCATCAGCTGCTCCGCCTCACGCTGAGGAAACCGCTCAGTCAGCAGCGAAGTGAAATGCCGCTTCGCCTTGTTAAGATTAAACCCAATCATTCCACAAAAATACTTCTTTCTACTGACTTCTTTCTTCTGTCTTCTAAAAAAATTCCTACTTTTGCAAATTATGATCTATCTTATCCTTACCATCATTCTCTCTACCGGCGTCTTTGTGGTGATGCGACTGTTCGGCCGGTTCAACCTCGACAACCATCAGTCCCTGACTTGGAATTACATCACCTCGGCATGCATCGGCATGGCCATGGGCGCCGCCAACGGCACATTAGCGAATCCAACCACCCAACCGTGGTTTGTCCTTGCGCTGCTCACGGGTTTTTCGTTCATTCTCACCTATGCCTTGATCGCTGAATCAAGCCAGCGATCCGGGGTCACCGTCACCTCCCTGTCGAGCAAGCTCTCGGTGGTCATCCCAACCCTTTTTGGCATCATTTTCCTCAAAGAAGCCCTAGGATTGACGGCCGGCATTGGCATAGCTTTGGCTTTGGCGGCACTGTTTTTGATCGTGGGTGGAAAAGACAAGGAAAAAACCAAAACTGGCACAAGCACACTTATCATGCTATTGCCAGTTTTCATCTTCTTCAGCACCGGTATCGGCGACGTCCTGATCAGGTTGACCGAAAAAGCCAACACTGCCGAAGACAAGATTCCCATGATCGCCTTCATTTATTTCATTTCGTTTTTGTTCGGCGTGATACTCGTGGCTTACGATCTCATCAAGGGAAAATCAAAATGGCAATGGAAAAGCGCCATCGGCGGGCTGGTGTTGGGTACAGTTAACTTCTTCTCTACAGTCTGTATCTATAAAGCCTTGCACGTGTTCGCCAATGTCGTGTTCTTCCCTGTTTACAACATCGGAGTGGTCTGTTTGTCGGCTTTGGCCGGTTGGCTTTTGTTCAAGGAGAAACTGAGCTGGAAAAACTACCTCGGCCTTGCCATTGCCATCGTTGCAGTGATCCTAATAACTTGGTAGCCATGCTGTTCGATGATACCTATAAGATGCTTTCGGCATCCGGCGAGGGACTTTACAAGGAAAAAGGCAGCAAGTTCATCGCCTCCGCCTTTACCGTGATGAGTGAAGACGATGTCAAGAAGGCTTTGATTGAGGTGAAAAAGAAGTATTACGACGCCCGCCACCACTGCTACGCCTACATGATCGGGCCCGACAAGAACTGCTTCCGTTCGTCCGACGACGGCGAGCCCTCAGGCACCGCCGGCAAGCCCATCCTCAACCAGATCCTTTCCAAAGACGTCACCAACGTGTGTGTCATCGTGGTTCGCTATTTCGGAGGTATCAAGCTGGGTGTCAGCGGGTTGATCAACGCCTACAAGACCGCGGCCCGCGACGCCCTCGACAACGCCATCATCGTCGAAAAAACTGTTAACGAAATTTACAGTCTGGAGTTCCCCTACCCCCTCATGAACGACGTCATGCGCGTGATGAAAGAGGAAGGTATTGAGCAACTTAACCCCCGCTTCGAGATGGATTGTTATCTGGAGTTTTCAACAAGGAAGAACGACGCTGACCGAATCGTCACCAAATTCAAAAACATTTTCGGGGTTAACGTGAATTACATTAAAACAATGTAAATCAGTTTTTTACATTTTGAACAATTTTTTACAACACACAAACCTCGTATTTTAAAGAGAAAAAACTGCAAAGTCAATAGCAAAAAAATTATTTTATTAACTTTTTTCATTGGATATTTGCACTCTCAAATTTAGAGATAGCATATCGAGATACAACATGGTCAAGAACCACAATGAAATATGGAGGAAATGCCTTGAAATAATCAAGGATAACACCTCGGAGCAAAGCTTTGCTACGTGGTTCATGCCCATTATTCCCATCGGGTTCGCCAACAACATCCTCACCATCCAGGTCCCCAGCCAATTCTTTTACGAGTGGCTTGAAGAGCATTACCTTGACCTGTTGAAGAAGACCATTAAAAAGGTGTTGGGCACCGAAGGCAAGCTGGAGTACAGCATCATCATGGACAGCAACGACCAGACCTACCGCATGGTAGTCCCAGGCACTAACCGTGATGACGTCAAGAACACCACCCTGGGCCGCCCCGCTCCCGAAAAGCTCTCGCAAAACCCCGTCAACCCCTTCATTTTCCCTGGTTTGAAGAAGATGGAGATAGACTCGCAGCTCAACGAGAACTATTCGTTCGACAACTTCATCGAGGGCGACTGCAACCGCTTGGCACGCTCGGCCGGCTTGGCCGTTGCCGAAAACCCGGGCAAGACCGCCTTCAACCCGCTGCTCATCTACAGCCAGACAGGGTTGGGCAAGACCCACCTCTGCCATGCTATCGGCTTGCACGTCAAACACAAGTTCCCCGACAAGACCGTGCTGTATGTACAGACCGAGCAGTTCATCAACCAGTTCGTGAACGCGTCCAAGAACAACAACCTGAACGACTTCGTCCACTTCTACCAGATGATCGACGTGCTGCTCATTGACGACATCCAGTTCCTGGCCAAGAAGGCCCGCACCCAAGAGACCTTTTTCCATATCTTCAACTACCTGCACCAGAGCGGCAAGCAGCTGGTGATGACCAGCGACAAGCTGCCCGTCGACCTACAGGACATGGAGCCCAGGCTGCTCTCGCGCTTCAAGTGGGGCCTCACCGCCGACTTGCAGATGCCCGATGCTGCCACCCGCACCGCCATCCTGAAAAACAAGCTCTACACCAACGGCATCGTGCTACCCGACGAGATCATCGACTACATCGCCGCCAGCGTGCGCACCAACATCCGTGAGCTCGAAGGTGTGCTCATCTCGCTCGTCGCCCAGTCGTCGCTCAACAAAAAGGCCATCACCATCGAGCTGGCCCAGCAGATCATCGAGCGCTTCATCCGCAACTCAATAAAGGAGGTCTCGGTGGAATACATCATGAACGTGGTGTGCGACTTCTTCTCCATCCCCATCGACACCCTCTCGCAGAACACCCGCAAGCACCAGGTGGTCCAGGCGCGACAGATCGTGATGTTCTTTGCCAAGAAGTACTCCAACGCCAGTCTAGCCGCCATCGGACAGCAATGCGGCGGCAAGGACCACGCCACCGTACACCACGCCTGCAAGACTGTGTCGGACCGCATGGACACCGACAAGCAATTCAAGGCGATGCTGGTGGAGATCGAAAAGAAAATCCTCATCTAAATGGCTTTCGGAAAGCTATATTTGGTTCCCAACCTGCTGGGCGCGACCCAGCCTGAAAAGGTGTTGCCCGCCGGCACCCTCGACGTTGTCAGGAAACTCAGGCATTTCGTGGTGGAGAACACCCGCACCTCGCGACGTGTGCTCAGCCGCATCGGCATGGACTGTCCCATCGACGACATCGAGTTCATCGAATTGGACAAGCATGACGCCCGGAACCTCGACCTGATGGAGAACCTCGGCGCTTGCCTTAATGGCGATGACATGGGGTTGATGTCGGAGGCCGGCACTCCTTGTGTGGCCGACCCTGGCGCCTTGGTGGTCGACTTGGCCCATTCCGCCGGCATCCAGGTGGTGCCACTCACCGGCCCCAACGCCATGATCCTGGCTTTGATGGCCTCCGGCTTCAACGGACAGGCCTTCGCCTTCCACGGCTACCTACCCATTAAGAGTCCCGAACGGCAAAACGCCATCAAAAACCTGGAACGTCGTTCCATGAACAACAACGAGACCGAGCTCTTTATTGAGACGCCATTCCGAAACAACGCCATGCTTCAGGACCTGTGCAAAAACCTGCATCCTTCCACCCAACTTTGTATTGCCTGCAACATCACTTGCGATGATGAGTTGATCATCAGTCAGGACATCGCCGAATGGAAAAAGTTCAAAGGCGATTTGAACAAAAAGCCTGCGGTTTTTTTGATTTACGCCACTTTCCAGTCCCCAAGGAGAAAGTGATAAAAATAAAAAAGGAAATTTGAACATCATTTCTTTTTTTTACTATCTTTGCGAGTTATCCAATTTGATATCGCAATGTCAAAAGAAATAAAAGGACACATCACGCAGATCATCGGCCCTGTGGTTGACGTTTACTTCGGCGGCGGCGAGAACGACCTGCCCAAGATCCACGACGCCCTGCAAGTGACACGACCCAACGGGAAGACGCTGGTGCTTGAATGTCAGCAACATATCGGCGAGGACTCCGTGCGCACCATCGCCATGGACTCCACCGACGGCCTCATGCGCGGTATGGAGGTGACCCTCACGGGCAAACCCATCTCCATCCCCATCGGCAACCAGATCAAAGGCCGCCTGCTCAACGTCACCGGCGACGCCATCGACGGCATCGGCACCCTCGACCGCAGCAAGGAATACCCCATCCACCGCGAACCCCCGAAATATGAGGACCTAGCCACCTCCAAGGAGGTGCTCTTCACCGGCATCAAGGTCATCGACCTGCTGGAGCCCTACCTGAAAGGCGGTAAGATCGGCCTCTTCGGCGGCGCCGGCGTGGGTAAGACCGTGCTCATCATGGAGCTCATCAACAACATCGCCAAGGGCCACAACGGCTACTCGGTGTTCACCGGCGTGGGTGAGCGTACCCGTGAGGGCAACGACCTGCTGCGTGAGATGATCGAATCAGGCATCATCAAATACGGCGACGCATTCCGCAAGTCGATGGATGAAGGCGACTGGGATCTCTCCAAGATCGACCACGAGGCGCTATCAACCTCGCAGGCCACGCTGGTCTTCGGCCAGATGAACGAGCCTCCGGGGGCTCGTGTCAGTGTGGCCCTGTCGGGCCTCACCGTGGCCGAGTCGTTCCGCGACGACACCAACAGCGGCCAGAGCGACATCCTGCTCTTTATCGACAACATCTTCCGTTTCACCCAAGCGGGCTCGGAGGTGTCAGCTCTGCTGGGCCGAATGCCTTCGGCCGTGGGCTACCAGCCCACCCTGGCCACCGAGATGGGCCAGATGCAGGAACGCATCACCTCCACAAAAGACGGCTCCATCACTTCGGTGCAAGCCATCTACGTGCCTGCCGACGACCTCACCGACCCGGCTCCGGCCACCACGTTCTCACACTTGGACGCCACCACGGTGCTTTCAAGAAAGATCGCTGAGCTGGGCATCTACCCCGCCGTGGATCCTTTGGACTCCACCTCCCGCATCATGGACCCCAACATCATCGGCGAAGAACACTACAACACCGCCCAGCGCGTCATCCAGCTGCTCCAGCGCAACAAGGAGCTGCAGGACATCATCGCCATCCTCGGCATGGAGGAACTCTCCGAAGAGGACAAGATCGTCGTCCATCGTGCCCGCCGCGTACAGCGCTTCCTCTCACAGCCGTTCCACGTGGCCGAGCAGTTCACCGGCATGAAGGGCGTGATGGTGCCCATCGAAGAGACCATCCGCGGCTTCAACATGATCATGGACGGCCAAGTCGACCAATACCCCGAAGCAGCGTTCAACCTTGTCGGTACTATTGATGAGGCCATCGCTAAGGGCGAGGAAATGCTGAAGGAAGTTAGAGGTTAGATAAGATAAAAGATAAAAGATAAAAGATAAGAGATAAGAGATAAAAGTTAATGATAGTTCAGATCATTACACCGGAAAAATGCCTTTATAAAGGCGATGCCACCTCGGTGACCGTACCCAGCCAGATGGGACCCTTCACCATGCTGGAGCACCACGCCGCCATCGTGGCCATCCTCGAAAAAGGCAAGGTGTTGATTACCGACAACAATAGCGAACAGCACGAATTCACCATCAAAGGCGGCTTCTGCGAACAGCATCACAACGAAATCATCATCTGCGCAGAACTATGAAAAAAGATGTGACCACCAAATATTTAGCCCTGTTCCTCCTCATTGACCTGTTGATGGTGGGCGTCCTGCTCTGCTTCTTCAGCCAGAAGGAATGGTGGAACAACTGGATGGTCACGGCACCGAATCTCTATATGATCTTAGGTGCACTCTACTGCCCCATGATGAAGAAAAACATCGACAAGCAAGTTAGCAGGCTGGCTTGGCTGTATATCTATAAAGGCATCAAGATGGCGCTCACCATCCTCATGCTGGTGCTCTACGTCCTCTTCGTTGAGCAAGGTGCCAGGGCTTTTGTGCTGATCACCGCCATCGCCTACCTGCTCGGTTTGATTGCGGAGACTTATAGTTTCATGGATTATCTGAAACGTCACGCCCAATGAGAACAGCGCTTAGACATATCATCCTTTTGTTCATGCTGATGCTTTCGGTTGGCCTGAAAGCCGAGGAAAAAGAGTCGCTCGACGTGAAGTCTTTCATCTTCGGCCATACCAGCGACGGCTATTGTTTCCACATCACCGAGATCAAAGGCGAACCTGTGTGCGTGTGGCTGCCCGTCATCGTCCACAGCAAGGAAACGGGATGGCATGTATTTTCCTCAAAACACGTGTGCGAGCTCAAGGAGGGCGAGACCTACCAAAGCTTCTACATTGCCCCAATGACTGACCCGAAATACCCAGGGAAGCTGGTGGAAGTCAACGCCCAAGGCGAGATCAAGCGACCATTTGACCTGTCTTTTACCAGAAACGCCTTTGGCATCTTCCTGGTGTGCGGTTTCATGCTGGCTTTCTTCCTACCTGCGGCCAAGAAATACAAGAAAGACCCAATGGGTACCCCCACCAAATACCAAGGTCTGGTGGAATGGCTCACCTACATGGTGCTTGACGGCATCATCTGCCCCTCCATCCCAAAGAGCAAGGTGCCAAAGTTCGCGCCGTACCTGTTGACGGTGTTCTTCTTCATCTTCTTCTGCAACCTCTTCGGGCTGATTCCCTTCTTCCCCTTCGGCGCCAACGTCACAGGCAACTTGAGCATTACCTTGGTACTGGCCCTCTGCACCTACGTGGCGGTCAACATCTTCGGTAACCGACATTATTGGAAGGACATCCTCTGGCCCGACGTGCCTATGTTCCTGAAGTTCCCCATCCCCCTGATGCCCATCATAGAGCTCATCTCCACCCTCACCAAGCCCTTCGCCTTGATGATCCGTCTGTTTGCCAACATCTTGGCAGGCCACATCATCATCATGGTGCTCATGGCCCTGATTTTTATCATCGGCGGCATGTACGGCGCTGGCTTGGGTGCCGCCACCTCGGTCATTTCCATCTTCATGATGGTGTTCATGACCGCTTTGGAGTGTCTGGTAGCCTACATCCAAGCATACGTATTCACAATGCTGAGCTCCATCTTCATCGGCATGGCGCAGGAGGAGCCGAAAGAAGAATAATAAGATAAAAGATAAAAGATAAGAGATAAAAGTTATCATAAATAGTAAAACCTTAAATTCATAAGCTATGTTAAACGTCATCTTAACAACCTTACTTGAAATCGGCGCTTATGTGCCGGGTATCGCCGCCATCGCTGCTGCTATTGCCGTTATCGGAGCCGCTTGGGGTATTGGAGGCATTGGTAAATCGGCTATGGAAGCCATCGCCCGTCAACCTGAAGCTGCCGGTAACGTGCGTTCCAGCATGATCATCGCCGGTGCTCTCGTCGAGGGCGCTACCCTGTTCGCCGTCGTCGTATGTATCCTTGCCGTTGTTAAATAATCCGACCGATGGAACTATTTCTTCCTGAAAGCGGTTTGATGTTTTGGATGCTGATTGGCTTCCTCATCGTCCTGTTGATCCTGGCAAAGGTAGGCTGGCCCATGATCATGGGTGCGGTCGACAAGCGCAACCAGCACATCAGCGACTCGTTGCAGGAGGCTCAAGAGGCCCACGACGCCCTGGCTGGCATCGAAGCCGCCAAGGAGAAGGCCCTCGCCGAGTCGCACGCCGAGCAGATCCGCATCATGAACGAGAGCCAGGAACTGAAGAAACAACTCATCGAAGAGGCCCGCAACGAAGCCAGAGCCGAGGCTGAGAAGATCGTCGCCGACGCCCGACTGAAGATCCAAAAGGAGCAGACCGAGGCCATGAACCAGATCAAGGCTGAGGTCATCACCCTTTCGGTCGACATCGCCGAGAAGTTGCTGCAACGCGAACTCAGCGACAAAGACCAGCAAAGCCGCTATGTCGAAGAGCTCCTGAACGAAAACAAACCACGCATTGAAGCCTAAGAAATGGACAACGGAAAGATATCGGTGAGATACGCGAGAGCCCTGCTGAGCACTGCCAACGAACAGCATTGCGAGGCGGAGGTGTATGGCAACCTGACCAAGCTGACAGCCAGCTACAGCCAAGCCATTACCACCTTCAACGAGGTACTCTCGAACCCCATGGTGGGCAACGCGGACAAGATCGAGCTGCTCAAGACCGCCATCGGCGAGCCTGTCCACCCCTGTCTGATCCGTTTTCTGGAGTTCCTGACCGAGAAAAAACGCGAGAACAAGGTCTTCCTGATCGCACTGAAGTATCAGGAGATGTACCGCAAGGAGAAAAACCTGCTCCGTGCCAACGTCACTACGGCCACCGAGCTCACCGACGAGGCCTTAAACAAGATCAAGGCTTTTGTGGAGCGCACCTTCGACCGGCAGGTGGAGATGCACGTCAGCATCGACCCTGAGCTCATCGGCGGCTTCACCCTCGACATCGAGCACTACCGGATGGATGCCAGCATCGCCGGACAACTGAACAAACTGAAAAAAGAATTGCAATTATGAGCGATATCAAAGCAAGCGAAATATCCAACATCCTGCAGATGCAGCTCCAGAACCTGAGCAACCGCGCTGAGTTCGAGGAGTTTGGCAAAGTCTTGCAGGTGAGCGACGGCGTGGCCCACGTCTACGGCCTCGACCGCGTCCAGTCGAACGAGCTGGTGCAGTTTGAGAACGGCACCATGGGCGTGGTGCTCAACCTCGAGGAAGACAACGTCGGCGTGGTGCTCCTCGGTCCCACTGAGGACATCAAGGAAGGCGAGACGGTGAGGCGCACCCAGCGCATCGCCTCAGTGTTGGCCGGCGAAGGCATGTTGGGCCGTGTGGTCAACAGCCTGGGCATGCCCATTGACGGCAAGGGCCCCATCCAAGGCCAGACCTACGAGATGCCGCTGGAGCGCAAGGCCCCGGGCGTCATCTTCCGCCAACCCGTCAACGAGCCGCTGCAAACCGGCATCAAGGCCATCGACGCCATGATCCCCATCGGCCGCGGCCAACGTGAGCTCATCATCGGCGACCGCCAAACCGGTAAGACCGCCATCGCCATCGACACCATCATCAACCAGAAAGAGAGCTTCAAGAGCGGCAAGCCCGTGTATTGCATCTATGTCGCCATCGGCCAAAAAGGCTCCACGGTGGCCAATCTGGTGAAGATATTGCAGGATCACGGTGCCATGGATTACACCATCGTGGTGTCGGCCCCAGCCTCTGATCCCGCCGCCATGCAGTTCTACGCTCCGTATGCCGGTGCCGCCATCGCCGAGTATTTCCGCGACTCAGGCCGCCATGCTTTGGTCATCTACGACGACCTCTCCAAGCAGGCCGTGGCCTACCGTGAGGTATCGTTGATCCTCCGCCGTCCTCCGGGACGTGAGGCCTATCCTGGCGATATCTTCTACTTGCACAGCCGTCTGCTCGAACGCGCTGCCAAGATCATCCAAAACGACGATGTGGCTCGCCAGATGAACGACCTCCCCGATGCGATGAAGGACATCGTCAAAGGCGGTGGCTCCATGACGGCATTGCCCATCATCGAAACCCAGGCCGGCGACGTCTCCGCCTACATTCCAACCAACGTGATCTCCATCACCGACGGGCAGATCTTCCTGGAATCCGGCCTCTTCAACGCCGGTATCCGCCCTGCCATCAACGTGGGTATCTCCGTGTCGCGTGTCGGCGGCAACGCCCAGATCAAGTCCATGAAGAAGATCGCAGGCACCCTGAAGCTCGACCAAGCCCAGTTCCGCGAAATGGAGGCCTTCTCACGCTTCGGCGCCGAATTGGATGCCGCCACCCTGGCCATCCTGGATAAGGGCCGCAAAAACGTGGAACTGCTGAAGCAACCCCAATACAGCCCGATGCCCGTAGAGAAACAGGTGGCCATCATTTTCTGCGGCACCAACGGATTGCTCAGCAAAGTACCGATCAATAAGGTTCACGATTTTGAAAAACAATTCCTCAACCTCCTTGATGTCAAGCACAAAGACATCCTGGAGCAACTGAAGCAAGGGGTTGTTAACGATGAAATCAAAAACACATTGAAAGAGGAAGCCCAACTTCTGACTTCTAACTTCTGACTTCTTTATTCATGCCAAACCTAAAGGAAATCCGTGCCCGCATCAACTCCGTCGCCTCGACGGAGAAGATCACCAGTGCCATGAAAATGGTCTCCGCCGCCAAGCTGAAGAAGTCCGAAGGCATGACGCTGAGCTTCCTGCCCTACCGTAACAAGCTCAGCGAGGCACTGGCCAACTACCTCGGCTCGCTCGAAGAGGAGGTGACTATCCCATTGGCCGAAGTGCGCGAGTTGCAGCACGTCACCTTGATCGCCTTCTCGTCAAGCAACGGCCTCTGCGGCGTGTACAACTCCAACATCATCAAGCTGTTCAAGAAGACTTACGACGAATACGCCAAGCAGCTCGGTGCCGACCATATCGAGGTCATCCTGTTTGGCAAGAAGATCAATGAATATGCCGAAAAGTGCGGCATCTGTGTCGACCAAAAGCATGAAAGCCTGAGCGAGCATCTCTCCTTTGACAAGGCCACCGAGCTTAGCGACAGGATGGTGCAGCGTTTCCTTGACCATCAGACCGATCGTGTGGTGCTGATCTACAACCACCATAAGAACGCTGGCGTGCAGGTGCCCACCTGCGAGACCGTGCTGCCGCTGGAGACCAATGCCGCCGAAGGCGCCACCTTCGACTACTTGGTGGAACCATCCAAAGAGGATTTCATCAACGCCTTGGTACCCAAGGTGATCCGCACCAAGTTCTACTCCATCATGCTCGACACCTTCACCGCCGAGCATGGCGCTCGCATGACTGCCATGCACATCGCCAGCGACAACGCCGCGTCGCTGCTTCAGGAGCTGCGCCAACAATACAACAAGGCCCGCCAGAACGTCATCACCACCGAATTAATCGACATCGTGGGTGGCGCGGAAGCTTTAAACAAATAAGGTGAGAGGTGAGAGGTGAGAACTGAAAGGTGAGAGTTAGCGTTTTTGACGATATGACTCAAATCACGTTGGAGGAAATCAAGCGTCTCCTTCCCTTGGTCTCCTACCAACGTCGGGAGGAAGCTTTAAAATACAAGCATTTGTTCGGCCAATTCGCCTGCCTGAAATCATACGTGATGCTGCGGGAGATGCTAGAAGAGATGGGTCTCTCCCACCCTTTTATCTTCACCCAAAACGAGCACGGCAAGCCGTTTTTGAAAGCCTATCCCGAGGTACACTTCAACCTCAGCCATTGCCAGAACGGCATTATTGTAGCCGTTTCCGACCAGCCCATAGGCGTTGACATTGAATCGTTTCGCAATATCAGCGATGAGTTGATCCGATACACCATGAACGAGGAGGAGCAACGCATAATCCATGAGAGCGACGATCCCATCCAAACCTTCACCGAGTATTGGACCCAAAAAGAGGCGGTTTTCAAATTAAGGGGAACTGGGATCACGCATGACCTACACGGCTTACTCCAAGGTGACGAACATGTGGAGACGTTCGTCAACTCCGAGAAACAGTACGCTTATTCCATAGCAACAAAAAAAGGCTGACCTCTCGGTCAGCCTTTCTATTCAATGTCAGTTGAACTGATTATTCACCCAGCTTCACGCGATAGAAAGCCTTAACGGTGGCCTCCTTGTCGGCGTCTTGGATGTATTGACCCACGGTCTTGGGATCGGCAACCAGAGAGACCTGGTTGAGCAGGCAGTTCTCCTTGAAGAACTTGCCCAGACGACCCTTGGCGATGTTTTGGATCATGGCGTCGTTGAGCTTCACGGTACCGGGAACGGTAGCCTTGATCTCACGGGCCTGAGCACCTTGCTCGGCGGTGATGTAACCCTTGGTGATGTTGGAGTCGATGTGATCATCGCTGTCCACATGGTTGGGGTTGATTCCGACCTTACGGAGGGCCTTCTCGACTTCCTTGCCGATGAGCTCGTCCTTGGTCTTGTCAACGGCGACGGCCAGCTCGCGGTCCTTCACCTCTTGCGAGATGGAGTCTTCACTGACAGCCATCGGGTTCATGGCAGCGACGTGCATGCACACCTCGTGGCTCACTTCCTCGATGCCGTTGAAGTCCTTGTTCATCTCAACGATGGTAGCGAGACGGTTACCAGGGTGGTTGTAGTTGGCCACGTAGGCACCTTCGAGGACTTTGAATGCTCCGAGTTCGGTCTTCTCACCGGTGACGGCGCTCTGGTTGGCGACGAGGGCTTCAACGGTCTGGCCGTTGATCACCATGGCCTTCAGGGCGTCGATGTCCTTCACGCGGTTGGCAACTGCCATGTCGAGGACGTCCTTGGTGAACTTCACAAAGTCCACATTGTTGGCGACGAAGTCGGTCTCGCAGTTCACCATCACGATGGCGGCATACTTGTGATCCTCAGTGCTCTTGGAGAGGACGCAGCCTTCCGAAGCGTTACGGTCGGCGCGCTTGGCAGCCTTGGCCATACCCTTCTTGCGAAGGATGTCGATGGCAGCCTGGATGTCACCGTCGGTCTCGACAAGGGCCTTCTTGCAGTCCATCATGCCGGCGCCGGTCATTTGTCTCAGTTCATTGACTTGAGAAGCGGTAATATTCATAGTAGTTTGATTCTAAAAGGTTATTTCTTAGCGACAGGTTTGCGAGGACGGCGGGCAGCGCGGGGCTTGCGTTCATCCTTGTTCTCTTCTTCTTCGGTGTCGACCACGTTCTCTTCGACGACCTCTTCAGGTTCCTCAACATTGTTTTCCTTGTTGAGTTTGCGCTCGTTGAGACCTTCTTCGATAGCGTCAACCATCTTACCCACGATGAGGGCGATGGACTTGCTGGCGTCGTCGTTAGCCGGGATCGGGAAGTCGACGAGGTTGGGGTTGGTGTTGGTATCGACGATGGCGAAGACCGGGATGTTGAGCTTGCGGGCTTCGGCGACGGCGATGTGCTCCTTCATGATGTCAACGACGAACACGGCTGAAGGCAGACGGCTCAGGTCGCTGATGGAACCGAGGTTCTTCTCGAGCTTTTCACGTTCACGCTCGATCTGGAGTTTCTCACGCTTTGAGAGGCTCTTGTAAGAGTCGCTAACCATCATCTTGTCGATGTTGGTCATCTTACGCACGGCCTTGCGGATGGTGGCGAAGTTGGTCAGCATACCACCGGGCCAACGCTCGGTAACGTAAGGCATGTTGACTTTCTGGACGAGTTCAGCAACAACGTCTTTGGCTTGTTTCTTGGTGGCGACGAAGAGGATCTTCTTGCCTGACTTGGCGAGTTGGCAGACGGCAGCGGCAGCTTCGTCAACCTTAGCCTGAGTCTTATAAAGGTCGATGATGTGGATACCGTTGCGCTCCATGAAGATGTAAGGAGCCATGGCAGGATTCCACTTTCTCTTGAGATGACCGAAATGACAACCGGCATCCAATAATTCTTCAAAAGTTACTTGTGTCATGAGTTTTCTTTTTAATGTTTACATTCACTAAATTCAATCGCTGAGTAGTCTCCAAAAGAAAAATCTCAGCAATTTGGATACTAAACAAAATCGCTCGGCTGAGAATAGCTTAACGTTTGCTGAATTGGAACTTCTTACGGGCACCGGGCTGACCGGGTTTCTTACGCTCGACCATACGAGGATCGCGGCGCATCAAACCTTTGGCCTTCAGGGTAGGACGATACGTAGGATCGATTTCGCAGAGCGCACGGCTAATGGCGAGACGAAGAGCCTCGGCCTGACCGTTGATGCCGCCACCGTCGAGGTTCACCTTGATGTCGAACTTGCCGAGGTTGTCGGTAAGCATCAAAGGCTGTTCAACCACATAGTGGAGGATGCTCGTTGGGAAATACTCCTTGTAGTCGCGCTTGTTCACCGTAATGTTACCGTTACCGACCTTCATGTAAATGCGGGCAACGGCGGTCTTTCTTCTACCTAAAGCGTTGATTACTTCCATGATTATTTCTTAATAGTGTTAATTTTGAGTTCAGTAGGTTGCTGTGCCTGATGCGGATGCTCTGGACCGGCATAGACGTAGAGGTTACGATAGATCTCGTTGCCCAGCTTGGTCTTGGGAAGCATACCCTTGATGGCGTGCTCGAGAACGGCCTCTGGCTTTCTCTTCAGCTGATCGCTGACGTTGCGGAAACGCTGGCCACCTGGGAAACCGGTGTAATGCACATAATATTTTTCAGCCATCTTGTTGCCGGTGAGTTGGATCTTCTCGGCATTGATAATGATGACGTTGTCGCCACAATCGCTGTGGGGAGTGTAGCTAGGTTTACGCTTGCCACGGAGAATCATGGCAACCTCGGAGGCAAAACGGCCGAGGATTTGTCCTTCAGCATCGATGACATACCATTTCTTGTTGGCATTTTCCTTGTTGACGCTGACTGTCTTGTAACTTAAGTAGTTCATTTTCTTTTTAATACGTTTATCCAATTCATGTTAGCGTAACATCATCTTCGCCCATGGTGGTACGCTTGATTACAAAAATAGATAGAACAGTTTTTACTAACGAGGGCGCAAAAGTACGAATATTTTTCATATCTTTGCACTCAAATCGAAAAAAAATGTCAATCGAGATTCAGAACATCACCAAACAATACGGTGAGCAACTGGCGCTTAACAACGTCACACTCAGCATCGACAAAGGCATTGTTGGTCTGCTGGGCCCCAACGGCGCCGGCAAGTCCACATTGATGAAAATCATCACCTGCTTCATCCCGCCCACTTCGGGCACGGTTAGCGTCAACGGCTTCGACGTGATGGACCAACCCATGGAGGTGAAACGCATCGTGGGCTACCTGCCTGAGCACAACCCGCTCTACCTCGACATGTACGTACGCGAATACCTCTCATTTGTGGCTGGTATTCATCACATTACGGGTGAAAAAGCCAAACAGCGCATTGAAGAGATGATCGAGGAAACGGGCTTAGGATTGGAAGCGCACAAGAAGATCGGCGCTTTGTCGAAAGGCTATCGCCAGCGTGTGGGATTGGCCCAAGCCATGATGCACGACCCGCAGGTGCTCATCCTTGACGAGCCCACCTCCGGCCTCGACCCCAACCAGCTCATCGAGATCCGCAATCTCATCTCGAGCCTAGGCCAGGAGAAGACCGTGCTGCTCTCCACCCACATCATGCAAGAGGTGGAAGCCATCTGCCAACGCGCCGTGATTATTAATAAAGGTGTGGTGGTGGCCGACGACAAGATTGAGAACCTCAAGCACTTCGGTGATGCAGCAAGCCTCGAACAGGCATTCCAGAAAATGACAATGGGATAAAATATTTTTTTTAATAATTTATATGAATAATTTTTACAGATTTTTAAAATGCGCTGCTTTGTTGGTTCTGATGATGGCATGTATGATGCCAGCGATGGCACAACAGCACCCATTCAACTTGACTGAGGTAAATGGTACACAACACTATTACCTGATTCAATCTGCCGACCGCACCACATTCTATGCCTTACCGGAATCAGGTGACGAAGATTCCAAGGTTTCCACTACCAGCATTCCCAATGCCAATATGCGTTGGTACTTTATGGATGCTGGAAGCGATTCCGACCATCAGTATTATTATATTGTCAATTCAACAGGAAGATGTTTATATAGAAAAAACGATAATATTAATGGCATTCGAATAAAAAAAACCTATGCAGAGGTATCTGCATTAAACCCTCAAGATGCGACACAATTAGCTGAGTTAAATACATATCAGTTTTATTTGGAGCAAACGGGGTCGGATTATTATATCCACCCTAAGGGATCTGATTTATACGTGAACAAGAAAGGCGGTAACGTTCCATATGGCGGTGATTATTATTTCAAAACTAGTGATGCCTATGACGCGCCTTCCAAATGGAGATTTGTCGCTATTGGTGGTGTTACTTGGTTACAACCATTTACGGTATCTACCGATAATGTAAAACATTATTACAAGTTTCAGAACGTAACCAGCACATCGTTTTATCTTTCCAATTCTGGAGAATGGGCAACGGTCAGCAATACGGATAGTGAGGAAAACATCTGGTATTTTTTGGAAGCCGGCGCAGATGCGAATTATTCGAACTGCCATTATTATTTCATTGTTAATGCCGTAACGAACCAGTATTTGTATTACACCGAAGGTACAGAAAACGATGTCGCCAAAGTTTTGGATTACAATTCTGAGGAAGGTGACAACTACCGTTTTCTCATAGTGGATGCGGCTTACAAAGTTAACAACAATTATACAACAGGTTATACTATCGTTCCAAAACTGAGGCAAGCCTATTTTTCCGGGAAAGATAGTTTTGCTCCTATGGCGATGAGTAATGATTCCCACTTGCTTCTCAAGAATGACCGAAACACTAACAATTACGATTCCCACTGGAAAATAGTGGAGACGGAGTATGTCGGTGTCACTGTAAAAGCCCCGACGATTACCAACAACTACGACGGCACCATCTCGCTGAGTACAACCACACAAGGTGCCACGATTTACTACACCACCGACGAAACCGAGCCTACCAGCCAAAGCAACGTATATACAGTTCCTTTCAATATTGCCAGCACCACGGTCATCAAGGCAATCGCTTATCTTAATTCTGATTATTCTAGCGTGAGCACCTACAACGTGCCGAAATATACCACTCCAACCATTAGTTATAACAACAGCACGTCTGAGGTTACCATAATTTGCACTGGTGCCACAGGGATTTACTACACCTCCGACGGCAGCACCCCTACCACCTCCAGCGCTCCTTATAGCGCACCCTTCACTGTTTCCTCCGGCGTCACCATCAAGGCCATCGCCACTCACCCAGGCTATCTCAATTCCGATGTGGCAACAAGGTACATCCAGGACAATGACTACTCACAAAATTATCTTACATTTAATGTGCTCACTGCTGGAGAAATTCCTTGGGTGTCCATAGGATCAGGAATGGCAAAAGAAATCTTTTACAGAATCAATGGTGGTTCTTCATGGACATCAATAACAGCTGGAAGTAATACAATAAGTGTAGTTGCTGGTGATGTTGTAGAATTTAAGGGATCTAATTCAAGCTATGCACAGGATAAGAGTAACTATTCTGGATTTGATGGAGGCACAGCAACATACGACATCTCTGGTAATATTATGAGTCTTATCTATGGTGACAACTTTGTTGGTAAAACAACAATGTCAGGCTCATATAATTTCTGTTCTATATTCAAACTGTCAAAGGCTGTATCAGCAGAGAATTTGATTCTCCCTGCAACCACATTGACTAATTACTGTTACCGTGCTATGTTCAGCTATTGCACATCGTTAGAAACAGCACCTGAATTGCCAGCTACCACATTGGCACAAGGATGTTATTGGTATATGTTTGAAAGATGCGCAATATCTACAGCACCAGACCTTGATGCTACGGAACTTGTTGCTGAGTGTTATGGTCACATGTTTGAAAATTGTTCTAACCTTAATTACATCAAGTGTCTTGCGACATCAAAATCAGCCTCAAAATGTTTGGAGGGTTGGGTGACTAATGTTGCTTCAACAGGTACCTTTGTAAAAAAAGCAAATGCTACTTGGACTACAGGTGTTAACGCAGCCCCCAGCGGATGGCTTGTCATTGACGAAGGGACACCTGACATCCCAACCATTTCATGTGACGGTAGAGAAATTGAGTTAACTTGTGGAACAGAAGGTGCTGATATATACTACCAGTTAGATCATAGTGGAAGTTATACAAAGTATACATCAGCAATAGAAATGACTGGTGATACCTTCATTGAATGTTATTCAGAAAAGGATGGAAAAACAAGTTCAACGACAAGTCAAACTTGTGTATTTGATAGTAGAACAATATATGAATATTCAAACCAATCTCTTGATACATGGACATACGGAGGTAATACCATAACAACACCCTATTCTATTAATGCAATTGACGGTCACTCATCAAGTTATGCAAAAGGCACATTTAACTTTGAGACAGAGGTTAATCTCCGCGGTCAACAACCAACCTATCTATGGTTCCAACACGCAGACCAATCCGCATCCATCTATGTTGACAACGAACTTGTAGAAAAACACTGGGGAGGATATAATGCATTCTTCGTTGATATATCTGGTTTTGTACACAAGGGCACGAACAAAATAAAGGTGGCATTGAAAAACAATGAAGGTAATAATCTTGCTCCAGCAGCAGGTGACTTTAACTTTAATGCAACATTGGGTAAGGTAAAGCTGTTTACAAGTCCATACATGCCTTCAATGAACTATGGCTATGATGGATTCCATATCACATCAACAGTGTCTTCA
>JAGCPG010000027.1 GCA_017645245.1 Bacteroidales bacterium
GACGGGACAGACCCCCTCGTCGTTTCTGGAAAATGCCCGTGTGGAAAAGTCTGATAATTTGTTGGATTCTTAAAGGTACTCCGCCCAACGTGCCTGAAGCTTCTCTTCGGCCACTTCAATGCTGTCTCTCAGATGTTTGCCGTAGGAACGATAATACACCAGCCAAGCCGTGAATGCATAGAATGTAGTCTGTATCCAAAGACCAATCAGTTCGGGACGCACATCACGGAGCACGGCACCCGTATTGTTAATCTTCACGAAACCGTTAATGCCGAAGGTCGATGGGAAGAGCCATGAGACTACTTTCCAAAAATGCGGAATCGAACACGCAGGCCACGAAATGCCTGAGATGAACAGCAGAGGTACCGAGACGAAGACGAACATGATGATGAACACCTCACGATTGTGTGCTATGCCCGAAATGGTCAGGCTGAAGAAGATGCAAGCCAACAGATACGGGAACAGGAAAGCCACCATATCTTGCCACTGCCCAATCTGAATCAAGTTAAACAGGCGTGGCACCACACAGAACACGTATGCCGCCACCACCAGATAGATAGCCAGATAGGCCGCACCCTTGCCTATCAGCATTTCCATTGGTCGCTTGCCAAGCACATGCGGTTCAAGGATGCCACGGCGTTTCTTCTCGCGTTCCTCACCCGCCATCATGCCGACGCCCAACACCATCGTCTGTTGAATCAGCAGCACCAAGACAGCGGGAATCAGGAAGGTGGCGAAGCCGCTCTGTGTGTTGAACATCGGAACATACTCATATTCAATGGGATGGTTGAAGGTCGAGGCTTGTTTGTTGGTCGCACCCACCAACCTCTGCGTCTTGATGTCCTTGTTCATCGCCAAGGAAACCTCCGTACACGAGGCCAATACCGCCTTGTAATACAGCATACTGCCCATGTCGGAATACAGTTCCACTATGGCCTGTTGTCCGCTCATCAGTGCGTAGTCAAACTCGGAAGGAACATAAATTAGGCAATAGGCCTTGTGCTTATGTATCAGATTGACAGCCTCTTGCATATCTGCGCAATGCCCAACGATGTTCACATCGGGTGTGGCATCCACCTTTCGAAGAAACTCGCGGCTAGTGGTGGAATTGGCATTATCGACAGCCACCGTCGCCACTTCGCGAACCGTCTCATTGCTATACAGATAAGCGTAAAGCAAAGGATAAAGCAATGGTACGATGAAGAAAAACACGATGACCCCTTCATCGAAAATCGAGTTGTGAAGTTCCTCGCGGAAAACCTCCAATATGTTATGCAACCATTTCATCATCTTGTATATTGATATTCCAACAAACACTTTTTCAATCGGTTAGGCAGCAACAACGGCAAGGCCAAGAAAGCCAACAACGCCGCAAAGTTGACCCATGAATAATACAACGGCAAGCCGTTCAATGCCTGGTCCACATAGGTCAGGTAATAATACCTCAATGGGAAAAGATACGAAAGCGCCCTCAACGGTGCCGGAAACGCAATCTGTGGGAAAGAAAAGCCCGAAATCGGGAAGGACAGCACACCCCATAAGGTGGCGATACTCAAGGCCCAACGCAGTGAAGGCAGCAGTTCACACAAAAACACACCAAAGGCTTGAGACACTAGAATGAGCAGAAGGGCTGCCAAAGCCATCGACCAAAGGCCACTTTTCAGCGGGAAATCCCAAAAAGCATAAAGGACGACCATATACGTTGCGCCCATTACAATCCAGACGGCTAGTTGGGGCAACAATTTGCCTGCCAAAGCCCTGTAAATGTTGCCGTTGGCCATCTCCATCCAGTGTTTCGAGGTGCCTTCCTTGACTTCGCTATGGATGGAGTAAATCGTCACTTGGAAGATGAGCAGCATCAGCATGGCGGGCAGCAGGATATTCGAAAGGTAAATCGAATAATTCAGTCCCGGGTTACCGATGGCATGCATCTCCATCTTGATGGGTTGCAGGATGCCCATCACCTGTTCATCAGCATAGCCTTTGGCATACAAGGTCTCACGAGCTATGGCACCTGAAGCCAGTTCAGCCATTGTTTTCATGTCGCGATATTCCAAGGAAGCCGCCACCAAATAGGATGGATTGGTATAGAACGACACCTCGGGTTGTTTGCTCGACAATGCCATTTCGGTTGTGCCTTTCGGGATGTAATAGAAAGCATAAATCTTGCCCTGCTGAATCGCCTCGCGGGCCTCGCTGAAGTTGGCGTATTGCTCCACAATCTCCGACTGTTGGAAAGCGTCCAAGTTGCGCAGCACCTGCCTTGTGACGGCCGTATTGTCCTCATCTACCACTCCGATGGGGATGTCCATGGGAAGTCCCTGCCCCATCAAGGTGGTGAAGAAGATATAGCCAACCAAAGGCGCGACGACCATGCAGAAAACATACACAGGCTGCGACAGCATCCTGAGCAATTCACGCCTCATCACACGCATCAAGGCACGCTTGTTTTCATCGTTCGGGTTCATTTTCTTCTATGCTCCCTTTTCACCACCACGCTCATGCCTGGACGCAGGTCGTTCGACACCTGAAGCGGTGTGGCACGCACCTCAAAGGTTTTGAGGTCGTATTGTCCCGTTTCCTTGGTGGCTTTCCAAGCGGCATAGTCACCGAGGTCTTTCATATAACTGACCTTCATTCTGATGTCCTTTTCGATGGCGGGTACGTACCCGTCGAACTCTGTTCCGATGCTGAATTCTTTCAGGCAGTCCTCGCGCACATTGAAGGTCACCCATTGCTCGTCCATCATGGCGATGTTCATGATAGGTGCGCCCGTTCCGACCAATTCACCAATATGCGGGAAAATCTCAGTCACCTCGCCGTCGGAGTAGGCCGTCAGCACGGTTTCATTGATGTAAGATTTGACTTCCGCCACCACACCTTGAGCCTGCAAGACCTTGGCGGCGGCCATTTCCTTGTCTTCTTCCTGCGCACCGGCAAGGGCCAGGTTATACTGAGATCTGGCAGCTTTTTCGGTAGCAATGGCGGCGTCACGCTGGGCCTTTACCTCGTCGTACTTTTGCTCGCTTACGACACCGTCCTGGTAAAGGTTGCTAATACGGCTGAAGGATTTTTCGGCGATATCCACGCCGACTTTCGACTTCTGCCACATTTCGTAGGCACCCTCAATCTGTTGCGAGCGCGCACCATGCTGTGCTTTGTCGCTCAAGGCGATAGCCGCCTGCTCCACGGCTTCGGCCTGAGCTTTTTTGGCCTCTACTTCGGGAGCTTCCAAAATGGCGAGGGTATCTCCTTTTCTCACCATTTGTCCTTCGTGGACTCTGTATTCCATAATACGTCCCGGGACCTTGCTCGACACGCGATATTCCGTCACCTCTGCCTGACCTTGCAGGTATTCCGTTTCCTTGTGGAAGGTGAGAATGCCAATAATGCAAACCACCGCAATCACACCACCCAGCACACCCAGTGCAAGGTAGGTGTTCATTCTTTGTTCTTTTAATGTTGTTGACATGATATTGATGTTATACTTGTTTATTTCGATAATACGCCAGCAGCCTTGCGGAGGTTGACGTCGGCCATGATGCAGTCGATTTTGGCATCGATGTATTCCGAATGGGCTTGCAACCATGCGGTCTGGGCCAGATTCAGCACCGACGATTCCACAACACCTTCACGAAAGCCCGCATTGGCCATGCGCAGGTTCTCGTCGGCGTCGTTCAGTTTTTCTTGGGTTTGTTTCAGGCGTGAGTCGGCCTCGGAAAGCCGAGTCTCACACTGACGCACCTGAAGCATGATCATCTCCTTGGTATCGTCATAGTTGTACTTCTGAATCTTGGCCTCGGCCTTGGCCATACGGGTCTTATTATAGCCCTCTCCCCAATGGAAAATCGGAATCTTGGCCATCACGCCGAAGTTCCACATGCCGCCAAACTCGTTTTGGAAACCGTTGAAGCACGAAGGATTGCTAACGACATAATTGCCGAAGGCACCGATAGTGGGCAGGTAATCGGCGCGGGTGACCCACACCTTCTTAGCGTAGATATCGTTGGCCAAGCTGAGACATTTCAGCTCTGGACGGTTGGCTTCAATGTCGCTCTCCGAATAATATGGCCTGTTGTTGGTCAACAACACATCGTCAAGTTTCTCATCAGCCATCACAATATTGGAATCCAAAGGCAGGCCGCAGATCTGGCAAAGCAGCATTTTGGAAAGTGCCAAGCCGTTCTGCGCTTTCAGCAGTGCCGTTTCTGCTTCGTTCAGTTTCACCTTCACGGCCAATTGGTCGGAGTTGGTAGCCACACCCGCCGTGACCATCTTCTCGACATCCGAGTTCAAAGTGCGAAGCGATTCCGTATAGCTCTCGGCTAGTTTCAGCTTGTTAGCGATGGAAACGATTTGCCAATAGGCCTTGTCCGTGGTGACTATGACTTCCTGCTGCTGCATGTCGAGCTTTGACTCGGCAAGGGCTTCCAGGTCTTTCGTGATCAGGTTATAGGCCACAATCTTTCCGCCCGCAAAAATCGGTTGCTGTATGGTGACCATGCCTGCATAAACATTCTTTGTGTCAATCTTGAACGCATCCGAAACCTGTTCACCGATTTGGTTCAAGGCATCCTCGACATTCAAGCCCATCAGATCGGAAACTATTTTATTCAGTGTCGGGTCCTGCTGTAGCAAAGCCCATGAAATCACCGCCACCGGGTCGTTTTGGTACACCTGTAGCAACTCTTGGCGGTAGGCATCAATTTCAGCCTGTGCCGTGGTGCCGATGCTACCAAGCGTGGCCATGTTCTCGTCGCTCAACAGCTGGAAACTCTTATTGTTGTGCATGTAAGTACCTGTCGCCGACACCTTAGGGAGGTAATTGGCATACGAGGAATACATCTCGTAGCGCGACTTGTTGACCTCCTCTTCGGCCACTTTCAATTTTTTGTTATTCTCCAATGCCAGGCGATGACATTCTTCCAAGGTGAGCACCCGCTGTGCTCCCGCCGTCAGCGACATACCGCAGAGCACCAACAGCAAAACCATGTTTTTCAATCTTTTAGTCATTTCTCATTTCTTTTTTGTTGATGCTGCAAAGAAAAGACATCTTTTTCGACCAAAAGGAATCCTTTTTACAATAAAACATATCTAAAAGTCGAAATTTTCGCAATTCTTGACTAATTAATCGGCAATATTATATACTTTTGCCGAAAATTTCAACGAATGGAGAAGACAACACCCAATAGTTTCAGTATTGCAAAGGTCAAAGAACTCTTTCTGACTGATGACATCTTTAATATAGGTGAAGACCTCATCATGGCTCAGCGTACCAATGAAGCCAATTACAACCTATTGCGTTACCCATGTCGCATCGATGGCTACATTGTGGCCTTCTGCAAGAAAGGCAGCTTCAAGGGCAGCGTCAACCTAAAGGAATACGAGATTCACGAAGGCATGATGGTGCTCAACTTGCCGCAAAACATCATCCGCATCGAGCCCAGTAGCGCCGAAGAAGCCCCCGAGTTGACCATTATCGCGGTCACGTCACAGTTTCTCTCCCATTTCCGCTCCGACATCACGAAAATGCTGAACGAGGCCATGCAAATATTGGACAACCCTTGCATCACCTTGAAGTCTGACGAACTATCTATCGTTCAGCAACACATTCAACTCATCAACACTGCTGTCCACTCCGACTACGCCTACGCACGCGAGAGCATCAGCCATCTCATCTCCTCGGTGTTTTTCATCTTCGGGAGTTTCATCAACGAGCGTATGGCAAAGCAAAGCGAGATGGAGCAACCTGTCTCCACCCGCCACAAGATTGTTTTTGAGAGATTCATCGACCTGGTCAGCAAATACCATAACACGGAGCGCAGTGTGGGATTTTATGCCGACAAGCTCTATATCACGCCAAAATACCTTTCCAAAATTGTGAAAGACACCAGCGGTCAGTCGGCGCCCCAATGGATTGACCAATATGTCATTCTTGAGGCAAAACAGTTGCTGAAACACAGCGACCGCTGTATCAAGGAGATCTCAGACGAGTTGAATTTCCCTAACCCCTCGTTTTTCTTCAAATACTTCAAGAAACACACTGGGATGACGCCGAATCAGTATCGGAATAGTTGAACAACAATGCCCTTGTATTCGAAAACAAGCGGCCTTGCAGGTCTCGCAGACAAGTGCCGTTTTGTTGTTGTTTCCCACTACCGCAGCCCATCAGGGCGAGGCAGAGGATGCTGAAGATTATTTTTCTCATGACAATATTAGGTTTTTGCATGGTTAAACTCTCCCGAAGCAATTACGAAGGCCGTGCCGCCGACATAGACGCCTCTATCGCTGGCGATGCGTGTGGCCACCACCGAGGGCCGTCCCATGGCCTCGCCTTGAAGGAAAGCGAAGTCTCCCTGTCGGGGGATGACGCCGTTGACAGCGAGGTAATGTGTCAGTGCGGCATTGGCGGTGCCGGTGGCCGACTCCTCGGGGATATCGTAAAGCGGAGCAAAGTCGCGGACATGAGCGGTGTAGCCGTCATCGCCAAAGGCAAACACATGGAAGCTGACCGCTTTGTGTCTTTCGGTGATGGCCGAGACGGCCTCCATGTCGGGTTGCAAACTGTTAAGCGTCGCCATATCGGCGACGGGGATCATGATGTCGGGCAGACCAGAATAGGCAATTTGCACGGGCAGGGTCGGCTGGTAGCCTGTCACACCAAGGGCACGATAGATCTCATTGGCATCTTCGATGGTGGCGACGATGCGCGGGATGGCCATCTGCATCATCACTTTTGTCTCCACCTCAACACGCAGGTCGCCCGCCAACGTGTGGCAGATACATTCGCCTTCAGCCTGTCCCATCTGGTGCAGCAGCGAGAAGGTGGCGATGGTGGCGTGGCCGCACAGCTCCACCTCGGCCTTCGGGGTGAAAAAACGCATTTGATATTCCATCGGTGACAGCCGGCGGACAAATGCCGTCTCGGAATAGCGCAATTCGGCAGCGACATGCAACATCAGTGTCTCCGACGGGTAAGCGTCGTCTCCTAACAACACCACGCCCGCGGGATTGCCTCCAAAAGGTTGGTCGGTGAAAGCATCTATGACATAGTACTTCATCACGCTCACTTGTCGATATTGACGATGTGGTACTTGCGAGTACCTAAACCGATTGCTTCGGCGTGGTCGATGGTGTGGGTGCCGTGCTGCTTGTCGATGCGGTTCAGCAAGTCGGTGGGGTCGTTCTTGGCGGTCACCTCCTGATTGTTGATGATGTCGACGCAGGCCTGGTCAAGGGCCACGGGGTCGGTGGAAGCCAAGATGCCGTAGTCCTCAAGCTTCACAGGGGCGGGATGGTCGACGCAGTCGCAGTCGATGCTCATGTTGTTCATCACGCTGATGTAGATGATACCCTGCTTCTTGTTGAAGTAGTTCGCGATAGCTTGGGCAGCGGCAGCCATGCTCTCAAGGAAGCCGTCCTGGTCGCCGATGTATTCGGGGGTCCAAAGCAGGTTCATGTCGAGTTTCTCCATCTTGCCTGAGGAGTGGATATAGGCCTTGCCGTTGGCGCTGGCGCAGCCGATGCTGAGGTTCTTCAGCGCGCCGCCGTAACCACCCATGGGATGGCCTTTGAAGTGGTTCAGCGCAATCATAAAGTCGTAGTTGGCCATGTGGCCGCCTACGATGTCGTACTTGATGTGACGCTGGTCTTTCACGGGGATGCGCATCTCGTCGTATTCGTCCATGATGTCAACGGGGAAATAATCAGTGAAGCCATGCCTACGGATCACTTCCCAGTGATTAGCAGAGTTGTTGCGGTCGTCCTTCTCGTCGCCGGGGCCGTTGCCATAGGCGGTGTTACATTCCACGATGGTGCCGTCCACCTCATGCACTAGGTTCTTGATGAGTTCCGGCTTCAGGTAGTTGGGGTTGCTACCCTCCCCTGTCGAGACCTTCACGGCCACGCGGCCTGTGGCCTCCACGCCAAGCGCCTTGTATATCTTGACAAGCGATTCGGGGGTGATTTCCCTGGTCAGATAGACCGTCGCGCCTTCTTGCTTGACGGCTGGTTCGTTGGTGGTGACTTCTTTGTTCTTTGAGGTGCAGCCACAAGTCATGATGAGTGATGCCATAAGGATAAGTGTTAGATTTTTCATTGTTTGGATTATTTTGCAGCAAAGATAGTCATTTTTTTGCAATTCGCAAAAACAACCGCCCCAAAGGCACGAAACCCTTGCGGCGGTTGGTTATTGAACAGTAGTTCGTGAAGCTTACGCTTTATTGAACTTCTCCTTCGGCTGCTTGCAGCGGGGACAACGCCAGTCGTCGGGCAGGTCTTCAAAAGCTACGCCGTCATGCTCTGCGGGGTCATAGACATAACCGCAAATGGAACAGACGTACTTGCCAGAAGCCTCCTGCTTGGAGAAATCGACTTCGGCCAGAATGGTCGGCACAGGATGATCCAGGTCCATCACGCGCTTGGCCTCCAGATTCTCATAGCCCTGTGGCGTGTGAGTGCCACAATAAACGGTGGGGTGGTTGCGGACGAACTCGCGGATGCGGTTCTGCGTCTCGCGGGCGGCCGGAAGGTCGTCAAAGACCACCGACAATTTGTCCTCGTGAAGAGCCTCGTCCACGTAGGTGATGTCGCCGTGAAGCATGTAGAACAGTCCGTCCATCTCCACCACGATGATGCTATTTCCCTTGGTGTGGCCCTTGGCCTTGATGAGGTAGATGCCGTCCTGAATCTTCTGACTCTCGGGGAAGTTGTAGTAGGCTCCGTCGGTATAGCTGACTGGAACGAGATTCGTGAGCCCCTGCAACTCTGCGGCGTCCATTTCTTCCTGGTTCACATAAACCTTCGCGTTGGGAAAACTTTTCAGTTCGCCGCTGTGGTCGGCATGACGGTGGGTGAGCAAAATCTTGGTCACCTGTTCAGGCTTGTAGCCGAGGGCTTTGAAAGCATCCATATAACTACAGATGTCCTTGCCGGTGAAGATGGGCGAGTTCTCGTCAGGCACTTCCTCGGGAGTACCTGCTGGAAAGCCGGTATCCACCAGAATCACCTCGCTGCCTGTGTCAATCAGATAGTTCTGCAGACTGCCGCGATAGCGGACGTTCTTATCAAATTTGTCTTGTCCTTCTTCGCCTCCAAATACGAAGGGCTGGGTGTAGAATCCGTCTTTACGGAATTTTACTGCTTTGATTTCCATGGTCACACGTTATTTGGCCGGTTCCCACTTGCAGCGGACGGGCGAGATAATTGCGCCTTCCTTTTTCAGTTCAGCAAAGGCTTTGTCCACTTCCTTGCGGTCGATACCTGTGATTTCTGCAATCTTGCCAGCGTTGACGGGTTGTCCGAAGTCACGCATGGCTTTCAATACTTGTTCTTTTGCTTCCATTTTATTCAGTTTTAGATAGTTATTATTTCAGCATTGCCTCAATGTCAGCCTCCATTTCCTCGGGCTTGGCCACAGGCGGGAAGCGCTTGATGGTGCTGCCGTCTTTCGAGATGAGGAACTTGGTGAAGTTCCAGCGGATTTCGCCTTCCTTGCGGCCTTCCGACTTGCTCAGACTATCGACGAGCTTCATTTTGGCTTTGTCAGCCAAGCCGTGTACTTCCTCGTCAGGCACCTGGTTGCAAAGGTAGGTGAAGATGGGGTGGGCGTTCTCGCCAAAGACGTCAACCTTCTTCATCAGCGGGAAGGTGACACCGTGGTTCAAGCGGCAGAACTCTGCAATCTCCTCGTCGGTACCAGGCTCCTGGTGCTTGAACTGGTCGCAGGGGAAGCCGAGAATCACCAGACCTTGGTCTTGATACTTCTTATAGAGAGCTTCCAAGCCATCGTACTGAGGGGTGAAACCGCACTTTGATGCGGTGTTGACAATCATGAGGACTTTGCCCTTGTTGTTAAGGGCCTTAAAGTCATAAATCATAGTCATACTATTACATCATGGCTGTGAGGAAATTCTCATAGCCGAGTTTGTCGATGTAGTTGAGGTACTGTGCTTCCCAAGCCATGTGGTCTTTCTCACCGTCAATCCACTTTTGAATCAGTTTTTGCGTGGGATAGTCGTCGGCGAAGGCCTGTGCGAGTTTGCTCATCTCCTCTATAGCAGCAGGTTGAAAGTCGCTCTCGATCTGCTGCTTCGGGTCGTCGTAGAACGGGAATTCGATGGTCTTCATCATCTCCTGCAGCTCGGCGGGCTTGCAGCCAAGTTCCACCATGCGGTTGAGGACTTCTTCGGCTTCGTCCCATTCCTCTTCGGCTTCTTCCTTCCATTTGTCGGCCAGTTTGTTCCAGCCCTGAAGACGGCAGTATGCCGAAAAGGCGAAATGTTGTTTGCTGTTGCCGAACCAAGTGGCACCCATGTAGGCAAATTCTTTTAATGCTTCTTCTTTAGTCATAGTTGTAAATGTTTAAAAGTTAATAGATTAATACGGGTTGTTTGTCCTGTTCAAAAACCGCCGGAAAGGCACGAAACCCTCGCGGCGGAATCTTCAAGTCGCAAAAGGGTGATTTTGTTGTTCAGACCGCCGCCATATCCGACAAGTTTTCCGTTTGCGCCAATCACTCGATGGCAGGGTACTATGAGGCAGATGGGATTCCAGCCTACCGCACCGCCCACAGCCTGTGCCGAATGGCAACCGATGCATTTAGCGATCTCGCTGTAGGTCATGGTCTGCCCCCAAGGGATATTGCAGACGACCTCCATGACTGCTTTTCGAAACGGCGTGAGGTCATTCATACGATAGGCTGGCGTGAAATCAGGCTGATGACCAGAGAAATAAATGTCCAACCAACGAAAAGTGTCGTAAATTACAGGCGGTAGAAACGCAATATCTTGCGTCTCTACCATGCCCGATTCATCGTGTGAGCTTTCAAACCGAAGACCCGTCAGAGCCTTGCTGTCGGAGCTTATCAGAAGGTCATCGAAACCATTAGGTGTGTGATAGCGGTAAGGAGTGGTCATTGGAATTAGTTCACCAAGCGGCTTTCGCCCCAGTTGTACTGCGGATAGGCTTTCTTGAGGTCGTTGTAGGAACCACTCACGCCGCTGCCGCCACTGGTGGCGAACACGTTGATGGTCTTGCCGCTGAGATCGTGGGCCTCGATGAAGGTGTTGACGATGGTGGGGGCGGTGTACCACCACACGGGGAAGCCAATCCACACGACATCGTAGTCGGCGATGTTCTCGCAGCGGCCTTTGATGGCGGGACGTGAGGTCTTGTCGTTCATCTCAACGGTCGAGCGGGATTGCTTGTCGCGCCAGTCGAGGTCGGCAGCGGTGTAGGGCTGCTCGGGGACGATTTCAAAGAGGTCTGCATTGTGTTCTTTGGCCAGTCTCTGGGCAGCGGCCTTGGTGGTGCCGGTGGCCGAGAAGTAAACGATCAGGGTCTTTTTCATGTTGTTGTTCTCCTTTGCTTGAGTGTTCTGATTCTTGTTTTGTGCGCAGGCGCCCAACATAAGGCAGCAAGCGGCGATGAGGAATAGTGCTTTTTTCATTTGGTTTCAATTTAGGTAACAAAAATACAAAAATCTAAAATACAAACAAATAAAACCGCCGCAAAGGTCACGAAAACCCTTGCAGTGGCAAATGTTTATTCCCATGCAAAGTTATCTCCTGCGCCAATCTCAAAGTGATATTTGGCGATGCCAAGGTCGAGATGTGAATAGCCTATCAGTGAGAATTTGGTTACGGCTTCCACGCGATTGCCGTCATGCAGAATGAACCTGAATTTCTGCTGGTTGACCGCTGTCGGGGCAAGAAGTGCCACCTCTACCCCATTTTTGAACCATTCCGGTATGGGTTCTTGGGCTTGGGCCACATCGGCGAAGGTCTTCTTCTGCCGATGCTGGACACCTTGCGTCGCACCATAGCCGAATGAGATGACGCATTTCAGCTCTTCTCCAGGTCCAATGGTATAAACACCGCTGACCTTCTTGAACGTTCCTCCGACCCAACAAGTATTCATGCCGAGTGTCTGGATGAGCAGCACCAGTTTCTCGCCATAGTAGCCGGCAATCACACTGCCATCGTTGCCTTTTGATGCAATGATGGCAATATAGTTACTGACATTCTTGAATTTGCCATAATGAACCCAATCAATACTGTTACGGAAGGCTCTAGGCTCATTGGTCACCAGTTGGAAATGCACACCGCCTTCACGGTTGCAAAGGTCGATGCACTTTTGTATCGCCTTGATTTTCTCCGCCTCAATAGGCTTGTCGAGGTATTGCCGCACGCTATGGCGGGCTTGAATGGCTTCTGATTCGGTCATAATAGACTTCTGATTTTTCCGATTTGTTCTTCCAGAAACTCAGCTGCATCGGCGACACAATCGTTGCACTCTCGAAGGACTTTCCCCGTGCCGACACCTTTTAGCAACTTGCACTGTGTGGCTCCGTTGCGTTCTTGAAATTTGTTCATGATTTGGCGCATCTGTTTTGTTGAGCCACCTGATAATCCAAGAACGAGGCCGGCACCAGTAATGGCGCCACAAGTTCCTTCCATGTTGCCCATTCCTGCGCCAAAGGGAGCGGCAAGGCGTATGGCGCTTTCTTCATCGATGCCCGCAATGTCAACGTAGGCACATAGCACAGCCTGTGCACAGTTGTAGCCGGATTGTTTCTTGGCTACTGCTATTTGTTTTCTTGTTTCCATAATTATCCAACGGTTTTTAGTCCAACAATAGAAAAAATCCCCGTGACCCGTTTATTTCAGCATCTCCTGAACGGCTTCCTCCAGCATGTCGGGAGTCGCCATAGGCTCGAAACGCAGAATGGTTTTACCGTCTTTGGAAACTAGGAACTTGCCAAAGTTCCAACGAATGGCATCGCCTTGGTCGAAGCCCGTACCTGTCTTTTGGTGAATTTCGTCAAGCATCGCCGCAAACTCCTCAGTGCCTTCGGGATAGCCTTGGAAAGGAGCCTGTTCCTTGAGGTAGGTGTAAAGCGGACTCTCGTTCTCGCCATTTACATCAATCTTGTCGAACAATGGGAAGGTGACGTTGTAGTTCAGTGAGCAGAAGCTCTGGATCTCCTCGTTGGTGCCAGGCTCTTGACCCAAGAATTGGTTGCAAGGGAAGGCCAGAATCTCTAAACCTTGGTCTTTGTATTGCTGATAAAGGGCTTCCAGACCTTCGTACTGTGGAGTAAGTCCGCACTTGCTTGCCACGTTTACAATCAAGAGCACCCTACCTTTATAGTTGGCTAGTGAGACATCGTTTCCATTGATGTCCTTGACGGTGATGTCATAGATACAACTGGTCGTTTCTGGTTCGGACTCCGTCTTCACTTGGATGTTCTTGTTTTGGTTGTTGCAACTGCTGAACAACATCAGCGCCACTACTGTGAGAGAGAATAGTTTTTTCATGGCTTGAATGGCTTCAAATAATTTCATGATATGGATATTTTGCAGCAAAGATAGTCATTTTCAGCAATCTGGACAAAAACGCTGCGGCATGTCTGTAATTGGAGTCCCATTTTTTTACTATTTTTGTCCATTCCAAACCATTCAAACAATTGACAACTTAAACTACAACTAAAATGAAAAAGCACTTTCTTTTCCTGCTGATTGCCGTCCCGATGCTCTTTGCGTCATGCGGTACTTCAAAGTTTTTCTCCAGCAATGCCTCTGACCTCCGTCCGATTGCTTTGGTTGAACCGTATTCTTATATCACTGATGCGGTGGCTGATTTTACCACGGACTACCTTCCAGATGCCTCCCGATTCAACCAACTGCTTGTTACCGATGTCGTGAACTCGCTTGGGATGCCGATTCAAAAGACCGTCTCGGTGGATTTTGACGCTGCAAATCCGAAGTCCAAGTTGGGCTCATGGATGTACAATCTGGTTGATCTTTCAGCATCTTCCGCCCAAAAACTGGTGGTTCCTGCCGAGATTCGCAATGCAGTCCGCCAGAGTGGCTGTCGCTATGGTCTGCTCATCACCGACGTAGGCTATTCCAAGAATGCACGCCAGTATGCATTGGAGGAGGGAATTGAAATCGGCATGAAGATAGCGGATTTCATCTTTAATAATAACATGGACTTCTCGAAAGACACCGAAGCCTATGTTAATGGCGTGTTCGCGCTGGTTTTCGATAACCAAACGGGGCAAGTGGTATGGTATGGAAAAAGACCCAGACGTTACGAATACAATCCACTCGACCGTGAGAGCCTGACGAAGCAGCTGACCAAGCTCTTTGCTGATTTCAAATAATGGACTTTTGTGAAATCAGAACGGATAACCTATGCTGAAGTTGAGGCGCAGGCCATCAAAGACGGAAGGCATGTTGTAATAGGAGGTGATGGGTCGTGAAAGATCAGGATTGAAGTCCTCGTCATATTTGTAGGTCTGGTATGGTGTGTGGATACCTACACCCAAGTCGAGACGGACAACGAGTCCATCTAGGTCGAGACGGAGTCCAGCTCCTGTACCCAGTGCTATCTGCTTGGCAAGATACGGATTCCCGATAATTCCATCCCACAAATCTTCAGTTAATCCCAAAGCCAAAACAAGGAGCTCATAATCTTCGCTGCTGAGGAGGTCGCGGGTGTTACGCCAGCTCCATACGTTGCCGGCATCGACAAAAACGGCACCATTGATTTTCCAAACGACGGGGAAGCGCAGTTCAAGGTTGGCTTCGAGTTTGACATCACCGGCATGGAAGTAATTCTGGTTAAATCTAGCGCTGTGGTAGTTTCCCGGTCCATAGGCGTAGGGTGCGGCAGCCCGCAGGCTGTTGGGACCACCAGTATAGAAGGATTCGGAAAGAGGGGCAGAGTCGGAGTTGCCCAGCGGTAGGTTGGCGCCTGCAAAAAGACGTGTTGCAATGCATACCCGGTCAGTCAAGTTGAACCTGTTCCACAGTTCGGCCGTCAATTTGACGAATTGGTTGTAGGGGACACCGACTATCGGTTTGTCTATCTCATTCCACGAGTGTCCGAAGAGGCAATAGACGGAGTTAACCAAGTTGCCGGCATCTTTGATTTCAAAGTCAATCATGGTGTTAACCGTCCGTCTGGTGCGGTAGTCACTATAGGTGATCCCATAGCCGATTGAGGGAACAAACTCGTTTCCGGCAAGCACTTTGATGAGTTCCGGATGCTCAATTGCCTCATAAATCACCTCTTCCGACTCGGCTTTCACTTTGATTAAAGAGAGCGAGGCTGGTGTGACGACATGCGTGATATAATTCGACGTGCGAATGAAATACGAGAAGGCTCCGGAGAGCCTATGAACACCGTATCCTCCGGCAATGTTTTCGTACTTATATCCTATCCGATAACGGGTGTCGCCCTCAGGGTTGTTGTTCCCCGCCCAGCGCAGATACGGGAAGACGAGAGCGGCATCAACACCGTACTTGTAGGTGTCGGTTTTTTTCGGTTCTCCTGGGATCCGGTTGCTCAGCGCCCCATAGTATGCCCCATAGCCCTTGACTGAGAAAGTCTCGCCGCGTCCCAAGAGGTTCTTTGTCGAATGAGTGAGGGTGAGCTTGGGTCCGAGGGTGTTGTTGGAACGGTAAGCAATGTCTGCATCCGCCATGAGGTTGTAGGTGCGCGTGATGGTATCGCCCGAGGATTTCATAAAGTGGTTGCGTTTCCATTGCCTGGTGGCACCCATTCCGACACCGGACTTGGTGAGTTCGCCTTCCAAGATGTTCTCATAATCGCGTTGTGAGAACGCACGTAAGAAAACATTCCCGGACTTGGTCAGTTTATAGTCTGCGGTAATAAGGCTGAGCAACCCATTGGCTTTGTTGACCTCGGGGTTGTCAGTGATAGTGGAGCCAACCGTGATGCGCAGTCTGTCACTGAACAGGGTTTTGCTGATGGCGATGTTCATGTCACTGGTCTTGCCGGACGCATGCTCGGTTTCTCCACTGCTGATATCCACATCCACGATTTTTCCTATCTTGGAATTCGCCATAGCGGCATTGATACGGCTATTGATGATGCTATTCAGAGCATATCCATCTTTTCGCGCAGCCTCATTGCTTTCGCCCATATACATTCCGGTAGCCAGCAATGCTGCCGCTATACCTTCGCGCGTGTCCTCATCCATAGCGGCGAGTTCGCGCGTGATGGTCTCGTCATCTGGTGCTTCGAGGAAGAAACCTATGGCGTTAAGGCCTATCGAATCGAGTACACCTTCCACACGCACGCCCGTGTTGAAAGTCACACGGCGTGTTTCTTCGTCCGCCGATTGCACATCTGCTTTCACCTGTTGCGAAGCAGAGAGGTGCAGGATGGTCTGGCCTATGGGACCATTGAGGGCAACATAGCTTCCAGAATCCACCTGGAAGGGGATCATGGGATAATACTTGGGTGAATAGCGAACCGTTCCTTCGTCCACATGGATCCTTCCGCCTAAGTTAAGTTCTCCGTCAGTGGTGTTGTATTGTACGTTGACAGTTCCGTGCGGTTTGACTTGCGCCAAGTTTTTTTCATCTATAGGATAGGTGATGTCGGTGGTAGGCAGGATGGTGACATTCACATTGGCATGGATGCTGTCTAACGGTCCGGTCACCCGTCCACGGATGTCGGTTGCCAAGTCGCCTTGGACAGGGAAAGGTCCATCCGGTTCCAGTTTCACCGGAGAGAAACTGTCGGCAGCCAAACCGACATCTAAACGCATTGTGTTGAGGTCCATCCCACCGTTCAGAGCCAGATAGGAGCTGTCGGCACTATAGATGCGCACATCGTTAAAATCCACATTGTTGTGTACCATCACGATAGGCGTTTCCCCCAGATTCAACTTCACATCGTAGGGTTTGTATATGGTGCTAACACCTATAGGCCACACTTCGGCTGAGATGTCCAATTGGGCAGGCAAACCGTCTACGGTGGCCTTAGCTCGAACGAGACCGTCCAGGTCGATGTCCTCCATTTGAATAATGTCGCTTACCAGCTCAAGCGGGATGTCGTCCAACCGCATATCCGTCAGAATGGCATTCTCATATTGCTTCGATGGCGAAATCAGGATCTCGGCCGTTCGGTTTCCGAGATCCATTCCATTGTATATGAGGCTGTCTAACGCAAGTTGTCCCGTGCCGCTCAGCTCGCGCCCATCTCGTTCCATGTCAAGTTGCAGCTTGGCGTCGGTACGTAACTTATCTACACTCATCACGCCATTGGAAATATTGGTATTGGCTCTGAGAGAGGCGGTGGTCTTGCCTTCCATCATGTGTACCTGCATTGCCGCTGTGGCAGCAGGCAGGCGCAGCCCCGTACTGTCGTTGTCCGGGTGGTCAATAGACGGGATGGAAGCGTTCAACACCAAGTCTGATTGGAAAGCATCGGATTTAAGCGACATTGCCACTTCATTGATGTCTATCCCCATTCCCTCAATGATAGCCTGAACGGGACTGCCTTTCGTCAGTTGTATTTCCGCCTGCATGTTGGGTATAAGCCGCCGGAGCGTGTCTAACATTGTCAGATCTTGTAACGAGATGATGGACTGAACAAACGCCGTGTCCGTGACGACCTCAAGCACTGGTTGCACATCGTCCACCAGCCTAAGCACATGCATCGGGCTTTGTGCATCGATGGTTAGTCCCTGCGTGGCCAAATACAACGATGTGGCGGTATTTGTGGTGAAGTCAAGGTTCAGAGAGTCGACATCAAAATCTTCGCCCGCCATGTGTGCAACCACATGCTTCATCTGCGTATGGTAGTCCACGTTTAGCTTTTTAGGTTTAAAAAAGTTAGATACCCGGAACTGATGCTCCGTCTCTGCTTTTAGCCGTATGTCGCTGTCTGTCATCGTAACCGGCAAATGCAGGTTTCCAGCCACGGTTTTTTTGGCTAATTTGGCGTCAAGCATCAGGCCTGATACATTAATGTCATCATAGATGCAATCGGTCAGGTTCATGGCCACTATGCACTTAAACGCAGGGGAATCAAGGTCTATTCCTTTGCCCTGCGCATGTATTTTGCCTGCGATTTCCACGTGGTGACGGTCTTTGAGAAATGGGCTTATGTCAACTTGTTCCACATTCACCCGCATGTCATACACCTCATCATCAATATCATAGAATCCTCGCAAAATTGCCTTGCTACCGCGATAATCCGCATTGCCTTCCAAGTCCACCCGCATAGTCTCCATATTTAATGCCGAGGCCTTCAGGTCTGCTTTCGCCCCAAACTCGTCGGAGCGCACGTGTAGTCCCTTGGAATTAATCAAATCGGTGTTCAAATCCACAAACGCATCTCCATAGATCGTATCAAAAGGCAAGTAATATTTTTTCTTGTAATCAAGCGAGACATTCCCGATATTCACTCGACGTATATCATAGAGGTCGTTTCCCACATCCGCCAACACATTCGTGGACAGGGAACTGGCACGTAAATCCACCCCCCTTGGGTTGAGCAAGAACCGCACATTGCGCAGCTCGCCATCAGGTATGTCGAAGACCATTGGGGAGGGGATGGTGTCCTCGATGTCTTCCTTGGTGCCGCGCAGTTCAATCCCCACATACGCATCCGTCAACTCCAAGCCGTGCAGCGGATACTCCCCTTTTGCGATGTTAAGTCCTGGACTCTTCACATCCAGATGTCCCAAGACAGCGTCAATACCTGCCGCGTCAATCAGCGTGTCGGAATGGACTGTGGCTTGGTCCAGTAGCAGTTGATCCACCACGAAGGTGCGAGCTAGAAAATCATCTTTCGGCGCTTCATACTCAGGCTTTTTCATACAACCTTGCAAACGCAAGCCTTGCATGTAAAGTAACGTGTCGTGACCGCGATGACCAATATAGAGGCTGTCTATTTCTATGTGAAACGGTAGGTCTTCTTTGCCCTTGTAGGCGCGATAGAGCATCATCGGAGAATGATGGAAAGGGGAAAGATAGAGCCGTCCCAGATCCACATCCAGGTCGGTTCGCTCGTTAATTTCCACCACGCACTTTTGCAGGACTGCCGTACGAGCTTGGGGCGTCACCAAAACGACCGTTACGGCAATCAGCAGTAACAGCACTATCCCCAAGATGGCACCTGCAACGATACGGGTCTTTTTCCAAATCAGACGCTTCTTACTCACGTTTTTTTTTCTAAAAACGGCCTCAAAATTAGACAACAAAAATACAAAAAACTAAGATGCAGGCCGTTCGTTTCAATCCATTTTTGTATTTTTGTCCCATCAATACAAACCACGATGGAAAAACCGAAATTCGTCATCGCCATCAACCGTGAATTCGGTTCGGGTGGCAGAGAGATTGCCTACAAGCTCGGCGGGCTGCTCGGTGTCAACGTATACGACAAGGCCATTCTTGACACCTTGACCACTAAATTCAACCTAACTGTTGAGGAAATGCAGAATATTAAAGCCACTAAACCCAACTGGTGGAATGACTTTTGCCGTTTCTACCAACAGTTCGGTGCCGCAGGGGCAGGAGGCTACACTCCACAGGAAGACCGTGAGGTGACCTCACAACAAATCTATCTTGCCGAGGCACAAATTCTCCGCGAACTGGCTGATCAGGAGTCGTGTGTCATTATCGGACGCACCGGATTCCATATTTTCAGAAACCATCCTTACGCCATGAGAATCTTTTTCATCGCTGACAGGAAAGCCCGCGTGAAACGTGTCATGGAGAAGTATGCTTTGGACGAGGACGCTGCCAATATGCGCATTGATAAAATCGACGAAGCCCGCGACACCTATACGAAGACTATCGCCGGCGTGTCGCGTTACGACGCCCGCAACTACGACTTCGTATTCAACATCACCCAGTTTCCCACAGACCTCGTGGCGCAGTTCCTCGCCGACAACATCAGAAAGATGTATCCGTTCATAACGGAATAGACTTGCAGGTTTCGCGGACGAGTGCCGAAAGATTTTTCTGTCGCCTCGCAACTAGTTGGACAAAAATTTAAATTTTCGTACAGAAAAGGAACGTTTTCTTCCTTTTCTATTCAAAAAGTTGTAATTTTGCATCGTCAAATGAAACAACATGATAAGTATCGAAGAACTTCATCAACTGAAGAAACTGGGGAATGTCCCTTTTGAGGCCTACGTGCTAAGGGACATGTTAAGCCATTATCAATCGCCAGAGAAGAAGATCCTAAAACTGGTGAGAGACGGCTATATCATCCGCATCAAGCAAGGATTATATGTCGTGTCCACAGAGGTTAGCAGTAAGTTGTTGTCAAAAGAATTAATAGCCAACCACATCTATGGCCCGTCTTACGTGTCTGCTCATTATGCACTTTGTCATTATGGATTGATACCAGAATGGGTAACAGAAGTAACATCCGTCACCACACGGCATACACGTAGGTTTGAAACGCCAGAGGGCCGCTTTTCCTATCGGCAGGTAAACAGCGATTATTTCCCTGTTGGAGTTAAAATGGCTAACGATGACGATACGGTTACATATCTGATAGCGACACCGGAGAAAGCGTTGTGTGACATGATCATGATCGAACCACATATACAATCCCAGTCTTTGTCTGCACTGGTTACCTTTTTGGAGGAAGATATGCGAATAGACACCGATGAGTTGAAGGGCATGAACCGTGATATCATACGCAAGTGCATGGAGACTGGTAATAAGAAGCAAATATTGGCAAACCTGATAAAGTTAATGGAGAGATGACTGTTTTCGACGAAATGGTGGAGGCATTGCACCCACGCAACAAGAATGAGAAGGAAAATGCGCAGCAAGAAGTGATGCAGCAGATAGCCCTGTACGGCCTTTATCGTGGAGGTTTTTTTGACCATGCGGCTTTTTATGGTGGCACGTGCCTGAGAATCTTTCATAACCTTCAGAGATATTCAGAGGATATGGACTTTACTCAGACTGAGAAGGATCCAAACATTCATCTGGAGACTTATTTTCCTCAGATTATCGAGGCTTTCAAGTTGACAGGCAGAGAGGTTACCATTAAGAAGAAGGAAAAGAAGACTTTCGGTAAGGTAGAGTCGGCATATGACATTGCATTTCAAACAGAAAAAACAATCAAGGTAAAGATAGAACTGGATACTGATCCTCCACTGGGATTTGAAACAGAACAGAAAACGCTTTTGAAGCCATTTTCTACCATGATTCGTTGCGTAACTCTTCCAGACCTTTATGCTGGCAAGATGCACGCACTGCTTTATCGTAACTGGAAGACCAGAGTGAAGGGGCGCGACTGGTATGACTTCCAATGGTATGTAGCCAATCGCGTGCCGTTAAATTTTGAGCATCTGCAGAAGCGCGTCGCTGAGTTTAACGGAATTGAACTAAGTAAGGAAGGCTTTCTGGAAGCCTTGCGTGAGCGGTTGGCGAAAACTGACATAGAATCCGTCAAGAAAGATGCTGCCCGTTTTGTCTTTAACCAACGTGATATTGACATTTGGTCGAATGATTTCTTTCTGCAGTTGGCTGACATGATAGTGTTTAAGGACTCTCAATCACGAAACTACGTGAATAGAAATCACAATAAAAACGACCATCGGTGGCGGTAAACTTCAAGACGCAGTAGTTCGGGTCGGTGACGCCGCCAGGGTAATATTCAGTGTCACCCTCGCGCCAAATCATCTCCTTGCTCTTGGCATCCGTCAGCACCTCCATCGTGCAGTCTTGCAGGAACTTACCGTCCTTATAGCAATACATGCAATAATCCTCATTTCTGCTGCCGTCGGCATTGGTGCCGAGCACTTGGTCATTCAAAGGCATTCCGCAGCTCTGACAAAATTTCATTTCGTTTTCCATTATCATATTATTTTATTCACTATACGGTTTATCATTCAGCGGGCGAGTGCAGCCCCAATCTTTGGCGAACTGCTCAAACTCCCCGTTGACTTTCTTCAAAAACAGCAGGCTCACCATCTTGCGTAGCAGCCAGGGGTATTGCTCCGGGCCAGTGAGCCGTTTGGCCATCTTGCCGACCGTCTTCTTCAGCCCCATGACACCACCGGCGCAAAGTGCGCCGAAATAGACAATCCTTTCATAGTCGTCAATGCGCTTTACCTTCTTGTAATCGACGGCTTCAATCCCTGTCATCTCAGCCAGCCGCTCCGCATAACGCTTGGTCGAGCCATACTGGCTACCGTATATGATAATCTGCTTTTTCATTATAATTTATTTACTTTATCTCTAATCGACAAAATAGACCATCAAGACCTCCTCTCCGTGGTCAGCCACAATCTCAAAACCGGCCTTCTGGTACATCCGCAGGGCATAATTTGCTTTCTGTACCGAAAGGGAAACCTTTGCATACCCTTTCTTTCGCAATAATTCCAGCATATCTTCCAGCATCTTTGTGCCGAAACCGCGCCGCCTATACTCTTTGTAAAGCGACATGGCAAGGGATGGCGTGGTATCATCAATGTGGCCGTAATCATCCATCATTCGCACCCAAATAGCCCCGACAATCTTTCCATCACATTCACACACAAGGCAACAATCATCCGGCTGCTTTCCAAAATCACGCACATATACTTGTAAGTCCTCGTTCTCTATAATGGATCTTGGGGGTGCAGCCATGCCTTCTGGAATATAAATAGCCTCGTACAGGAAGTCATCCAGCACTAAAATCTCATTTGCTTGTATTGGTCTGATTACTGTCATTGCATCAAGATAAGCATTCAGGAATTTCTCGGCAAGACTATCAGGGCGGATGTTCTTTCTGGCTTCATCGGGAAAAAACCATTGATAAGAGTCAATCTCCCTATTGGCCGAAAGCTCACTGGCATCTTTCACAAAAGCCGTGAAGTTACACATCGATGTGTCGGGCAACGTGGCGCAAGGCGGCAGTACGGGCAGCGCCATCAAGGCCATCCAAGAGGTGGCGGCGAAGGAGTTGCCTGTAGGCTACAGTGTGGAGTTCAGCGGCATCACCCGCGAGGAGAGCCGCACCTCGGGCCACGTGGTCTTTATCTTCATCATCAGCGCATTGTTCGTCTATCTGGTGATGGTTGCCTTGTATGAAAGCCTCTTCATCCCGTTGGCGGTGATGCTGTCGGTGCCTTTCGGCTTGGCGGGCAGTCTGTTGTTTGCCCAACTCTTTGGCGTGGAGAACAACATCTATATGCAGATTGGCCTTATCATGTTGGTCGGCCTGTTGGCGAAGACCTCCATCCTGATTACGGAATATGCCTCGCAGGGTCGCTTGAAAGGGCTATCCATCGGGCAAGCCGCTCTTCAAAGTGCGAAGGAGCGTCTGCGTCCCATCCTGATGACTTCACTGACGATGATTTTCGGTATGTTACCTTTGATGTTCGCTACGGGTGCAGGAGCCAATGGCAGCCGCACCATCGGCGTATGCGTGGTAGGTGGCATGTTGTTCGGCACTTTGGGACTGCTCGTCACCGTGCCGGCGTTGTTTGCAGTGTTCCAGAAGGTGCAGGAGCGGTTTAAACCAATGACTGTTCAAAAAATGGATGATGAAATGAATTAACGGACAAAAACCACGTTAATAAACAAGCCAACTGTAAAGTTACAAGCACCCATCATGTTGAATGGATGGGAATATTTTGCTTAGTAGTATTAAGCCCGGGAATGTCCCTTTATAAGGCACCTCAAGAAGTTTTTCTTTCTTTGGCAAAGCCCAACTACCCAAAAAATCTGGAGTTGTTTTTTTAGGCTTCAAACGGCTAACATCATTATAAAGCCTTATTAAATTGTTTTTTTGTTCCCTAACATAATAATCATAATCATCCATGTTTCTATCCCGATCACAATATGGTGTTATAAAATGCAATCCGATTCTGATTATTCCTTTTGTTTGTTCTTCAAAATGTTTAACGTGCTTTTGAATATCTTGTAATTGACTAACATTCATAGTTCTCCATCTGCGAATAGTCCTGTCAGTAGTTGAATCTGTCATGAAAGCATCATAACTTTGTTTCATTTCGATAACAAAACTATAATTCTTATATATGCACCAATAATCTATCCTTCCTTTGGAATTCTCCTTTTCATATCCTTTTAGAATACTATCCCTAACAACAGGATATTCCGCAAATACCAATCCTTGACACAGTTCTGAAATTACGGGTAGTACAATAGAGTCCAATTGCCGTTCCCTATGCAAAAAAGGGTAATCCACAATATTATATTTGTTATCTCCAAATAATAATGATTGTTTGCATACCCTGCAAAACAATTCTTTAACAAAGAGATAAGCAAAGCATGAATCTTCTTTCTCCTTATTGGGACATGAAGAAAGAATGAAATCCAACCCTTGAATTCTGGTTTTTCGCAATGAGAGTTCCATTTTTGTTTGATTTAAATCTATGAATTACTCATGCCGTTGAATTAACAAGCGTCACAGCGCCGCCGCAATCTTTCTAATCCCTTTCAAAACCTCTGTTACTGATTTGTCCTTACGTGTGGTCTGCATGTTGTATTTCATTTGCAGATACATCAGCGCATCGGCAGGAATATCGAGTGCAGCCTCAAACATCAGCGCAGTTTTGGCCGTCAACGAGCGGCGACCGTTCAGTATCTCGTTGACCACCGAATAGGTGAGGCCAATGCTGTCGGCCAGTTGACGCTGTGTAATGCCGCGTGCTTCTATCTCGTCTTTCAGCACTTCACCTGGATGTGTGGGGAATGCCCCATAGCCTAAATTGCCCATAACTAGTTCTATTTGTAATGGTTCGACAATTCAATGATGTTGCAGATGGTAATTGCAAAAATAATACTTTTTTCGATAGTTCGCAATTTTTGCGAATTTTATTTCAGAAGATTCTCTTTGAAAAAGAGTACATAGTTCTGAAAACCTACAACACTGTACCGAAATCATACAGCATCATGACAAGTCTTTTCCCGATTTTTGTATCTTGAAATCTTGTCTTATGAAGAAGCGTATTTTATTCATATTGAACGTTATACTATTTGTATCAAGTTGCTTTGCACAACAAACTGCAACTCCAGCATGGCAGCAAATCTTCCCCGACCCGTTATTGCAAACCTACATCAACGAGGCCTTGGAAAACAACAGTGATTTACGGACGGCGCAACTGTCGCTGGAGCAGTCGGAGGCGATGCTGAAACAGGCACGGTTGAGTTATCTGCCGAGCGTGGCCTTGTCGCCCTCTGGCACGGTGACGAAAGCGCAAAACACATCGGCGACCTATACCTACGAGCTTCCGCTGACGATGAACTGGGAACTGGATTTCGGAGGCAAACGTCACCATCAAAAGGCAATGGCGGCTGCGGAACTGCAAAAGGACTCGGCACAGCTGCGCTATGCGCAGATTCAGCTGGTTGCGGAGGTGGCCAATACCTATTATACCTTGGTGATGCTTGACCGACAATATGCTGTCACGCAGGAAGGCATCCGCGTTCAAGAGGAAAACCTGCGTGTGCTTCGGGCAATGAAGGAAGTCGGGCAGCAGACATCAGCCGCCGTCAACCAAGCGGAAGCGAACTATCAAAGTGTGGTAGCATCGTTGCCCATGCTGGAAGCGCAGATTCGAAAAGCGGAGAGTGCGCTTTGCCTGTTGCTCAACCGCCGACCTGATACGATTGCACGAGCCTCTTGGTCAGCAGTGAGAGGCGCGGTAATGGACACGGAACGAGCCATTCCCTTGGAAACACTGTCAGCCCGCCCCGATGTGTTGGCGGCAGAATACCAGTTAAGGGCTTCTTTCAGCAATGTGAAGGTGGCTCGGTCGGAGTTTTATCCTACTTTGAGCATCAGCGGGAGTGTCGGCTGGACCAACAACAGCGGCGTGACCATCAATCCTGCCCAGATACTGCTCAACGCCATCAGTTCGTTGGTGCAACCCTTGTTTGCCCAAGGGCGGCTGAAAGCCAACCTGAAAGTGGCACAGTCACAGCAAGAGCAGGCACAAATCGCTTTCGAGAAGGCTTTGCTTGTGGCTGGGGGCGAGGTACGTGATGCCTTAGCGGATTGTCAGGCTTGCAGCACCCGCGAAGAGGCTCGTGCCCTACAGGTGGAAGCCAGCCGACGAGCCTACGAAAACAGCCGTGAACAGATGCGTTATGCCGGTGCCACTTACTTGGAGGTGCTCATTGCCCAAAGCACTTGGCTCGATGCGCAGTTGCAGCAGACGACCGACTGGCTTGAAAAGCAACAGAGTTACATCAATTTGTATAAAGCAACTTGTTTGGAATAACCATGAATGACCGAAAAAAAGTTAACTTATGATATCACTTGGAAAATTGAATCGATAGCTGCGGTTGCGGTTGCCGCCGTGCGACTCCAGATAGCCGAATTCTGTGAGCTGGCGCAAATAGCGCTTGGCCGTAGTGGCAGTGAAACCAAAATGACTGACGATGGTTTCGGTGGTGAATTCGTCTTTATCGGCCACGTATTCAAGAATACCGACCAGTTTCTCGGCCAAAGTGGGCTTTATCGACCATTTATCGACCATTTTCTGCTTTAAAACTGATTTATCGACCATTTTCTCCGAAGTTGATTTAAGATATTGGTCGACATCCGTCTTTATGTGTTGTGCATGCAACTCGGCCATGCAATCCTGGAAAATGCCGATGTCCTCCTTCTCCCGTGTGTCGATAAGGGCCTGGATATAAGTGGCTTTATCCTCTTTCAGCACCTTGACGGGAAGCACGCCGAACTCCATCTGGAGCAGGTTCATCAAGAGGCGACTGGTACGCCCGTTCCCATCGGCCCAAGGATGAATGGTCACCAACTCGTAGTGCGCCCAGAAGCTGAGGTCATAGACAGCGCAGATGTCTGAGGGGTCGATAGCCTTGCGACGTTTGTTCAGCTCTTTGCAGAAGAGGGACAGGCGCTCTGGTACCTTTAGATAGGATATGTACGACTTGCCACCTAGGCCAGCAGTGACGTTGAGTTTGCGCAACTCACCTTTGGCTGCCGAGAAGTCGCCGCCCATGGAGTGGTATTCGCTGCCTGTACGGGCCATCACCTTGGAAGCCAGTTTGATGAGCCATTCGACGGTGACGGGTTCGTGCCGCTTGATCCACTCCCTGCCGTATTCGTATGCCACCTTGAGATCGAGGTTCATCATCTGCTCAACCACGGTGCGCTTGTTTGAGGTAATGCCCTCATCGAAGAGGAGCTGCGCCTCAACCTCGGTCACCGTGCTACCCTCGATGGCGGTAGAATGCACGATGATGGAGTACAGATAGAACTTGTCGTAGTCTATCTGCGAGGAGATGCCCAACTCGCTGTAGCGGTTGAGCAGCTGATGCAATATGTCCTTGTTCTCCTGCGTCATGGCCTATGATCCCCAGTTGGTTTACAATGCAAAACTACGCTTTTTTTTCGACCTGACGTGTACTTTATCTCTAATCGATAAAATGCCGCATGAATGTTTCCTCGTCCGTCAGCACCAAATAAGGCGTTCCATCTTTCTTGTGGCAGATTTCGCAACCTGTGGGCATCGGGTCGCCGTCGAGGGTCATCGTTTCGCCTTTGATAATGTAACGGTCAAAGTCTTCTTCAAGCCATTGCCTGTCAACAAACCGACTGGTGACATCAATGAATTGTTCAGAAGTGAGGTCGTCCTTGTAAGGTTTGAGCGCCATCATCAAGTCTTTGAAGGCATGTTCGGTGCAGGTTTGCTGCTCAATCATGCCCATCAACCGCAAGGCATAGATGGAACCTCTCATGTAAGGAAGTTTCCAGTAGTCCTTTTCCCAAAAGTGATCCCTTATCTCGTCGTTGGGCATGTTGCGGATTTCAAAATGGTAAAGTTCATCCAGATACGCATTGAAGAAGTCTATGAAATTCTGTGGATGCTCCATCCTCGCAGCCGTGATGAGATAGATGGCCTGAAAATCGTTGAATCCCTCGCCAAACCATTGTCTGTCGTCGCCCAAGCCAATCCAGTTGTGTCCAATCTCGTGAGCGAAGGTCTGTTCTCGCTCATGGTTGAGGATGGTGTCAGCCACAGCGCTATAACGGGCAAAGAAGCCTCCTTTCAACCCTAAACCTGTCACCTCAAATGGGATTTTCTGGAAAGGATAAACCATCAAAGTGTAGGGCGAATCGGGCTTTTCCTCCCAGAACTTCACCGCAGCAGCATAGAATGTCTTATAGAATTGTTTCAGCTGCGCGTTATTGTAATCGGCCAATTGTCTCGGTGCGGTCACCATATAGTTGATCACGCCACCAATCGTGACAGTGTCCACACGCAACAGGCGGTCGCCGACAATGACCGATCCGGCACATTCATCCAATGTTCCCGAATAAGGCTCAGTGCCTTTGCCTGGATTGTAGAGGCAAAACACGGGGAAGTCGGGAACCCTGCCCCATTCCACCTGAACAGGTATGGA
>JAGCPG010000028.1 GCA_017645245.1 Bacteroidales bacterium
TCAAAAGAGCTAAAGGCTCCCACAAGGTTTATTATAACCCGATTAATAATAAAACGATCGTGGTTCCCTATCATAACGGAAAGGATTTGAAGAAAGGTACGTTTATGGCGATTGTTAAACAAGCTGGAATTGAATTGTAATATCAATAATATAAACAAAACACATCAACCCAACAGAAAACAACACAACAACTTGACATAGTATAACATAGAGCTGACGCTCTTATTCTCCTTCTTCGAAATCTGGTAAATTTCATCGGTGAGAATAAGTTTGCTGAAGTTCACGCTTTCGGGCGTGGATTGTTTTCAACTTATTTACCGATGGGGTCTTACCAGAGCCTGAAGAAGAAATAAGCAAATGGACAATTCCGCCCTTTTTCTTTTTTGGAAATTTCCTTGCTTGATGATGAGGGGCGTTTCAGCGATAAGATGAAACAAGAAAGAATCATTAAAAAAGAAAGGAAACAAAAAAATGAAAAAAATTTTATTGATTATCGCTATCGTGCTCTCTTGTATTATTCAAGTAAAAGCACAAAATGACACTACTATGTATATTGCCGACCAACCAGGATATACATACGTATGTTCAAACCGCTTCGATCATGTCATTATTTATGGCATAGAAAATTGCAATGATTTTTATTGGATAAATGGTGACTACCAATTTGACAATCCAATAATTATCAACAGTCAAGCCAATACAGGCTACGACATAACTTATGTCGGATGTGATTTCGAATGGGGGTTCCATTTAGAATTCAGAGGTATTAACAACCTTCCTAGTTCTTCAATAAGAACAATATGGAAACACCAAAACGAAAACTTAACAATTGAACCAGTTGGAACCGATTCTCTTAGCTGGTTCAGTTACCAATGGAATACCGGTGAAACAACACCTACAATCAATGTAACAGGACCCGGCACCTACATCTGCGAACTAATTGAAATGTGTGGCTCTATTACACGAACTTTCGTAGTAAAAGACAACGTCGAAATCGAGCTTGCTACCTGTGACCTAGTAACTAATCTCAACATGGTCACTTGGCAGACTACTCCGGCACAAGCCGAGTACATCGACCATGCCATCGTAAAACGTGATGGTCTGCAAGTCGGTACAGCAAACTACTCCGACGGCTTCTACTTGGATGCTATCGGCAGTGGAGCTGCATCTCGTACCTACACTCTAGTAGCTGTCGCTACAGACGGTTCACAATGCCCCATCGTGAGCTATCCGAAAGAGACCATCCACATGAGCTACACGCTTGGTGTCAACGGCACCATCGAAGTCGGCTGGAACACTCCCACGGGATACGACCTCGTTGGTTACAACATTTGCGAATGGATTCCCAATGGCAAGGATGGCGATCTCAGGGTGATTGATTTCGTGGGTTCCAGCGTCACGAGCTACACCTGCCAAGCCAGCCAGTTCACCAATGGGTATGTCGTCATCCAAGGTGTTGAGGCGGGCAAGCCAGAAAGCCGTCTGCTCTCCAACCATAGTGCTGAAACCGTTGGCGTTGGCGAATACGGCATGGATGGATTCAAGGTCTATCCGAATCCGGCCAACGGCATCTTTACAGTCGAAGGCACAGGCCATCTAACCGTCATGAATCTCCTTGGTCAGGAGATTCTCACCCAAGAGATTGATGGAAAAGCCATCTTGGAACTGCCAAAGGGGATTTATTTTGTGAGGCTGGGTAGCACCACGCGAAAAATCGTAGTGGAATAACCCTGACAACACAAACCCACTAATCCTCCCGTTGGAATTCGTTTTCAGCGGGAGGATTTTTTGTTACCTTTGCGCCAAAATTTACGTTATGATCAAAAACATCATTTTCGACTACGGCGGGGTGCTTTTGGATTGGAATCCGAATTATGTTTATGATCCTTATTTTGGCGATAAAGCCAAGGCCGAATGGTTTCTTCAGAACATCTGCACCTACGAGTGGAATGCCCAGCATGACAATGGCAAGCCCATCGCTGAAGGCACCGCTGAGCTGATCGCTCAACATCCCGAGTGGGAAAAGGAAATCCGGATGTATTACGATGACTTTATGAAAATGATGGGAGGGCAGATTCCAGGCATGGAGGATCTTGTCAAAGAACTGAAAGCCAAAGGTTTTCATGTTTTCGGTCTCTCCAATTGGTCGGAAGAGACCTTCTCGTTGGTCCGTCATGTCTATCCTATCCTCGACTTGATGGAGGACATGGTGATCTCCGGCATTGAGCGGGTGATGAAACCGGATCACCGGATCTTCGAGCTTGCATTAAATCGTTTTGGCATCAAAGCCGAGGAAACCGTTTTTATCGATGACAATCCAAAGAACGTCCAAGCCGCTTGCGAGTTGGGGATTAAAGGTGTGCTTTTTCAATCAAAAGACTTGCTTTTATCGAAATTATTTGCTATTTTTGCAGAGTAATACAATTTGTAGAATAGAATAAGCAAATGATACAGGATCAAGGATATCTGGATTTTGATGAATATATCCGTCAAGGGGAACCTTCGAAGCGTGAGGCGGCATACGCTTGGAGTACGGCAATTGGTCTTCAAGCCGTAGATGGACTTAAGACGTCGGCATATTTGAATGAGCTCGCCCGCAGGAACATCGAGGGTGAGATCACCATGGACGAGGTGAGCAAGTCGCTCGATAGTTACTATGAAAGCAAAATTGTCCACGAAGCTGATGATGACGGCACTGAAGAAGCCGACAAGGCTTCGAAGAACATAAAGAAAATACTATCAACGGTTACGCTTGACTTTACCACGAATGGATTTATTAATACCCATCGTCGTATTTTCGAAGGAGTGTTCAAACATGCTGGCGAACTGCGGAAATATGACATCACCAAGCGTGAATGGGTCCTAGAAGGCGACACGGTGCGTTACTTGAATTGGGAAGATCTGCGCCGTGCACTTGACTATGATATCAAACAAGAGAAAGAATATTCTTATCATGGTGTTGCCACGGAAGATGTGGTCAAGCATCTGACTGGTTTTGTGGCAGGTCTGTGGCAAATCCATCCTTTTCGGGAGGGTAATACCCGAACTACGGCTGTGTTCACCATATTGTATCTTCGCTCTATCGGCTTCAATGTGGAGAATGATCTCTTCGCTAAAAACTCATGGTATTTTCGCAACGCCTTGGTACGAGCCAATTACAAGAATGCCGAAAAAGGCATTGATTATAGCCCTGTTTATTTGGAGCGTTTCTTTCGTAATCTATTGTTGGGAGAGCAATGGGATTTGCGTAATCGATTTCTTCATGTCCATGCGCCGAAAGAGTGGGGCGTTCAACCTAATTTAGCAACCCCAACAAGTACCCGTACAAGTACCCGTACAAGTACCCGTACAAGTTCGATTGTAAGTGGCTTTAATTCAAATAGTAAGTTCTATACTGATAATGAAATTATAATTGAACTTGTTCGGGTTGTTGGGAATGATGAGTTGAGCGTCAAACAGATGATGGAACTTGCGGGACTTAAACATCGACAGAACTTTTTGGAATACCATCTTGAACCAGCTCTGCGAGAGAAGTTCATTCGCCGAAAATTCCCTGACAATCCCAACCATCCACGGCAGAAGTATCTCTTGACGGTGAAAGGACTGGCGCTTTATAATGAACTAATAAATTTGGAAAATTAAGGAATCCTCCTTACCTTTGCCGATTATTTAGTGAAAATTGAAAACAACAAATAATCTTAAAAACAAATCATTATGGAATTTTTGAAAAACAATCTGATGATCGTGCTATTGTGCGCGATTTTGGTTATCGTGATTCCCTTCCTCATCTACTATTTGAGGACTGCGAAGCGTTACCATCCCAAAGGCTTGATCGCCGCTGCCTTGAGCAACATGGGCGAGCGTTTTGGCTATTACATCATGAACGCCATCCTGCTGCTCTTCCTCGTTTCAAAATTTGGTTTGCCCGATGGCATTGCCGGCATCATCTACTCGGTGTTCTACTTTGGTATTTATGTGCTTGCCTTGGTAGGTGGTATCATCGCCGACCGCACACAGAACTATCACCGCACCATCCAGTGGGGCTTGATCATCATGGCTATTGGCTATGTGGCTCTTGCTATCCCTCTGTTCAGCCGTAATGCTGAAGGCATCATCGCTGACGGCACAGGCGCTTGGTGGGGTATCTTGATCTTCACTGTCGTGGCCCTTCTTATGATCGCCTTCGGTAACGGTCTGTTCAAAGGCAACTTGCAAGCTCTTGTCGGACAGCTGTACGACAACTTCGAGGCTGAAGCTGCCAAGAAAGGTCCCGAGGCTCTGGCTGAAGCTAAGGATCGCCGTGACAGCGGTTTCCAGATTTTCTACGTATTCATCAATATTGGTGGTGTGATTGCCCCATTCGTAGCTCCTTTGCTCCGCGTTTGGTGGCTCAAAGCCCACAACTTCATCTATAACGCCGACATGCCGGCCCTCTGCCATCAGTATCTGAAAGACGGCCAGGTGACCACCAAGTTTGCCGAAACCATGAGCAACTCAGTGATCGATCCTAACGCCGCTACCGACCTGACACGCTTCTGCTCAGATTACATTGGCGTTTACAACCAAGGCATCCACTTTGCTTTCATCGCATCGATGATCGCCATGATAATCTCCTTGGTGGTGTTCGTTTCCCAGAAGAAGAAATTCCCTCAACCCGGTAAGAAATTGGCTGCCGAAGTGGCTGGTTACACTCCTGAGGAGAAGGCCGCTATGGCTAAGGAAATCAAACAGCGTATGGCTGCTTTGTTCGCCGTGTTGGGTATCGCCGTGTTCTTCTGGCTCTCGTTCCACCAGAACGGCCAGTCGCTGATGGTGTTCGCCCGTGACTTCGTCAACTCCGAATGGCTCGCTCCTGAGATCACACAAGCTTTGAACCCGCTGTTCGTTATCATCCTGACGCCTATCGTCATGGGTATCTTCGCAGCATTGGTAAGAAAAGGCAAGGGTGTCTCCACGCCACGAAAGATTGCTTTGGGTATGTTTATCGCTGGTCTCGCCTACCTCTTCTTGATGCTGCTCTCGTTGGCCAATGGTTATCCGTCGGGTAATGAGTTCCGCGCTATGGACAGTGCCACAATGGCTGCCGCAGGCTTGCACAAACAAGGTTATTGGGTGATGTTCGTAGTCTATTTCTTCCTCACCGTGGCTGAGCTGTTCATCTCACCGCTAGGTCTGTCGTTCGTGTCGAAAGTCGCCCCGCGCCACCTGCAAGGTCTCTGCCAAGGTCTCTGGCTGGCTGCCACCGCTATCGGCAACCTGTTCATCTTCGTTGGACCTATCATGTACAACATTTGGCCGATCTGGGTGTGCTGGACTGTGTTCTTGGCAGTCTGCATCGTCTCTATGTCGATCATGTTGGGTATGGTGAAATGGCTCGAACGCGTCACCGCCTAACGCTTACCACTAAACTTTAAACCATGTTTAAAGGACATCCTAAAGGCCTCTATGCGCTCGCCCTCGCCAACACGGGCGAGCGCTTTGGCTATTATACCATGTTGGCCATCTTCGTGCTCTTCCTGCAAGCCAAGTTCGGCTACAACGAAGCACAGGCCGGCCACATCTACGGCATCTTCCTCGGATGCGTCTATTTCATGCCGCTGATTGGTGGTATGTTGGCCGACCGTTTCGGCTATGGCAAGATGGTCCGCACGGGCATCGTTGTGATGTTCCTCGGCTACCTGCTGTTGGCCGTACCCATGGCCACCGCGACCGCCAAAGTGACCATGTTCTCGGCTTTGGCACTGATCGCCATCGGAACGGGTCTCTTCAAAGGCAACCTTCAGGTAATGGTGGGCAACCTCTACGACGAGGCCAAGTACAGCGCCTTCCGCGACAACGGCTTCAGCCTCTTCTACATGGCCATCAACATCGGCTCGATGTTCGCACCCATGGCGGCTACCAAAGTCACTGACCTCTTCCTTGGAAAAGCGGGTTATACCTACGTTCCGCAGATCCCCTCACTGGCACACCAGTACCTCGATGGTACCATCAGTGCCGATGCGCTCTCAAGCTTTGAGGCTCTGGCAGTGCAGCAGGGAGGCAATGTGAACGACCTGGCAGGTTTTGCCAACAGTTATATCGATGCTCTTTCGGGTGCCTACAACTATGGCTTCGGTGTGGCTTGCATCTCGTTGATCCTGTCCATGGCCATCTATCTGGGCTTCCGCAAGTGGTACAAACACGCCGACGTGAACGCAAAGCAGGCCAAGAAGATGGAAAACACTACTGTGAACGTGCAGGAACTCTCCAAGGAACAGACCCGCGAGCGCATCACCGCCCTGGCCTTGGTTTTTGTGGTGGTCATCTTCTTCTGGATGTCGTTCCAACAAGCTGGCCTCTGCCTGACTTACTTCGCCCGCGACTATACGCAAAGCACGGCAAGTGGTCTCACTCGTTTCGGCTTCAATATCTGGGCGTTGGCCTTGGTCGCCGTGTCGATTTACACGATGTTCGGTGCCGCCCAAGCCACCAAACCAATGAACCGTGGCATCCTTTGTGGTGTTACGACATTCCTATGGGTCATGGCAGCGATGCTTTATAAGACTATGCCTGATATGATCAACATCCTGCCGCAGCAGTTCCAGCAGTTCAACCCCTTCTTCGTGGTGGCCCTGACACCCGTCTCGATGGCGGTGTTTGGCGCACTTGCCAAGAAAGGGAAGGAGCCGTCCTCACCGCGTAAGATCGGAATGGGCATGATTGTCGCTGCCCTAGGCTTCATGATCTTGGTGGTCTGTTCCTTCCCGTTGGCCAGTCCGGCCGAGCTGAAGGCGCAAGGCGGTGTGAGCAGTACCCTGGTCTCGCCCAACTGGCTGATCAGCACCTATTTCGTGCTGACCTTCGCTGAGCTGTTGCTGAGCCCCATTGGCATCTCCTTCGTCACCAAGGTGGCCCCGCCCAAGTACAAGGGCATGATGATGGGCCTATGGTTCTGTGTGACTGCCATTGGCAACTACCTCACCAGTGTCATCGCCCGCATTTGGGGCACCGGCATGCCGCTCTGGATGGTCTGGGGTGTCCTCGTGGTGCTCTGCTGCCTCTCTGCCATCTTCATCTTCTCCATCATGAAACGACTGGAGAAGGCTACTTCCGGATGCTAAAAATAAGCGATTATGTCAAGAAACGAACAAGAATTGCAAGGCGTCACGCTGCTGGGAAACCAAAACACCCAGTATAGCTACGATTATACACCAGAGGTGTTGGAGACTTTTGAGAACAAGCACCCGGAGAATGACTATCTAGTGACGCTCGACTGTCCCGAGTTTACTTCATTATGTCCGAAGACAGGTCAACCTGACTTCGGACACATTATCATCAATTATATTCCCCGAACGCTAATGGTGGAGAGCAAGAGCTTGAAGCTTTACCTCTTCAGTTTCCGCAACCATGGCGATTTCCATGAGGACTGCGTGAACATCATCATGAAAGACCTGGTCAAGCTGATGGATCCCAAGTATTTGGAAGTCATCGGCTTGTTCAATCCCCGTGGCGGCATCTCCATTAAGCCCTTTGCCAATTATGGCGACAAGGATCATCAAGATATGGTAAAACAACGCCTCTTGGCCAGTTTCCATAATGAATAACTCTCACCTCTAACCTCTCACCTCCCATGAAGGACGCAGTAATCATCATCTCCGGTGGCATGGATTCCACCACGATGTTATACGAATTCAAGGACGAAATCGCCTTGGCCATTACCTTTGACTATGGCTCCACACAGAACGGTCGCGAGCGTGTCTGCGCCGTCACACATTGCCAACGATTGGGGATCAAGCATATCGTCATTCCGCTCGAATTCATGCACCGTTACTTCAAGAGCGCTCTGCTGATGACCGCTGCCGATATCCCGGAAGGGAACTACAACGACGAGAACATGAAATCGACGGTGGTTCCTTTCCGTAACGGTATCATGCTGGCCATCGCCGCAGGCATCGCCGAGAGCAATGGGCTCAAGCGGGTGATGATTGCCAACCATGCCGGCGACCATTCCATCTATCCCGATTGCCGTCCGGTGTTTGTCAATGCCATGTCGGAGGCCATGTCGGCTGGAACCTACGAGAACATCACGGTTTGGGCTCCTTACACCTACTTGAGCAAGAAGGAGATCGCTGAGCATGGCAAGGCCTTGGGCTTGGATTACAGCGAGACTTATTCCTGCTACAAAGGTGGGGAGAAGCACTGCGGCAAATGCGGCACCTGTCGTGAACGTATCCAAGCATTGAAGGATGCTGGAATCGTAGATACCACTGAGTATGAGGATGTCAGATAAAAGATAAGAGATAAAAGATAATAGTTATATGTACTACGTTAGAAAGACATTGGAGATTTCCGCATGTCACCAATTATATCTTGATTACGAGAGCAAATGCGAGAACTTGCATGGCCATAACTGGAAGATCAATGTGTATTGTCGCGCCGAAAAGCTGGATTCAAACGGCATGGTGTGTGATTTCACCTTGATAAAAAAGTTGATTCACGGTAAGATCGATCATACCAATATTAATGAGGTGTTGGACTTTAATCCTACCGCCGAGAACTTGGCCAAATGGATCGTCGATACCGTGCCGAACTGCTATCGTGCCGATGTGTGGGAGTCACGTGACAACAAGGCCTCGTACATCAAGGATGACGCTCCGCAGATTTTTGATTGATGTATAAAATCAACGAAATATTCCATTCTTTGCAAGGCGAAGGCTACCATACCGGTACGCCCGCCATTTTTGTGCGTTTCAGCGGATGCAACCTACGTTGCACCTTCTGCGACACCCAGCATCAAGAAGGACGTTGGATGTCCCCCGAGGAAATCATCGCCGAAATCAATCAATATCCCAACGCACCGCTCATCGTTCTCACTGGCGGAGAGCCTTCCTTGTTCATCGATGAGGCTTTTGTCAAGGAGCTTAAAACAACAGGCAAGCTTATTGCCATTGAAACCAACGGCACACGAACTTTGCCCACAAACCTTGATTGGGTGACGCTCTCTCCCAAAACCGGATTTCCTGGCGGTGATTTGGAACCTTGTGTCCTCAAAACCTGCGATGAGCTGAAGGTGGTTTATCTGGGTCAGGATCTTGGCCAATACAATGCGATCCAAGCCCGTCACCGTTACCTACAGCCTTGTTTTTCGGAAGATCAAACCCGATGTCAGGCCAACATGAAATCCTGTGTCGATGCGGTGATGAAGAATCCTGGCTGGCGATTGTCATTACAGATACATCGAGTTTTAAATATCCGATAAAAAAACGAAGAGACGGTCTTAAGCCGTCTCTTCGTTGTAATAAGAAGTCTTACTTCTTATTTCTCGTTTCTCTTCTTCAGGGCATAAGCTGCACCGAAGCCGATCAGGAGCATAGCGCCACTGCCGAGAGGAGCGCCTTGGTTTTCGTCCTCACCGTGGCCAGGAAGACCCGGCAACAGGGGATCACCGTCACGTAACGATCCGTTCTGGTCGAGTGAATACCAGGTGGGAAGCTTGTTCTCATCAGTAGTCTCGCCGTATTGGAACAGACCGCCTTGGGCATAGGTGCTCAAGCTGATGCCTAAAAAGATCGCGATTGTTAAAGCTAACTTTTTCATATTGTTGATTTAAAATAATTGTTCGTTAATATTCCGTTTTTATTTGACCACAATCTTTTGTGTTCTAACATTGTTGCCTTGGATGAGGCGGAGCATGTAGACGCCGGTAGTGGCATCGATAGTCTTGGTGTAGCTGCCGCTGAAGTTCTCAGTGCTGAGAATGCGTCCGGTAACGTCGATGATCTGCAGGGTAGCCTCACCCTCGATGCCGAGGATCATGAGGTTGCCATCGCTGATGAATCCGAAATTCTCCTCGACGCCGGTGGTATTCATGGTGTAGACCAGTTTGAAGCGTGCAGCATAATCGGAGGTCTGAGCCTCGAAGCTATAGCTTGGGTTGTTAAGCAGGTCAACGTCTGCTCCGGTCATTTTATCAAGAAGGTGCAGGTAGCTGAACTCAGTGTTCTCGCTGGAGAAGCTGAGGGTGTAGGAACCATTTTCCTGAGCTTTGAAGCTAACAGGCATCTCACCTTTGCTTTCGGCGTTAACCACAGCATAGTTGGTGCCTTCAACAGGCATGTAAATCTTGGTGCTGTAGGGGTTGAACTGGAACTTAGGCAGCTGGCTGCTTTGGCTGAAGTTGATGATGGCGTTGTCGAGGATGTCGCGTTTCTGGCTCACAGTGAGGTTGAGCACTGACTTGCCGGGGTTAGGCGTTTCAGCTGTGAGGGTGCAGTTTTGACCATCTTCGGTAGCATAGACGAAGAATCCTTGCAAAGGAGTGACTTCATCGCCGGCGTTGTGAGACACCAAGTCTATTCCTGTCAAGGTGTAGAAAGGCTGGTCGACGGTTGCATTGCAGGTGAAGGAGTTGCCCAAAAGGTTCCAACCAGCAAACAGGTTCCCTTCTGTGCGCGCTAATGGGACTTCCACTTCAGTTGTTGGAATGGTGTTGCCGGTGAAAGCAAGTTGAGCGCCTTGGTTGTTGGCATAGAGGTAACCCTTGTTGAGGAAGAGGTGGGTGAAGTTGTTATCTTCAAACTTGTAGTTGCGCCATTCCTCACCTTGTTGGCTCTCGTCGAAATAGTAGAGGTCAAAAACGACACCACTTTCATCGGGGATCAAACCATTCACATCCGTAGCGAGGATTGAGTACTCGTCGGTGATGTAGGTGGGGGTGGAGATCAGATTGTAGCCATCAGGATTGCTCTTGGAGTAACCGTTGATGTTCAACTGCATGGTCAGGGCGACATTGTCGTTGTGGATGAGTTGACCGCCTTCTTCGATGATGAGTTCACCACTTCCGTCGAAGGTGATTGAGTTGGCATAA
>JAGCPG010000029.1 GCA_017645245.1 Bacteroidales bacterium
CACAGTCTTGATTGATGAGTTCAACCAGTTCCTCAAACGGTATTTTTGTCCTTTTTTCTTTATTAAAAGGTATCTTTGAGTCCATAATAATATTTTTTATTTTCAATTGCAAAGATAGCTAATATTTTCTAAATATGTTTTGTTTAAGATTACATTTTTAATTAATGAATATTTTTATTTAAATGGTACGATTGAAAAACCAAAAAACAATAAGTAGCATTTCACCCCGGAATGTTTCAAAAAATCAATTGGTTTTTAGGTGAAATTTGTATCTTTGAAGTCGCTTTTTAAGCCTAGATACAAATGAACCATTATTGCAACACGCCAGCCTCTGGCAGCACTGGCTATATCTATTGGAGGATGAGATATGGCTGGATTTAATGAAGACACAAGAGTAAAAGTGCCTGCATTGATGCACTTGACAAGGTTGGGATACACCTATCGTTCAGTGCATGATTTGCGTTTGGACCCCACAACCAATATTGACGTGGAGACTTTTTCCAAGAAACTCAAAGATTTCAACAAAGATATTACCGACTCGCAAATCCAATTGTTCATAGGTCAGATCCAAACGATTTTGAACAATGAGGATCTTGGCCGCGAGTTTTATGAAAAAGTCCTTCTGAATAAATATTACAAGGTTATCAACTTTGACGAGACTGAAAATTCCGGCGAGAAGGATAAAAACATTTGGGAATGTGTCACAGAAATGGCTTGTGAAAACGGCAATGAATCATTTCGTCCCGACATCACTTTGCTAATCAATGGTCTGCCTTTGGTGTTTATCGAAGTGAAGAAACCTAACAACAAGGGAGGGATGCAGGCAGAATACCATCGCATGAATGATACGCGTTTGCCTAATTCAAAGTTTCGTCGTTTTCTGAATCTTACCCAGTTGATGATCTTCAGCGACAACAAGCCTTACGATTTTTCAACACCAGTTCCTTTACAAGGAGCTTTCTATGGATGCCGCGCCGAAAAGAAAATGGAGTTCAATGTGTTTCGTGAGGAAAACGAATGGTTTGTTCGTGATTACCCATACAAGCCTTTGACTGAAACCACTGAGAACTATATCCTGAAAGACACCAACAACCCCACACTCAAAGCATCGCCTGAATATGAGACTAATAAACTGATAACCACTCCCACCAATAGTATCCTCACCTCGCTTTGTTCGCGTGAACGCCTACTGTATCTGCTGCATTTCGGCTTCGTCTATTTGGACTATGTTGACGAAGACACAAACCAAGCGGTACTAGAAAAACACGTGATGCGTTATCCGCAATTGTTTGGCACTCAAGCCATCCGTCAGAGCATTAGCAAGGGCGTTCAAAGCGGCATCATTTGGCACACACAAGGTTCAGGAAAAACGGCGCTGTCCTATTTCGCTACGCGAGTTCTTACCGATTATTACAAAGATAAAGGTATCGTCCCAAAGTATTATTTCTTTGTTGACCGTCTTGATTTGATGGAACAGGCCACTTTTGAGTTTGCCGCTCGTGGACTGATAGTCATCAATGTGGAAACACGTGATGATTTGATGGATACATTTAAGACCACAACAGCCAATGAAGGAAATAAAGGTAAAGCTGAAATCATTGTTGTAAACATCCAAAAGCTGAAAGACAATGATGGCAAAGTGCATCTGCCGAATTATGCCGTGCGGATACAACGTATTTATTTCCTTGATGAAGCACATCGTGACTACAGACCTTCTGGCTCCTTCCTTGCACGATTGTTTGAAAGTGATCCTAATGCCATTCGTATCGCACTTACGGGAACGCCATTGATTGGTGAGGAGGTGAAAAGCCGTGATGTGTTTGGTGACTATATCAGCACCTATTACTACAATCGTAGTATAGAGGATGGATTTACAAGAAAACTGCTCCGTGAAGACATTGAGACTTCCTACAGACTACGATTGCAGGAAGTGTGGGAACAGCTTAAAGAAACCATCCAAGTGAAAAAGGAAGATGTCAGACGAGAGAGAATATTGGAAAACCCCCGTTATGTTGGCGCATTGCTCGATTATATCATCAGTGACTTCAAACGCTGGCGCATTCAGCAAGCGGACGCTTCTTTGGGCGGCATTATAGTTTGTGAAACCAATCCGCAGGCCCGAATGATGTTTCGTTTGTTGAAGATGGGACCAGGAGCTGATGGCAGCTACATGCCAGAGCCAGGTGCCTTGATCCCGGATGACAATCTTGAAGAAACCCCTTGGCAACACCACGAAATCACAGCTGAGTTGATTCTACATGATTTTTACGACAAGGAGAAAAGAAAGCTGATTTGTAAGCAGTTTAGGAAAAACAATTATCCTGACTTGTTGATTGTCAATAATATGCTGTTGACTGGCTTTGACGCTCATCGATTGAAACGTCTATATTTGGGCCGTAAGCTGAAGGACCATAACTTGCTGCAAGCTTTGACTCGAGTGAACCGTCCTTATAAGCAGATGAGGTTTGGTTACGTGGTGGACTTTGCAGACATTCAGGATAGTTTTAACCAAATCAACGATGCATACGCAAGAGAACTGAATCAGTTTAGCACGGGTGAAGAAGGAACCACAATGACGGAAACGGTGCTTGTTACTCCCCAAGAAGTTCGTGAAATTATGCAAGGAGTTCAAGAGGTGTTGTTCGATTATACGGCCTCAAATGCCGAAATCTTTGCGCAGGAATTGGAAGAAATAGAAGACCGAAACAAGCTGATTCAGATTCGTCATAAACTGGAAGAGGCGAAAGCGGTTTGGAACGAAGTGCGAACTTTCGGAAGTGACGAGCTAAAGACGTTGACTCAGCAAATGCAGCCTGGCGATCTGCAAAACTTATTGAAGGTAGTGAATGCCCGTATAGATAACGTAAACCTAAAGAATGTTTTCAGCCACGAAGCCGAAGTGAGCAGTATGATTAACGAGGCTTTGGCCACTATTGACTTCAAGTTTCGCAAACGTGGCGAAAACGAGTTGGAGATAGGCACTGACATCAAGGACGAGATGCGCCAGAAGCGGAAGGCCTTGAGCAATGAGATGCAGGTCTGCATTGACCAGGATGACGAAGAATACGTTTCGTTGATGCAACTGATTCAAGAGCATTTTGCCAAGCGCAACTTTGAGGTGGGGAGTATGTCAGATGCGAAAGAGGAAATTGGCTTTATGGATATGGCGATGGAGCGCATTCGGGAAATTAACCGACGTAATGCCAATTTACAGAAAAAATACCGTGGCGATGTGAAATTTGTGCGGGCACACAAGCGCATACGCAGCCACGAGCAGGAAAGCGGCAAAACACTGCTGTCGCCACAGGAGGTGGAGCAGTGCAAGGCCTTGAATTATGTAAAGGATGCCATCGACTTGCTGATTATGAACCGCGAGCAGCTCATTTGTAATGAGGCTGATTTTGATGCACAAGTAATTGCCGCTGTTGCAAAGGCTTTGAGGGATATTGATGTTAAAGCCAAGCCCGACGACCGCCGCTTTATTTCCAATCTTATAGCCGGAGAGTATTTAAGAGAATATAATGTTTTGAGATAATTATGGAATTCAAAAAATTTAAACTTCGAGAGCTGGCAACTGTTGACATAAGTAGTGTTGACAAGAAAACAAAAGAAGGAGAAAAACCTGTAAGACTCTGTAATTTTACAGACGTGTATAAGAATTGGGCCATAAGATCTCATATGTATGATTCTTTTATGAAAGCCACTGCAAAACAAAAGGATATTGATAAATTCTCAATACGTAAAGGGCTGGTGGCCATAACAAAAGATAGTGAAACAAGGGATGATATTGGCATACCTACATACATTGCCGATGACTTTAATGATGTAGTATTAGGTTATCATTGTGCTTTAATTACTCCTCACGAGAATTTTTCTGGTGCTTATTTGAATGCCTATTTAAACACTAAAATGGCTAAAAAGTATTTTGAAGGATACGCAAGTGGAAGTGGTCAAAGATATACATTAACATTGGATTCTTTGAATGATATTCAAATATGGGCACCGGAAACAAGAGAAGATCAAGAAAAAATAGTTAAGATACTAAATGATATTGACCAGAAGATTATACTCAACACCCGCATGAACGCCGAGTTGGAGACCATGGCGAAACAGCTTTACGACTATTGGTTTGTGCAGTTCGACTTCCCTGATGAAAACGGCAAACCATATAAATCCTCTGGCGGCAAAATGGTGTGGAATGAAAAGTTGAAAAGGGAGATACCCGATGGGTGGGAAGTGAAAAACATCTTTGATGTTTCTGATGTATTATATGGTTTTCCTTTCGCAACAGATTGTTTTGTTGATGAAATCACCGATAAGCCTGTAGTTAGAATAAGAGATATTGCCAACAACACCACTTCGGCATATACAACTGAGTCAGTTGATGATTTTTACCGCTTAAACGAAGGTGACTTGATTATAGGAATGGACGGTAATTTTCATATGAATTATTGGCATAATAATATTTGTTACTTAAACCAGCGGTGCGTCAGGTTTAGAGAAATAATAGATTTTCCTTTATCTACAATTCAATTGTATTATAACATTAAACCAATACTGGAACATAAACAAAAATCAATTAAGGGATCAACTGTGGGTCATCTTTTGGATTCAGATATTAAAGACTTTTGGATTTTGTGTCCATCTATCAAATATCGCAATCATGTCAAACAACAGTTTGACTCGATTTTGCGTATCATAACAAAGAATAAAAATGAAACAATACACCTCACCAGTCTCCGGGACTCGCTTCTCCCGATGTTGATGAACGGACAATTAACAATATAATAAATGGCTCGTATTCTCTATAAATATTTGGACATTACTGGTGCAAGGCGCATGATTGTAAATCAGAACCTCCAATTCACTAACGCATCCCAATTGAATGACCCATTCGATTGTCATCCTAAATTAATTGATTATTCGAATGTGCCTGATAGGAAATTGATTATGAGGATGCCAAAGGAATGGTGGATTGAGAAAGAAGAAAACGATGCGCTCAATCTGCGTAACGACACTTGGCTCTGTAGTTTGTCGAAAGTCAATGATTCAATACTCATGTGGAGCCATTATTGCTATAATCACAAAGGTGTCTGTATTGGACTGAACCTGGACAAAGTGATGGAATCGGTCCCTCCAATGTTTGGTACAATGTTTCTTAAACCTCTAGTTCTTGATGTGCAATATACAGATATCATAGAGCGACCCAGCGGATACCCCCTTTCACCGGAAATATTCGATTATCAATGGAAAACAAAAGCCAAGGATTGGGAGTATGAACAGGAGGTCAGATTGGTCATGCCTAGGCCGTCAGATATATATTCAGCTCTTTCTCCTGAACAAGCCAAAAATCCGAAAGAACAGTGGGATTGGCGTGAGATACACTATTATATGCCGTTGAAAAGCGAGTGCTTTGAGTCTATCTATTTTGGCGTCAATACAGAACAAACTGAGAAAGAAAAATTGATTCAATATGCACGCAAGAAGTTAAATCCACAAATCAACCTTTACCAAATGCGTGTAGATGACAATGCCTTCCGACTGAAAGCAGAGTCGATAATGGAATGAAATACATCAAACAAATTAAATTAGCATAAAAGCAAATCATTTCAATAAAATATTTATTTTTGCAAGATAGAAAAAATTAAATATTATGAAAGATTTGTTTGTAAAGAATATTGAGAATGAGGGAGTTGTGACGATGTACACGATTCAATTCACTGGTGAGGAATTGTCAGAATATGAAAAATTCGTTCAAAGGTTCAAGGTTTCAGCAGAGTTGAAACGTGATTATCAGATTATTATCTATGCTTTGTCCAAGATTGCCAACAACGGTGCCATGGAACGCTACTTTAGACCCGAAGGCAAAATGAACGACAATGTGTGCGCCTTGCCCGTGGATTCGGGAAAACTTCGCCTTTACTGCCTCCGCATCACCGACAAAATCCTCATTATTGGAAACGGCGGTTTGAAAACTACCAAGACGTATGAGGAGAGCGAAGAACTTTTGGGATACGTGATGGATTTACAGAAATTTGATAAATTAATCAAAAGTGAAGTCGCCAACGGTTCGTTGACCATCAGCGAAACCGGTATTGATGGCATCACTGAAAAAAACTTCGAGATATGAATGCCAAACTGAATCTTCAGGATTATTTGAACGACATCCCTGCCGATGTGAAAAAAGAGGTGGACTGGTCGTTTGCCATTGCCGACAAAATTGAAGAGACCCTTCAAGAAAAACAGATTTCCCATAAGGAATTGGCAAAACGAATGGGAAAAACAGAGGCGGAGGTCTCACGCTGGGTAGGTGGCACGCACAATTTCACCCTGCGCACCATCGCCAAGATTTCCACGGCTCTCGGTGTGGATTTGATCGTGGTTTAAAATAGAAAGACAATATGGATACCAAACAGCATATAGAAAAAACGGAAGCGTTGATTGATGCGCTTCGCGCCACTTGCGCCGCCTACGGTTTGTCGGGCGACAGCAGCGAATATAAAATCATCGTGCAGGTATTCTTGTACAAGTATTTGAACGACAAGTTTGGTTATGAAATAAAGCGCGCAGATACTGATTATCGTGACAAGTTGTGCAAAGCTGAGCATTGGGAAGATGCATACAAGGGGATGACAGATGAAGAGCGTGACGATTTGCAAGATTTTGTGCCGGATGCACCCCGAATGAAGCCGGAGTTTTTGATTGCGACACTCTATAATCAGATGAATGACGAAGACTTTGCCAAAACATTTGACGATACAATGGTTGCCTTGGGACAGGCCAACGCCGACCGTTACAGCATCAAGACCTCTGGCAAGAGCAATGTGGCATTATTTGAGGCTATCACCACTAACGTCACCGATGTGGATAAGCGCGACGACTTTGCCAAGGCACTGGTGAACAAACTTATCACCTTTAATTTCGAAGAGGTGTTTGACCAGAAATACGATTTCTTCGCCACGGTGTTTGAATATCTGATTGCTGATTACAACAAGAACGGAGGTGGCAAGTATGCGGAATATTTCACTCCCCATGCAGTGGCCACTGTGATGGCTCGCTTGTTGGTGGATGAGAAGGAAGATTTGAAAAGCATTACCTGTTGTGATCCCTCGGCAGGAACTGGCACTTTGTTGATGGCATTAGCCCACCAAATAGGCGAAGACCGTTGCACCATTTATAGCCAGGATCAAAGCCAGAAGAGTACCACCATGTTGCGATTGAACCTGATATTGAATAACCTGGTGCACTCTTTGCCTAATGTGGTGCAAGGCGACTCGCTCACCAATTGGAGCCACAAAGGGAAAGACGGTAACAGTAAAGATCAGTTCGACTATGTGGTGAGTAATCCGCCCTTTAATGTGGATTTCAGCGAGAGTGTAACCCACAAAGCCTTTCAGAACAACGACCGTTTCTTTGCGGGAATTCCCAACGTTCCTAATAAAAAGAAAGATAGCATGGCCATCTACCAGTGCTTCCTTCAGCATATCCTATACATTCTGAAACCGACAGGCAAAGCTGCTGTAGTGGTGCCAACAGGCTTCCTGACGGCCAGTAGCGGTATTCCGCTGAAGATCAAGCAACGCATTGTTGACAATGGATGGCTGCGTGGGGTGGTTTCAATGCCTTCCAACATCTTCGCCAATACTGGCACCAACGTCAGTGTCGTCTTCATTGACAAGGGCAACGCCGATGGCAATGCCATCTTGATAGATGCCTCCAAGTTGGGCGAGAAAATCAAGATTGACAACAATCAAAAGACCGTCTTGCGCAGCTCGGAAATAGAGGAAATAGTTGGGTTCTTCAAGAAACAGAAAAAACAGGATGACTTCTCAGTGGTAGTCGGTTTTGATGATATCAAACAGAAAAAATACTCTCTCTCAGCAGGTCAGTACTTCGACATTAAGATTGAGTATGTCGATATCAGCGAAGAAGAGTTCAGCCAACGGATGGCCGAACACAAACAGAAGTTGACTGAGATGTTTGCAGAAAGCCACAAGTTGGAGGAGGAGATAATGGCCCAGCTTAAGCAGTTGAAGTTTAAGAAGGAGTTAGACGAATGAATTCGACATTGTTTTGGACGGTGGCCAGCCTGTAGTGGGAGTGATAGCGATTATTGTCGCATTGTATGTTTCGCATCGTTCTTCAAAAGAAACCAAGAAGCAGATTGATGCAGTGTATAACCTGCTAGATGTTTTTGTCGCTGCTCAAAACCCTGCGATGATGGAGGCGAAGAGGAAATATGAGCAGCAATTGGCAGAACTAGATTATCAAATGCAAGAACTCTCAGAAGATATTCAAACTGACAATTTTCCGTTGCCAGGTGGTCCAAAGATACATATTGCAGGAGTGATGGAGGAAAAGATTCGCAAAATGGAACAGCTTGAAGTGTTGGAGGATAAGCGTATGGAGTCGCAAGAGTATCTGGATCTAATACAATCCTATTTGAGCAAAACGAAGCATTGAAGACGTATGTCTCACCACGCGAGCTGAAAAGCAGCGTGCCAGGGTGAGACTTTTTTTATCCCCATACCGATAGTGCACTCCTAAGAGAGCGTTGAGACGAATACTCTGTAAATGAGATATTTAGATTATAGTTAAAAATATCTTTATTAATTAATGTATTAAATTAAGATATTATTGTTATCTTTGCTGGCTGAAACCAAAAAAACTTGCCGGCTATGAATAATTTAACTTTCTTTGCAATTGATAACCAACCATCGGAGTCAATGTCAACTCGCATATTGATAGACGAAGAAGCAAAACAACTCATACTTTGACGGGGGCGTGAAATAAAGTCCGGTCGCATGAGGCTTATTCCCCATGAAGAAGTAATGAGTGAAATGGATGCATTGCTTCGTGAGTATGAAGGTTAATTGGGCAGATGAAGCTCGAGTCGATTTACGTGATATCCTAATTTATTTATACAAAACGTTTGGCTCAAAAGTTACACGAAGGACGTTGCTGACTTAAAAAGGTCAATCCAGCTACTGTTGTTGTTCCCTTCGTTGGGAAAACCGTGTATTGAGGATGCTTCGTTTGGAATATCCTATCATTTTTTGGTTATTTTCAACTAACACTTGATGTTATTTAAAATTTTATTAATTTTGCAAACGAAAACACTTTACAAATGGATTTGACTTTCGCTAATTAGCCATGGCACAAAAGAAAAAATTTAGAGCAGTGTACGCTTTCCATCCAGGAATTACGTTGAGGGAGAAACTGGACGAAATGGGAATGAGCGTGAAAGAATTCGCTGTAAGGACCTCAAAGCCTGAGAAAACAATCAATGCGGTGTTGATGGGCGATAGCTCATTGACTCCTGACATGGCTGTTGCTTTTGAACAGATCACCATGATTCCGGCTCACATGTGGTTGAATCTTCAGCGAAACTACAATGAGTATGTAGCACGCCAAAAGCGTGAATCAATCCTCAACGACGAAGAAACCATCGTCTGGGCTAATAGTTTCCCTTATTCAATTATGGCGAAACTGGGATGGGTTCCGGAGACTCGCAAAGTCAGTGAGAAAAACACGAACCTTTTGTCGTTTTTTAAAATCACAACAGCCAACGCTTGGGAAAACTTATTCCTGAATCAGGCTCTGAAGTCGGAATTTAGGCTTTCATTGTCGGGCACAAAAGATCCTCATGCCATCTCTGCGTGGCTGCGACAAGGGGAAATTTTGGCAGAAAAAATAAATACGACTAATAGCTTCTCGGCGGAGCGGTTGAAAGAAAAACTCCCTCGGATGTTGAAGTTAGTGCAATTACAGCCGGATGGCTTCGAGATTCGATTAAAAGAGCTGTGTTCCGATGCTGGTGTGAAGTTGATCTATATCAACCATATTCCTCATGCTCCTGTGAATGGATGTGCCCGATGGATCGATGACTCACCTTGTATTCAAATGACAGACCGTCAGAAACGTAATGACGTGTTTTGGTTTTCCTTCTTTCATGAGATAGGACACATTCTCTTGCATGGGAAAAAAGATGTGTTTTTGGAAGATGTGGAGTATCTTGACCAACAAAAAGATAAAGAACAGGAAGCGGATCGTTTTGCTTCAGAAATCTTACTTGACAAAAAGAAGGAACAGGCTATTATTAGTAAGATGTGCGGAAAGACCGTTCAAACCGATTTGATTATTCAATTGGCGAAAAAGTATCAAACCCATCCTGCAATTATCGTCGGACGTCTTCAACATTTACAGTTGTTGCCTCAAAACTCAGCCTTGAATAGTTTAAAAACCTCTGTCTGTTTTAATTAAATATGATTCCTCATCGCTTTCCGCTTTACTGATAATGCACTTTTATTTTTCTTTTCTCCTTACCTAATCTCCTCAAACCCCTCGTATTTCCCGGTTGGCTCCTTGGCTTCGATCTTCATGTCTACTACCTTGGAATAGGGTGTGCCTTCGCCGCAAAGGATGCTGAAACGGACTAAATCAGACTCTTCGCCTTCGGCCTCGATGTGGACGCATCCGTCAGTGCGGTCGTTCTCCACATAACCATTGACGTGGCAATCAATGGCATAACGGTGTACGTAACGCCTAAAACCGACGTTGAACACGCGACCGTAAATCCTGATCGAATAGGCTTTCATGCTGCAAAGATACTCTTTTTTGCCATTAAACTCATGCTAACGCCTCGGGCGATCATGAAAAGGAGAAAAGCAATCCATAAACCGTGGTTGCCATACGCGGGCATCAGGAAATACCAAGCGGGTAGAAAAACAACCACCGAGGCGATCAACATGGTGTTGCGGATGCCTCGGGCTGCCGTGGCGCCGATATAGATGCCGTCCCAGATGAAGGCGGCAAAGGTGATCACGGGGATCAAAACCATGTAAAGATAATAGGGACGGGCCTGTAATGCCACCTCGGGACGGTCGGAGATCAAATGGATGAAAGTCTCGGGAAATGCCCAATAGAGTAGGGTAAAGGGCACGCTCAAGCCCAAACCCCAAAGCAACAGATACTTAACCGTCTTTTTCAAATGGACATGGTCCTTGGCGCCAACAAAACGTCCTACCAAAGCCTCGCCGGCGTAGGCGAATCCGTCGGTGAAATAGCTGAAGATGTAGAAGAACTGCATCAAAATCATGTTGACCGCCAGGATGTCGTCGCCTAGCTTGGCGCTCTGGTTGGTGAAGAAAGCGATGGTCAACACCAGCAAAATGCTGCGGATCATGAAGTCGGTGTTCACTTTGAAGAAACGCCTGAGCTTGTCGGCCTGCAACAGGATTCGCTTTTCGACCTTGACGAGGTAACGGCGGTATTTCGCCAACATGAAGACCACTGCCGTCAACAAGCCGACGTATTGCGCGATCACGGTGCCTAAGGCCACGCCTGTCACACCGAGGTGGAACACGTTGACAAACAGCACGCTGAGCCCGATGTTGACCACGTTGATCAGGATGGCGATCACCATGGGGATGGTGGTGTTCTGCATGCCGATATACCAGCCGTTGAAGGTGTAGAGACTCAACACGGCGGGTGCCGCCCAAATCCTAACCCTGTAGTATTCCGAAGTGTATCCAAGGACTTCAGGACTGCCGTTCAAAAGCTGCATGGCAATCCATTCGATGGGTCGCTGCAAGCCTAGAACGATCAAGGTGGCGATCAGGGCAATGCAAATAGAACGGTAGAAAGCGTAGGAGATTTCCTGATGGTCTTGGCCTCCGTAGGCCTGCGCCGTAAAGCCTGTCGTGCCCGCCCGCATGAAGCTGAAAATGGAATAAAGCACGCTGAAAATGGTGCCGCCCAGCCCGATGGCGCCGATGTACGCCACTGAGTCCAAATGCCCCATCAGCATCATGTCCACCAGCCCCAGCAAAGGCACGGTGATGTTGCTGACGATGTTCGGAATCGCCAGCTTCAGTATGCTTTGATTTAACCTTTCACCTCTCACCTTTCACCTCTCACCTCCATCACGATCTTCTCCAGCCATTGCTTGTCGATCTCATCAAACGTGTTCAGCTCCCTGCTGTCGATGTCCAACTCGGCCCAGACCTCGCCATCCTTGAAGATGGGCACCACGATCTCGCTCCGTGACTCGCTGCTGCAAGCGATATGTCCCGGAAACTGCTCCACATCGGGCACCACCAGGGTCTTCTTTTCTGCCCATGCCGTGCCGCAAACGCCTTTGCCGTAGGGGATTCGGGTGCAAGCCAAAGGACCTTGGAAGGGGCCCAACACCAATTGTTTGCCGTCCACAAAATAGAATCCGGTCCACCAGAAATCAAAGGTGAAATGGATCAACGAGCTGAGGTTGCTCAGGTTGGCGATCAGGTTGGTCTCGTCGGCGACCAGCGACTGCGCCTGCTTCAACAGAAGCCGATATTTTTCTTCTTTTTCTTCCATGGGGCAAAATTACGTTAAAAAATCGTACCTTTACGGCTTCAAATTCATCAAACATGAAAAAGGTACATTTTATCGCCATAGGAGGCAGTGCCATGCACAACCTCGCCATTGCCTTGCACCGCAAGGGATATGAAGTCACGGGTTCGGACGATGAGATCTTTGAGCCGTCGAAGAGCCGTCTCGCCAAGGAAGGCATCCTGCCGCCGCAATGGGGTTGGTATCCCGAAAAGCTCGACAACACTTACGATGCCGTCATTCTGGGTATGCATGCCCGCATCGACAACCCTGAGCTGGTGCGGGCCCAGGAACTGGGATTGAAGGTGTATTCCTATCCCGAATACCTCTACGAACAAAGCAAGGAAAAGACCCGCATTGTTATTGGTGGTAGCCACGGCAAGACGACCATCACTTCGATGATCCTGCATGTGCTGAAGCAGGTGGGCATCGAGACGGACTTCATGGTGGGCGCCCAGCTGGAGGGCTTCGACGTGATGGTGCGCCTCAGCGAATCGGCCAAGTACATGGTGATGGAAGGGGATGAATACCTCACTTCGCCCATCGACCGTGTGCCGAAGTTCCACCATTACCATCCGCATATCGCCGTCATCAGCGGCATCGGCTGGGATCACGTCAATGTGTTCCCGACCTTCGACAACTACCTGGAGCAGTTCCGTATCTTCGTGCGTACCATCGAGCAGGGCGGCTGCCTGATCTACGATCAAACGGACGTGGAGGCGGAGAAGATCGCCCAAGGTGCCGCTTGTAAGACCTTTGGTTATGGCGTGCATCCTTTCGAGAGTGACGGCTTAAAAGCCACTTTATTGTTGCCCGATGGCAGCAGGAGGGAAGTGGGCGTGTTTGGCAGCCATAACATGAAGAACATCAATGCGGCGCGTTTGGTGTGCCGCCAGCTGGGCGTGACCGACGAACAGTTTTACGCTGCCATCGCCTCATTCAAAGGCGCAGCCAGACGTCTGGAACTGCTGTTTGAAAACGGCGACAATCTCATCTTCCGTGACTTTGCCCATGCGCCTTCCAAGGTGAACGCCAGCGTGAAGGCCTTGCGTGAGCAATTCCCAGAGAAACACCTGCTTGCGGTCTTCGAGCTGCATACCTACAGCAGCCTGAGCGAGGTCTTCATTGACCATTACCGCGATGCCTTGAAGCTGGCCGATCAAGCCATTGTGTTCTACGATCCCCATGCCGTGGCCATCAAGAAGCTGGAATTGATGCCTGATTCCCGTATCGTTGAAGGCTTTGGCCGTCCCGACCTGAAGGTGGTGCACAACAAGGCTGAGTTGATGGCACTAATAGAAAAAGGCCAACGGCACAATGTCGTTGGCGCTTTTATGAGTTCGGGTGACTTCAACGGACTCACCACGGATGACCTGAAAACGATCTATTAAAACTCAAACTTGCTCTTGTCCACCGCCACGTCGTATTTGACGTTGGAGATGGTGTAGATATCTTTGTTGCCATTGTAATCGTATAGGACGATCTCCTTGAGCAGCAAGCTGTCGGTGTAGTACTTGAAGAACACCTGTTGAAAGCCGACGCCCAACAAACTCTTTTTCTTGATCGTGCCGATGACGATATGGAAGCCATTCTCGGTCTTGGTGGAGAGGGTGTATCCGTTTTCGTTGGCCAGATCCCTGATGCGGCCTTGGAAGCCGTAGAGGAAGACGTTGGACAGTGACCTTATCATGCCGCCTTCCCTGAGTCGGAAGGTACCATGAAACATACCGATGTTGGCCTTGATCCGGTTCTCGTTGACGATCATGTATTTGCCTGAGGTAAACTGGGCGGAGAACTTCTTTGGGGCCACAAAGAGGAGCTTGCCTTCTTGGAAGGTAGTCTTTTTAGGCTTGATGTTGGTGTTTGCCAGGTCGGCCTCAAACGTCTTGATCTTGCTGTTGGTGTTCTCGATGCTGTTGAGAATGGCAACGTCCTGCGCTTTCAGTTGCACGGAAATCAGGAAAAAGGTCAAGAAGGTGATCAGTTTGCCCATGGTTTATTTGTCGAGACTCATCAGGAACTCTTCGTTGCTGATGGTTTTGGCGACTTTGTCTTTCAGGAATTCCATGGCTTCCACAGGGGTCATGTCGGCGAAGTGGGTACGCAGAGCCCAAACGCGTGCCAAGGTGGTCTCGTCGACCAGCAGGTCGTCGCGGCGGGTGCCCGAAGCCACGATGTCGATGGCCGGGAAGATACGCTTGTTCGAGAGACGGCGGTCGAGCTGGAGCTCCATGTTGCCAGTACCCTTGAACTCTTCGAAGATGACCTCGTCCATCTTGGAGCCAGTGTCGATCAAGGCGGTGGCCAGAATGGTCAGCGAGCCGCCATTCTCGATCTTACGGGCGGCGCCGAAGAAGCGCTTCGGCTTCTGGAGGGCATTGGCCTCCACACCACCGGTGAGCACCTTGCCGGAGGCAGGCGACACGGTGTTGTAGGCGCGCGCCAAACGGGTGATGGAGTCGAGCAGGATGACCACGTCGTGACCGCACTCAGTGAGGCGCTTGGCCTTCTCCAGCACGATGTTGGCGATCTGCACATGCTTTGATGCGGGCTCGTCGAAGGTCGAGGCAATGACCTCAGCGTTGACACTGCGCTGCATGTCGGTGACCTCCTCGGGACGCTCGTCGATGAGCAGGATGATCAGGTAGACCTCGGGGTGGTTGGCCGCGATGGCGTTGGCCACTTCCTTCAGCAACACGGTCTTACCGGTCTTGGGCTGAGCCACGATCAAGCCGCGCTGGCCCTTGCCGATGGGGGCAAACATGTCCATGATTCGGGTGGAGATGGTGCCGCCCTGATGGCCCGTGATGGTGAACTTCTCATTCGGGAACAATGGGGTCAAGAAGTCGAACGGGATGCGGTCCCTGACCTCTTCGGGACGGCGGCCGTTGATGAAGTCGACACGCACCAAGGGGAAGTATTTCTCGCCGCTCTTCGGGGGACGGATGGCACCCAGGATGGTGTCGCCGGTCTTCAAGCCGAACAGCTTGATCTGCGAAGTGGAGACGTAGATGTCGTCAGGGGAGGAGAGGTAGTTGTAGTCGGAGGAACGCAGGAAACCGAAGCCTTCAGGCATGATTTCCAGCACGCCCTCGGCCACCACCACGCTGTCGAACTCATTAAGGATCTCGTCGCGGCGCTGTTTTTCAGCCTTTTCAACATTAACCTGCTGGTCTTTCTGCTCCTTGAACTCCTTTTGTTCCTTGGGTTCTCGCTGAACATTTTGATTGTTCTGGGCGTTTTGGCTATTTTGGCTGTTGTTGTTCTTGGACTGTTGATGTTCCTTGTTTTCCTTGTTTTCTCTTGGCTCTCTCGGCTCTCTTTGTTCTCGCTGATCCCTCGGTTCCCTTTGTTCCCTAGGCTCTCTTTGCTCTTTTTGGGGCTCCTGATGGTTTTTGTGCTCCATCGGCTCAGTGGCCTCCTTGGGCATCGGGGCGACGGGAACGTTGTTCTCCTTGTTCTCGCGTGAGATTCTGGGGCGTTTCTCCCTTTTCTTGGGCTCGCTTTGTTGGCCGTGATCTATAGGTGTTTCCTCAGTGGGGAAGGGGATCTCCTGTGTTTTGGGAGCTTCATCCTTCTGAGGCTGGTTGTTCTTTTTCTGTCTTTGTTTCTTTTCCTTGGCGGGAGCGGGCTCTATCTCGGTTTTTTCTTTGATTGGCTCTGCTGGAGCCTCGGTCGGTTCCACTTTCTCGTTTTTGCGTTTTCTGCCACGTTTTTTCGGGGCATTGTCCGTTTCCTTGTTAGCCTTTTTCATTGACTCGGGATGCTCCACCTGATGGTCGATGATATCGTAAATCAATTGTTGCTTGGTGCGACCTTCATCGTCGATTCCCAGTTCAATGGCGATAATTTTCAGATCATCCAAAGTCTTATCGTTCAGTTCATAAATGTTATACATAAAGGGATTTGAAAAGTTTTAGGAAAAATAAGAGAATTGGATTTTTGGATAGGTTCTTTCAAAAATCACGGCAAAAATAATGAAAATTTCTAAACTGGCAAGTTTTTTCTTCTTTTTTCGCCAAATTATTATCTTTGCAGCCTAAAATTAAAACGAACATCATGAAACAAAGAGCACAATCCGTCCTGTTTTTCCTTTCGGCCGTTGTTCTCGGCCTGTTGTTTTTCATGCCTTTGAGCAGCTATCTTGATGAATTTGGCACCTATTATAAACTCTTCATTTATGGCATCAACATGGTTTCCGTGGCACCCGGCGTCGAGTTGCCGTTCAGCGCGATCTACGCTTTGCCGCTTTTGATCCTCACGGTGGCGATCATCCTGATCAGCTTCTATGTCTCCATGTCGATCTTCAGGGCGGTGAAGCTGAATCAGTTTGTGAAACTGTTCAAGCTCTCGCGTATCAATGTCGCCTTGACGGTGGTGCTGATTGCCACGATTTTCGTGTATTACCTGATGAAGACGGGTGCTCCCATTGCCGCTGCGCCATCGTTCCGTTGGCCTGCATGGGGTGTCTTCCTGCCGTTGGTCGCCCTGGTCATGATGTTGTTGGGATCGTCGGGCTTGAAGAAAGATATAGATAAGGTGCGTTCCATCAATAGGCTGAGATAAGCCTAAAACAGCCTGTTTCTGTCAATTTCAAAGATCTCCATGTCTTTGAACTGCTTTCCGTCGATGGCGAAACGGATCATGGTGGTTTTCTTCTGAAAACCTGAGTTTCCTGCCGCGCCTGGGTTGATATGCAGCAGGTCAAGCTTTTTGTCGTAGATGACTTTCAGGATGTGGGAGTGGCCGCAAACGAAGAGCTCGGGCTTCTTTTCCTCCAAAATGATCTTTACTTCAGGCATGTAATGCCCGGGATACCCTCCAATGTGGGTCATGTAGACGTGAGCGTCCTCTACTTTGAAAAATAGGTCTTCGGGGTATTGCAGCCTGACGATGTAGTCGTCGATGTTGCCGTGAACAGCCCGAAGCGGCTTGAACGCCTCGAGCTGTTCGGCAACTGCTATATTTCCAAGGTCACCGGCATGCCACACCTCGTCCACGTCCTTGAAGAAATCAAAGACCTGGGGAATGATGATCCCATGGGTGTCAGAAAGGATGCCGATGCGTTTCATTACAAGCCGATCATGAAACCGATGCTCAGCACTTCCTTGAACTGAACTTTGGATCCCTCGATCCTTTCACCGGTTTTTTCATCATAAAATGGGATGTCGCGGTCGTAGATGAGATGTGTGGCAACATTGGCGTTGAGCCATGAGTTGACTTTCAGGACGAGCATGTTCTGCCAATCCACGTCGATGTATTGCGGATCCTTGAGATAGTTGGAGAAGAGCTCGAGTTTGGAGTTGAAATTGATGTTCGTGTAAATTGGATATTGGAACTTGGCCACGGCACGGGCACCGAATTCATAACGGATCTTGTTGAACTTGGCGTGGGCGATGGTGTCGTTCTTGTCCAGCTCATTCACACCGAAAGCGCCTTCCTCAGCCAGACGGTCGTCGTTGACGATGGTCACACGGCCGGTGAGGGGAGAGAAGTAGAGTGAGAAATAATCGTTGGGCACCCATTCCATACCAACACCCAAGCTGATATAAGCCGGAGCTAGGAATTTGGAGATGTAATGGGTTGAGTCAACATCGTAAGCGTAACCGTTGGCAAACTGGGAACGGAAGGCCAGTTCCACGCTGTAATTCAGGGTCTTTGTGGCCTTTAAGCCCGCCAGTGAGGTGAACTCGATCATGTCGTCGGTCTTGATGGGGGCTTTCTTGTTCTTGAAATCAAAGAAACTGTAACCCAGGGCGGTGTTTAAGGTGTTGTTCCATTTGAAGTTGTTTTTGGCATAGTTGACGGAATAGTTGAAGGTACCCAGCCACGCCAGGGTGTTCTGTCCACCCGCTGCCCAATTGGAAAAAGCGCCTTGCGAGAAATTCAATCCGATGTTGCCTTTGCTGTGCCAGTGGCTGTTCTGGGCAGGAGTCTCCGCCTCTTGAGCCATCGCGCCGACTCCCATCAGGAGCACCAGCGCCAAAATGAATTGTTTTTTCATGGTATGTGTTTCTAATATGAATTTCCGTCTTGATAGTTTCTTTCCCCGAAATTGAAGGTGATGTCCTGCATGTTGTGGCTGCGGACATATTTGCCGTTTTTCACCGCGGGGATCCAGTGGGTGTCTTGCAGCAGCCGGATGGCCTCGTTGTCGCAACCTCCGCCCACCGAGTTCTGCACTGTGATGTTCGACACGTTGCCGTCGGTCTCTACCACGAAGTTCAGCCGCACCGTACCGTGGATCTCTCCAACCTTGGCCGCTTCGGGGAATTTCAGGTTCGAGAGGATGTAGTTGGGCATGGTGCTGCCGTCGGCGAAATAGGGCTTGGCCGCTTCTTCGAGTTGACGCAACTCATAGATCTGATAGCTGCTGTCGGCTTCCAAAGCCAACGGAACGGCCACGCGTTCGCGCTTCTTCCAATAGCGCTTGTAGGCCTTGGCGTTGTATTCCACCGTATACTCCATGTCGGTTTCCACGGGAAGCATGTTCTTGGTGGCCGGATTCCAAAGGATCTTTTTCACCAAGTCCAAAGCGTTGCCGTTGGCAGCTTCGCTGAACGATTCCTTCACCTGATAGTTGCTGCCGTTGCCTTTCTCATCCAGATGGAAAGCCACCACCACCTTGCCTTTGTTGCCGGCTTCAAGGTCCGATGCGGGATAGATGAGGTTCTGCTGGATGAAATCTTCCGTCACCAGATGGCCTGCCTTGGGTGTGGCATGGTTGACTTGGGCGAAACCCATGACGGTACAAGCGCACAACAACAGGGTGACCAAAATGCTATTAATTCTTAATGTTTTCATAATCAATAAGTTAAAATCAAAAATGGATTATTGTTTTCCCGTTGCTAATATACTGCATTTATTTTTATTTTTGCAAGAAAATTCATTCACAATGGAATTGAACGAAAAAAACAATATGATATTCGGGGTGCATCCCGTGTTGGAGTTGATACGTTCGCAGAAGGAGATCGAGAAGGTTTTCATCCAAGCTGGGGTGCGTTCGCCAGAGATCACTGAGATCGCCAACCACTGCCGCGCCAACGGCATTCCCGTGCAGTATGTGCCCATGGAGAAGATGAACCGCCTGACGCGCAAGAACCATCAGGGCGTCATCGCTTTCATCTGTCCGATCGAATACCAGCCGTTGGAGAAGGTGATTCCCGCCGTTTTTGAGGAAGGTAGGGACCCCTTTGTGTTGATGCTCGACCGCGTGACCGACGTGCGCAACTTCGGCGCCATTGCCCGTACTGCCTACGCCGCCGGCGTGGATGCCATCGTCATCCCCTCCAAAGGCTCCGCCTTGATCAATGGCGATGCCATGAAAACATCTGCGGGCGCTTTGTCATTAATAAATGTGTGCCGTGTCGACAACATGAAGGATGCCATCGATTTCCTTCAGGCCAGTGGCCTACGTGTGGTGGGCTTCACCGAAAAAGCCAAAGAGAGCCTGTGGAAATCGGATCTCACAGGCCCTCTTTGTGTGATGATGGGCTCCGAGGAGGACGGCATCAGTCCCGCTTACCTCAAGCGCCTTGACCAGCATCTCATGATTCCCATGCCTGGCGACATTGATTCGCTCAACGTCTCTGTGGCGACTGGGATTGTTTGTTTTGAGGTGGTGAGGCAAAGGAGGTGAAAGGTGAGAGGTTTTTGACTGCGATAGCCACCTTTCACCTCTCACCTCTCAATTCTCACCTATTTCAAGTATTTATCCAACCAATTATAGAACCTCCGCTGCCACAGCACGCCGTTCTGGGGTTTCAGCACCCAGTGGTTCTCATCCGGGAAGTAGAGGAACTCGGCTGGGATACCGCGCAGGATGGCGGCGTTGTAGGCTTGCATGCCTTGGGTGAAGCAGATGCGGTAGTCCAAACCACCATGGATGACGAGGATAGGAGCCGTCCATTTGTCAACGAAGAGGTGGGGCGAGTTGGCGTAGGTCTTGCGGACGGTGGGGTTGCTCCAATCCCAGTAGGGGCCGCCAAGGTCCCAGTTTACGAACCACATCTCCTCAGTCTCAAGGTATTGGGCATCAAGATTGAACATGCCGTCGTGGGCGATCAAGGCCTTGAAGCGTCCGTCGTGGTGACCAGCCAGCCAATACACACTGAAGCCACCGAAGCTGGCACCTACGGCACCGAGGCGGTTCTCGTCGATGTAAGGCTCCTTCTTCAGCTCGTCGATGGCGCTGAGATAGTCTTTCATGCACTGTCCGCCGTAGTCACCGCTGATCTCTTCAAGCCATTCCTGACCGAAGCCAGGCAAGCCGCGACGGTTGGGGGCGACCACGATATAGCCGTTGGCAGCCATCATCTGGAAGTTCCAGCGGTATGACCAGAACTGGCTCACGGTGCTCTGCGGTCCGCCTTCGCAGTAGAGCAGGGCAGGGTATTTCTTATTGGCGTCGAAATGGGGCGGATAGATGACCCACACGAGCATGGCCTTGCCGTCGGTGGTCTTCACCCAGCGCTCCTTGACCTCACCCATGGTGAGTTGCGCGAAGATCTTGTCGTTGATATGTGTGACCTGGGTGGCTTCACCCGTGGAGGGATTCACGCTGAACAGCTCCGTCGGGTGACTCATCGACTGGCGGCCGGCGATGAGACGGTCGCCGTTGTAATGCACTGAGACGTAGTTGTGTACGCCTGTCGTCAGTTTCTGGATTTCACCGTTCTCGATGTTGAGCGAATAGAGCTGGTCGGTGGCGTAAGCGTCGCTGATGAAATAGAGGGTCTTGCTGTTGTCGGCCCAGCTGAAGCCGGTGCAGCACTGGTCGAAGCGGGCGGAGTAGTCGGTCTTCACGCCGGTCTCGAAGTTCATCACGAAGAGGCGCTGCTTGTCTGACTCGTAGCCGTCGCGTTCCATGCTTTCCCATGCCATGTATTTGCCGTCGGGCGAGATCACAGGGTTGAGGTCGTAGCCCATCATGCCCTCGGTGAGGTTCTTGCACTCGCCGGTTTCAATGAAGTACTGATAGATGTCGGTGTTGGTGGAGAGGGCGTATTCCTTGCCGATCTTCTTACGGCAGCAATATACGAAGCTCTTGCCATCGGGCAGCCACTGCACCTGTTCCATGCCGCCGAAGGGGCGCACGGGAGCTTCCCATTGCTCACCCTTCATGGCGTCGTTGGTGTTCACCAGCCTTCCGTTGACGAAGTCACCCACAAAGATGTGTCCGTAGGTGTCAACCCATTGGTCCCAGTGGCGATACATCAGGTCGTTGTTGATACGGCCTGACGATTTGTCGAGGTCGGGATAGATGTCGGCCACGGTCTCTTTCAGCTTCACCTCTTTGGTAAGAAGGAGCTTGGTGCCGTCAGGTGAATAGAGGAAGCCGTTGATGTCGTCGGTCTCGCTCGACACGCACTGGCGGTCGGAGCCGTCGGGGCTGATCTCCCAGAGCTGCATCAAGCCGTCCTTGTCGGGGCAGAGGAAGCCGATCTTCTTGCCGTCGGGGCGCCACTGAGGGCTGTATTCGCTTTTATCGGAGTTTGACAGCACACGGTTGTCGCTGCCGTCGGCGTTCATGATATATAAGGTGGAGCCGCTGTGGTTTTCCTCAACGCTGTAATACGTCACGTTGTAGACGATCTGCGAGTGGTCGGGCGAGATGCTGTATTCGCCGATGCGGCCCATGCTCCACAGCACTTCGGGTGTCATGATGTCCGAGTTCAAAGTGAGCTCTTTCGGGCCGATTTTTTCTTGGCCTTTGGGTTCAGTCTCAGGCTTTTGCGTGTTGCACGATGCGATGATGCAAGTGATCATGAATAAGGTGGGGATTATGTGTTTTCTCATGTTAATAGGACTTTTTATTTGGAAATGGATAGTTTTCTCACGATGGTGGTTTCGCCCTGGATCTTCACGAAATACTGGCCTTCCGGGAGACTGGAGATGTTGATCTCGTCGCAGTTGTCGGAGCTGATGAGGGTGCGGCCAAGTAAATCGATGATTTCGATCTTGTTGATTTTTAAATCATTGGTATTCAATATTTTAACAATATTGCTTGCAGGATTGGGGTAGATGCTGAGGCCGTTTTCAACCTTGTTCTCGTTGACCTCATCGATGTCGCAGGTGTTATACTGGGGATTCACGTAGATGACCCCGTTGTCGACGTGGTAGCAGAGCAGGTGGAAGATGGCGCCGTCGCTGGTCGGCGTGTAGTTGCCGCTGTTGACGAAGCCTTTGCTGCTGCCGACGCCCTCGATCCAGAATTCGGTTTCATCCTCAAGACCAATGAAAGAGAATTCGATTTTCTTGCGTTGAACGCCTTGGTTGTCGGTGATGGTCGACACAGCGGTGACCTGCATCGGGTGATCGTCATCCTCATTGAAGAAGTCGCCTTCTTCGAGGTCATAGTCGTAGAGCATCACCTCGTCTTCGTAGGCGTTGCCATTCCATTTGCAGTAATAAACCTGGTTGTCTTCGTTGCGGTAGGCACCGAGCAGGACTCCCTGTCCATGGATGTAGACGGTGTGGTATTCCATTCCGTAGATCTCCACGTCTTCGGCTTGATAATGAAGCTCTTCGTACGTTCCTTGGGGATGAGGCGGACTCCAAATGTATTCGCCCATGACGTACCATGTTTGGGCCTTGGCGCCAAACGAAACCGCAAACAACGCGATTGCCAGTGCGGTGATTCTCATGAATCTTTGTAATGCTTTAACCATAATCATTCTATTTTTAATTAGTTCATTGTTCAAAATGACAAAAGTACAAAGTTTTTGGGAACAATTGTTTGTTTTCCGTTTGTTTTGTGTTATTTTTGCGTGGTCAAAAACACTTTGCTCAATTGACCATGTTACAAGTTTATTGCCGTAATACCAAGACCACGAAGAGCTTTCCCGAAGGGACAACGCTTCAGGAGATGCTTCCTGAGTTTGAATTTGAAAAACCTTACGAGATTGTCTCGGCTCGCGTGAACAATGTGCCTCAGGGTCTAAAGTTCCGGGTTTACAACAACCGCGACATCGAGTATGTTGACGGTCGTGATCCCTCGGGTGCGCGCATCTACTTCCGTTCGCTCTGCTTCCTGCTCAGCAAAGCCGCCCGCGACGTGTTCCCCGGTTCCAAGATTTACATGGAAAACGCCATTTCCAACGGCTATTTCTGCAACTTCCACAAGGCTGACGACTCGGAGATCACCGACGACGACATCGAACGCATCCGCCAACGCATGCAGGAGATCGTCAACAAGGACATCCCGTTCCACCGTTTCGAAGTGCAGACCGAGGAGGCCGTGCGCATCTTCCGCGAACGTGGCTATGATGACAAAGTCAAGCTCATCGAGTCGAGTGGTCAGGTGTACATGGACTATTATACCTTGGGCGATACCGCCGACTATTACTACGGCCGTCTGGTGCCATCGGCAGGCTACCTTAAGTTGTGGGGACTGGAACGCTATTACCACGGACTGCTGCTCCGTGTACCCGATCAGCATGATCCCAGCCGACTGGCGCCGTTTGTCCCGCAGCCCAAGACCTTCGAGATGTTCAACGAGAACCTGAAGTGGAACATCATCATGGGCCTCAACAATGTGGGCGATGTCAACCAGGCATGCCTCAATGGCTTTGCCAGTACCTTGATCAAGGTGTCCGAAGCGCTGCAAGAGAAGAAAATCGTTCAGATTGCCGAGGAGATCCACAAGCGTTACCAAGGTGAGAACGGCGTGCGTGTGGTGCTCATCACGGGTCCCAGCAGCAGTGGCAAGACCACCTTCTGCAAACGTCTCAGCATCCAGTTGCTGGCCTGCGGACTGAAGCCGCTGTCATTTTCAACCGACGACTATTTCGTCAATCGTGAAGATACACCCGAGTTGCCCAATGGCGCTTACGACTTCGATAACTTCGAGGCCGTGAAACACGAGGAGCTGCAACGTGATTTGCTGCGTCTGCTCAATGGCGAGACGGTGGATATTCCGGAGTTTAACTTCGTGACGGGAAGGCAGGAATACAATGGCAAGAAGCTGCATCTGGATTCCAATAACGTGGTGCTGCTCGAGGGTATACACGCGCTCAACCCGAAACTCACCGACCAGATCGCCGATGTGCTGAAGTTCCGTATCTTCATCAATACGCTTACCAGCACTTCTCTGGATGACCACAACATCATCCCGACTTCCGACAACCGGCTGCTTCGCCGTATCGTGCGTGATTATAATAAAGGTGCATTCACCGCCCGTCAGACCATCGAGCAGTGGCCCAACGTCATCGCCGCCGAGGAACAATGGATCTATCCTTACCAGGAGAACGCCGACATGATGTTCAACTCATCCTATCTGATCGAGTTTGCCGTGATGCGCAACCATGCGGAGGCCATTCTCACCAGCGTTCCGAAGAACTGCTCGGCCTACACCGAGGCGCATCGCCTATTGCATTTCATCCATTATTTCACGCCGGTACCTGACAAGGAAATCCCGCAGACATCAATGATTCGAGAGTTTATTTCATGAAAAAAAGCCATCAGTTTTGATGGCTTTTTCTGGGTGTAGCGGGATCGAGAATTGAACTCGAGACCTCCGGGTTATGAATCCGACGCTCTAACCTGCTGAGCTATCCCGCCGTTATTGCGGGTGCAAAAGTACTACATTTTTTGTTTCGTGCAAGAGTTTTCGGAAAATTTTTTGGTATGGTTTTTGAACTTTTTAATTTTTTGTTCGTATTAAAAGAAATATTTATACATTTGCACATCTTTAAACTCAATCAAATATGAAAAAGTTAGCATTATTGATCGGTATCCTCGTGATGATGGCCGGTGTTGCCATGGCACAGGAAGAGAAGGTCTCAGAAAATGGCCCTGAAATTGAATTTGAAAAATTGGTTCACGATTACGGCGAGGTGCCTTACAACGGCAACGGCGAGTGCGAATTCCGCTTCACCAATACCGGCAATGAGCCGCTGATCCTTCAGAAACCCAAGTCGAGCTGCGGCTGCACCGTCCCCACATGGCCCAAGGAGCCCATCCTGCCCGGCGAGTCGGAGGTGATCAAGGTGACCTATAAGACCACCAAGGTGGGTGCCATTAATAAGACCATCACGGTGACTTCGAACGCCAAGGTCAACGCTTCCGTGGTGCTTCGCATCAAGGGCACAGTGTTGCCTCAACCCACAGAGATGGTCCCAGAAAAGGAAATGGAAGGATCACCGGTGAAAAACAATTAAGAATCAATAGTTTAAGTAAAAATCTATATGCCACAGATTTCCAAAAAGGGCTTGGATCTGCCACAGTCGGCAATCCGTAAGCTTGTGCCTTTTGCCGATGCCGCCAAGGAACGCGGTATCCACGTGTATCACCTCAACATCGGTCAGCCCGACATCGAGACCCCCAAGGCAGCCTTGAAGGCTTTGTCGGAGACCGCCCTGGAACTCCCGGCCAGCCATGGTGTGTTGGAGTACAGCCACTCAGCTGGTATTCCGTCGTATCGTCGCGCGTTGTGCAACTACTATCACCGGAATGGTATTGATGTGACACCTAACCAGGTCATCGTCACCACCGGCGGCAGCGAGGCCCTTCAGATGGCCTTCACCGTGTGCCTGAATCCTGGCGACGAGATCATCATCCCGGAACCGTATTACACCAATTATAACACCTTCGCCAAGCTGTGCGATGCCAAGATCGTCACCATCCCGAGCGACATCCGTACGGGCTTTGCCCTGCCGCCCATCGAGGACTTCGAGAAGGCCATCACACCACGCACCAAGGCCATCATGATCTGCAACCCCAACAACCCCACGGGTTACCTCTACACCCACGAGGAGCTGCTGAAGGTCGCCGGTCTGGTGAAGAAGTACGACCTGTATCTCTTCGCCGACGAGGTGTATCGTGAGTTCTGCTACGACGGTCACAAGCACTTCAGCGTGATGCAACTTGAAGGATTGGAGCGCAACACCATCCTGTTCGACTCCGTCTCAAAGCGTTACAGCGCTTGCGGTGCCCGTGTAGGTTGCATGGTGACCCGTAACAGCGAGGTCTACGCCATCGCCATGCGTCTGGCTCAGGCCCGTCTGTCGCCACCGAGCTTCGGTCAGATCTTTGCCGAGGCCGCTGTCGACACGCCTCAGTCGTACTTTGATGCTGTGTATAACGAATACATCGCTCGCCGTAACGTCATCGTCGAGGGCATCAACAAGATCCCGGGCTGCTTCTGCCCGATGCCGAAGGGTGCCTTCTACACCGTGATCGACCTGCCGATCGACGACAGCGACAAGTTCTGCCAGTGGCTGCTCACCGACTTCAGCTACAATGGCGCCACCGTGATGCTGGCTCCCGCCACCGGCTTCTATGCCGATCCCGAGAAAGGACGCCACCAGGCCCGTATCACCTATTGCATCTGCATCGACGACCTGAAAGCCGCCATCAAGTGCCTCGAAGAAGCCTTGAAGGAATATCCCGGAAAGATCAGGAAGTAATACATCTTTAGTCAATTTATGGAGAATTAGGGATTTGCGAATCTCTAATTCTCTTTTTTTTATTAAGGTTTTAGTTGATAAAAAGTAGCATTTTTTTTTTTTTTTCGGCAGGAATTTTATAACTTTGCAGACGAAAGCTTAATTGGCTAAATATTCTTCGAAAAAATGCGTGATTTGGAAAACCGAAATTGGCTCACGAGGATAACGGGCTGGTATTTCAATAAATCGGTGCTGCCTTATTGGTGCATCCTGTTGCTGGACGCCATCATCGTTCTGTTCTCGTGCATTTTCTGTTATTGGGTGCAGAACCGTACCGTGGTGATGTTCCACCATCGTGACGACGTGATGCTGACCTCATTGATGTACGCCTTGCTTAGTTGGGTGGGGGCCAAGATCTTCAGGACCTATTCAGGCGTGGTGCGATACTCCAGCTTGGTGGACCTCATGAAAGTGGCCTACGCCAACATGGTGTCCTTGGCACTGGCCTTGGGTAGCTGGTTATTGTTGCGGCAACTCGACGTGTTGCAATTGAGCGCCCTGTCGCCCATCGCCATCGTGGCCGCTTTTGTGGTGGCTACCATGTTGCAATGGTTGATGCGACTCATGGTGAGGACACTCTTTGAGCTTACCGAATCGAAAACAAAGAAGACCAAAGTGCTGATCTACGGCGCCTTGACGGGTGGTGTGGGTCTGGCGAAAAGCATACTCATGCAGAAGCCCGCACAGTATGAGCTGTGTGGATTCATCTCGCACGAGCCCCGCATTCGCAATATGAGCCTCATGGGCGTGAAAGTGTTCAACCCGGATGAGGACTTCGCTGCCATTGTGAAGAAAATGCACATCGAAGCTGTTTTGGTGAGCCCCTTGCGCGTGGACGACTTCCGTAACAACCAGAAGATCCAGGATACGCTGATCGGAGCAGGTTGCAAGATCTATATGGCTCAGCTGGAGAAAGAAGCCAATGTCAAGGACGGAGAACTCAACTTAGATGACAACAATGGGATGCAGCTGAAAGAGGTGAGTGTTGAGGACTTGCTGCCGCGTCAACAGATACATGTGGATTTGAAGTCGGTGGAAGCACAACTCACCGGAAAACGTGTGTTGATCACCGGATCGGCTGGATCCATCGGCGCAGAGATCGTCCGTCAGGTGGCCGCCTTCCATCCGGCCAAGATGATGCTCATTGATCAGGCCGAGACGCCCCAACACGATATCCGCCTGATGATGGCCAGTCAGTTCCCCGATGTGCCATGCGAGGTGGTGGTGACCAGCATCAGCCGCAGGACCAGGATGGAAGCCGTATTCAGCACCTTCAGGCCTGATTATGTGTTCCATGCCGCTGCCTACAAGCACGTCCCGATGATGGAGGACAACCCCAGCGAGGCCGTGATGAACAACGTCTACGGCACCAAGGTGATTGCCGACATGAGTGTGCAATACGGAGCCAAGAAATTCGTGATGATCTCCACCGATAAGGCTGTCAATCCGACCAACGTGATGGGTTGCTCGAAACGTATCTGCGAGATTTATGTGCAAAGCCTTGACCGCAAACTGAAACTCGAAGCCTTTGAAGAACAGCATAAGACGGGTAAAAAAGTGGAATACACCCAGTTTGTGACCACGCGTTTCGGTAATGTGTTGGGCTCCAATGGCTCGGTGATTCCGCTGTTCCGTGAACAGATCAAGAAAGGCGGTCCTGTCACTGTCACTGACGAGCGCATCGTACGCTTCTTCATGCTTATCCCCGAGGCCTGCAAGCTGGTGCTTGAGGCCGGTACCAAAGGCAACGGAGGCGAAATCTTCGTGTTCGACATGGGCAAGCCCGTGAGGATCGCTGATCTGGCCAAACGTATGATCGCCTTGTCAGGTGCCAAAAACGTGGAGATCAAGTTCACTGGCCTCCGCGAAGGCGAGAAGCTTTACGAGGAGGTGCTCAACGAGCTCGAAGGCACCAAGCCGACCTTCCATGAGAAGATCCGTATCGCCCAGGTGCGTGAGTATGAATACGACGAAGTGAGCCGTGACATCGAAGAGCTGGTGGATATCTCCAAGCTGTTCAACAACATGGACACCGTCCGCAAGATGAAGCAAATCGTACCTGAATACAAGAGCAACAATTCGGTTTATGAAGCCATCGACGAAGAGTTGGCTTCGGCAAAGTAATACAGCCATTCTTCCACTGATTTCGAAGAATTCCAGGCTTTTATATTATATTTGAGATTTTGGGAATGGCTTTAAAGTCGGCATCGTCAGGTGCCGACTTTTTTTGTGTTGGGCAAAAGCTGATCAACGTTCCATCAAGGCGTCGATTTGAGGCAGGATCTCACCCGACTTACCTTGCAGATAGATGTCGGTGATGTAATTGGTGTAGGTGGACGGCTCCAGGTTGATCTCGATGATTTTGGCGCCATGGCGCTTGGCGATGCCTGGGATCATGTTGGCCGGACTGACTTGGCCTGATGTGCCGATGATGACAAAGGCGTCGCAATTCTCGGCGGCATTCACGGAACCGTAATAGGCTTTCTCGGGAATGCCTTCGCCAAAGAAGATGAAATCAGGCTTCAGCAGGCCTCCGCAGTTCAAGCAGTGGGGTGGTTTTTCGTTCATCGGGATACCCGTGGCGGGGAACTTTTCGCCGCATTTGCTGCACACGAAACGCGACATGTTGCCATGGAACTCATAGATGTGCTCGTTGCCCGCCACTGCATGCAGGTCGTCGATGTTTTGGGTGATCACACAACTCAACCGTCCTTCCTTCTCCCATTTGGCCAACACCTCATGACCCGGATTGGGACGCAATTTGGTGCTGTTGAAATAGTTGTAGAACACCTCGCGGATAATGTTCCACGACTCCTGGGTGTGCCGGTAATAATACTCGATGTTGAGCGAGTTGGGATCGTACTTGTTCCAAATGCCACCTTCGCCCCTGAATGGCGGAATGCCACTCTCGGCCGACATGCCGGCGCCGGTGAATCCCACAATTTTTTTGGCTCCCGATAGGATGCGAGCCGCTTCCTTGATTTTGTCGTCCATTTGTATCTCGTGTCTGGTCATGCAAAAGTAACTTTTTTTCTGAAATGTTACAAAAAAATTGCAAGTATTAATTGTTGTATATATATTTGTAGAGCAAATTAATTTAGATATGAAATATTGTATTTTATTGATAATGATGTTTTTATCGCCGCCTCCCGATTCGGTGATGGTGGCTTTTTGGAACATGGAGAATTTTTTCGATCCCTTTGTGGACTCTACGCGCATCTACAATGAATTCACCGAGAATGGCGGCCAACATTGGACGAAGACACGCTTTTACGCGAAACGCAACAACCTCTATAAGGCCATTTTAGCCTTCTCAAAGGCTCAGGCAATCGGCATCATGGGCGTGTGCGAGGTGGAGAACGAATATGTGTTGAACGCCTTGTTTGGACAAACGCCGCTGAAACGTTTCAACTACCGTTGGGTTCATTTCGACGGTCCCGACCGACGGGGGATCGATCCGGCCATCATCTATTCGAAAGACCTGTTTCAACTGATTCATAGTGAGGCGATTCCGTTCACTAATCCCCATGATACAGCCATGATTTCAAGGGATATTCTTTATGCCAAGTTCATCGATGATCGAAACGACACGATCCATTGTTTTGTGAACCACTGGCCATCGAAATACCGAGGGGAGCTGGAGACTGTGGAGGCTCGCAATTGTGCCGCCGGCATCGTTAGGAGAAAAGTGGACTCGATTGTTGCGGTGGTGCCTGAAGCCAAGATCATCATTATGGGCGACTTCAACGACACGCCTGACGCGCCGTGCATCCGTCAGGTGTTGGGTGCCAAACATCTGTCGGAAATGGGTGACGATGACCTGCTGGTCAACTTGTTTGCAAGGTCGAGTGAGTTGGGCTTCAAAGGTACGTTGAAACATCAGGAATCGTGGTCGGTATTCGATCAAATCATTGTTAGTAAATCATTGATAAACAATGATTCATTATATTGTACTTCAAGTGATGCTAGAATTATTCATGAGCCCATGTTGTTAACTGAAGACGCCACTTATCACGGGTTGAAATTGAACCGAACCTATCTTGGGCCAAAGTATTTGGGCGGCTTTAGCGATCATCTGCCAGTTGTGCTCCTGTTGCGGTATTCGCGCAAATGTCCTTGAAATCGCAGAAATGGCAAGGCTTGACCTTGGTGTCTTTAGGCTGGCCGAAGGGCTGATTAGGATCAAGCAAAGAGGCGAGGACTTCGCTCAGAAGCTTGTCCATGGTGGCCATGAAGTAGTTATTCAGGTCGGGATGTTCGATTTTGAGATCGAAACAGACGCGTTGGTTCTTCAATCCAAACAGGGCAGCGGTGACCGTTTCAGGTTTTACCTCGGGATGCGTTTTCAGGTATAAATATTTGTAAATCAGCAGCTGCATGGCCTTTTCTGGAATGTCGGCAACGCTGTCGATCTGGTTAGGCACCTTCACTTCATTGTCCTTCAAGATGCCGGTTTTGTAATCGATGATCCTGACGATGCCGTCGTGGCGATCGATGCGGTCGGCCTTGCCGGCAATGGTGCAGTCTAATCCGTTGACAGTGAGCTTGGTGTGTAAGGTGTGCTCTACGTCGAGGATGCACAGCTCATGCTTCTGGATGTCAGCTTCCTCATACTTGAGATAGTTGGCAAACAGCTTGTCGATGGTCAGTCTGTTGAGGTAGTTGTAACCAACGTCAGGCAGACCTTGACTGAAAGTTTTGGCAATGGTTTTTTCCAGGTATTTGGCTTGGGAATGTTTGATTTGATTAATAAATAAATCCTTATTTATCAGTGTGTTAAGATAGCCTTTGTAAAGTTCTTCCAGCGTATTGTGAACAATGCTCCCGATGACGTTGTTTTGGGTTTCCTCTTCCATGCGGCGGTCCTCGATGCGCATGAGATACTTGAGGTAAAAGCGCATCGGGCATTGGATGAAGGCCGACAGCGAGGTGGGTGCCAAGGCATAGCGAACATTGTCGGTCTGGGCTTTTTCCAGCAGCTTTTTCATGACCTCGCCGGTCTTATGGGCCACCAGTTGATCGGGTACGAGCGACTTCTCCGTCCGGTTGCTGAAGGTCTCCTCATTAAGATCCACCTTGGGGTTGCGCTTGGCCAGCTCATACTTGAGTTGAAGTAGGAATCGGCTCGGTTCGCCGCCTGATTCGGCATCGCTGGCGTTGTAGATGAAATACATGCGGTTGGAGCCTTGCAGCTGCCGGTAGAAGTGGTAGGCGAAAACGGCCTGTTTCTCCTGATAACCAGGCAGATGACATTCCATGCGGATGTGGTAGGGGATGAAGCTGGCGTTGGATTTGTCGGTAGGCAGCACACCCTCGTTGACCCCGATCATGTAAAGCGTGTCGAAATCGAGGTTGCGGGCCTCCAGCAGCCCCATGAGCTGCAAGCCGTTGGTGGAGCTGCTGTTGAGCTTGATGCTGGTGTTGCCTGACACCAAGCGGTAAAGGATCTCCCATTCCTCCAAGCTGTTGACATCGTGATGATAGCGCTCCAGGATGTCCTTCAGTCGGTTGATGGCCTTGCCAGTCTCGCTGATCTGATTGAGCAAAAACAGCTTGGCCTTATTGTCATCCGACGATTGTATCTTGTTGGCTATGAACGCCAAAAGCTTGGTCAACGACGATTCCAGCAGCAGTTTCATGAACTCACGCAAATCCTCGCTTTGGCAAAACTGCTCGAAGTCAGAAGCTTTGTAGATGAAGATGGACTTTTCAATGACATGGGTTTTGTATGCATCCAACTCGCTGATTTCCTGCTTGTTGAAAACAACCTTGATCAGCTCCAAATCCAGGATTCGGAGGATGGGCCAGAGGTACCAACCTTCGTTACGGACTTGGCGACCCTTGCGGCGGAGGATGAAATAAGCCGAAACGAGATGGCTCAGCGATGTTTGGCGCAATGGATAGCCCATGGAGACCTTCACGGCGTTGTAACGGGGCTCGTCAGGGATGGCGTTCAACACGGGAATCATCAGGTTTTCATCAGCCAAAATCACTGCAATATCCGCTTGACATTCTACTTGAAGTAAGCTTTGTAACGCTTTGGATTGTATGGTGTTACCAGTAACTCCTATCAAGTGGATTTTCTTGGGGTCGGAGAGGAGACTGTCGGAAAAAACGGTGGGCTTCCAAGGCACGTCATTTTGGATGTAACGCCGAGCGAAAAGTCCGGCTTCGTTGTGGGGATCGTCGACATAATAGCGGTCGAAATCCCAGATGACCTCGGCCAAACCGTTGCGGAAAAGCTTGTCGATGATGCGCTGCTCGGTGGTGGTGAGGGCATTGAAACCCGCAAAGATGATCTTACGCTGCTTGACGCGCTTGACCAGTTCTTGATCGTCAAGGTTGGCTAACTTCCTGGTAATCATTCCGTAATAGCCTTTTCCTTGGCTTTCAAGACGTTCCCTTAATTTTTTATAATATCCTTGCAGACTCTTGAAAAAGCTGAGATACTCCTCTTCCTTTTTGGTTACGGCCTCGTCGAGGTGCCAAGCGCCGATCTTCTTTTCCTCGTAAACGTATGAAAACAGGTGGTCGGCATCCACGTTGTACTGGTCGATCTCGTCAAAGTCCTTGGCCATCTGCACCGCCATGCTACCAAACAGGCTGATGTTGGTGTCGGTTTGATGGAGTTCGGCGTTGATGCTGATGAGTTCGAACAGCATGTCGATGGCGTCAACCAGCTGAATACCACTCCAATGCGTCATGGCTTCCTCGATGGAAAGCATCTGAGGCAGCCAGATGTCCTCGTCATAAATCTCCTTGAACCTTGTACGCAGATAAAAAGCGGCGCGTTTGTTGGGAAAAACGACCGTAAGTTCCTCG
>JAGCPG010000030.1 GCA_017645245.1 Bacteroidales bacterium
GGTATTACCAAGGCGTTCGGATCCAAGATCATCAACAACACAGAATGGGGTCAGTACGTCAACACGAACAACATCTCTGACGCTCACGCCCGCATGTGGATGGTTACCGTCGGTTATATGTTCTAACCATTGGAATCGTTTGTAAAACTTAATGGCGGGAGAGTGTTCTTCCGCCATTTTTAATATCTTCACCATGCCTATTCCATCACGCCTCTTCGCTAAAAACAGAAACAACCTGGCTTCTCAACTGCCGCCCAAATCCATCGCTGTATTCACAGCCAATGAACCCATGCCGCGCAATGGCGACGAGTTCTACCCCTTCCGCCAACAGTCGGATTTCTTCTACCTGACAGGTATCGATGCAGAAAACGCCTTCCTGCTCATCGCACCCGACTATCCGGATGAATGTTTTAGGGAAGTGCTTTTCATCGAGCCCTATGACGAGGTGAAAGCCACTTGGCAAGGCGAGATGCTTGACGCCACCCAAGCCATGGAGATCTCAGGCGTCAAAACCGTCAAAGGCAGCGACGCGTTTTATAGCGTACTCAACGATATGGCCTTCTCGGGCTACGGCGACACCATCTTTCTCAATAGTTTCGAGTACCCAAAGTATGAATGTGCCGTCGAAACCATCCAACAGCGTTTCGTAAAGAAGATCAAGGCGTTGTATCCGATGCATAACTTCGGCCGCACCGCTCCGATCCTCAACGCGTTGCGCATGGTAAAATCAGATGACGAGATCGCCATCATCCAACACGCCTGCGACATTACCGCCATGGCCTTCCGCCGTTGCTTGGAGACCGTGAAACCCGACATGTTTGAGTATCAGGTACAGGCTGAAATCGAATACATTTTCAAACGCAACAACGCCACGGGACATGCATACGCACCCATCATCGCTGGTGGCAAAAACGCCTGTTGCCTACACTATTCGAAGAACCAAAGCAAGCTCAATGACGGCGACCTGCTGCTTTTCGACATCGGCTGCGAATACCAGAACTATTCCTCCGACCTGAGCCGCACCATCCCCATTAATGGCAAGTTCAGCCCAAGGCAGAAGGAATGTTACAACATCGTGCTGGACGTGATGAAGGAGATTACCCAACTCTACCGTCCCGGACATTGCATCAACGAGATCAACCAAGCCGCCCGCAAAGCGATGGGAGAAAACAGCAAATACCTGATCCATGGCGTGTCGCACCACATTGGGTTGGACGTACACGACAGCATCGACAAGTTCAAGCCTTTTGAGCCAGGAATGATACTTACTTGTGAACCAGGCATCTACATCTGCGAGGAAGGCATTGGTATCCGCATCGAGAACGACCTTTTGATCACCGAAGGCGAACCCATCAACCTGTTTGCAGGCCTACCCACCGAAATCGAGGAGATTGAAGCTGCGATGCAGCGATAGGTCTGTAATGATCGGCAAGAGCTCCAGATCACTTTTCAGGATTTTATGCGTGTTGAACAACTGCTTGAAGAGCCAGTTGGTCAAAGGGCTGTTCATGATCTCAGCCACCTGTTTGGAAGTCAAAGGGAAATCCTCATTCAACACCAGCATATTGGCACTGTTCAGGATATAACGCTGATGGGTGTCGCAAAAGAACACCAACTCATTGGAAATAAACCTATACACCAGTTTCTCAGGAGCTTGGAACATCCACATTGGCGGTAGCTGCTGGCAACGGGGAAAGTCGTCGGGATTGATGTACACCTCAGCCGCTTTCAACCTATCGCGAAGTATGTCCTTGCCCCGATAGACAGGTTTCAACCCGATACGACGGGAGCGTTTGCACATCTTTTCGTTGTTACCCGTTACAATGCCCAAACCCCAAGAGGCTTGGCCTTTCAAGGTTAGATGGGGCTGTTGCATCAGTTGATCGACCATCCGCATCTCCTTTTCCTTGGTCCAGTAATTCAAGTTGCAGCGGGGCATGGACATGAAACCGTTCTGCAGACGTCGGTGTTCTTCGCCATTGCAACGGCAACTGACCTCATGGCTTGCATCACACTTCTCATGCTTCACCAGTATTGACACCGCTGAATACATATTTTTGAAGACCTTGCCATAGTCCATGATCCGAAGGATGGTGTTTTGCAACACAGCCTTGCGTGCATCCTCATACACGGCAATCTTATAAAACGACTCAGGCATCAGCAGCCCTGCGATGCCATTGGGTTTCAGGACAGAGAGAATGGAGAACAGGAACAAGGAACTCGTGTCAGAACTGATGCCGGCATGATACCGCTTGGCATAGACATCCCTCTCTTTTTTGGAGAGTTTCTTACCCCATGGCGGATTGGTGAAAACCAGGTCGAACTTTTGATGCAGACGCTGGCATCCTTTCAGGAAATCGGAACAGACCACATTCGAAGAGTCATAGCCAGTCTTTTCCTTGATGCGTCTGCGCGCTATAGCCACGGCGTTGGCATCGGTGTCGAAGCCATAGACGTGTTCCGGTGCGACCCCCATCTCTATCGCCTTGACCATGAAATTGCCACTGCCACAACACGGATCAAGGAATAGGGTATGCTCATCCACGGGGATGTCGCGCATCATGTCGTCAACAATGGCTTTGGGTGTATAGGTGATGCCTTCCTTGTTTTTATAGGATTCAGAGAGCATGGCTTCGTAGCGGTTGCCTATGGCATCGTCAAAAGCATCGGCGCACAGCTCAATCTGAATGGCGTTTCCCACCTCGGCCGCATCGTGCTCATCCTTTAACAATTTGTTTGCCCTGGCTTGCAGCTTATGCTTGCCTGCGTGCTGCGATTGAAACCGACGAATGCTTTCCAAGGTGATGCGATGCTCCTCGTCAAACAACAACAGTCCTTCCTTCACCCAGTTATGGATGGTTGACGACGAGACGTGAAACAGGTCAGCCGCCTCATTCATCGACAAATTCGTATGTTTTTCCTTCTGTTGCTTCATTTAATCTGCAAAAATACATATCTTTGCTCAACAATTCAAGTCAAACAAACAAAAATATTTCAATATGTTCAATAAAGATGTTTATAGTGGCCGCAGAGCTACCTTGAAAAAGATGCTGAACCAAGGCATCGCATTCTTCCCTGCCAACAATGAGGCGCCCTTCAACTATCCCGACAACACCTATATCTACCGTCAGGACAGCAACTTCTCCTATTTCTTCGGACTGAACCACCCCGATATGGTGGGTGTCATCGACTTTGAAACAGGTGAAGAGATCCTCTTCGGCGTTGATGTCACCATCGACGATGTGATCTGGTGCGGACCGCTACCTTCGTTGAAGGAACAGGGCGACCGTATCGGCATCGCCGACTGCCGCGACTTCAATAAGTTCGGTGAGTACATCCAACAAGCCATGGCCAAAGGCCGCAAAATCCACATCCTGCCCACCTATCGCGCCGATACGCAGATCCAATGCGCCAATTGGCTCAACTGCAATATTATTAAGGTGAAGGATTTCGTTAGCTTGGAGCTGATTAAGGCCGTGATCGCCATGCGCGAGGTGAAGAGCCAGCTGGAGATCGACGAGATGGAACGTGCCGCCAACACCGCCTATTACATGCACACCACAGCCATGAAGATGTGCAAGCCGGGCATGATGGAACAACACATTGCCGGTGTGGTCGAAGGCCTGTCACTCTCAGGCGGAGGCCCCGTCTCCTTCCCTGTCATCCTCAGCGTTGACGGACAGACGTTGCACAACCACAGCCATCACAACGTGCTGAAGGAAGGCCGCATGATGGTGTGCGACGCCGGTGCCGAGACCGAGAACTACTACGCCAGCGACTTCACCCGCACTACCCCTGTAGGTGGCAAGTTCAACCAACGCCAGCGCGAGATCTATGAAATCGTCTTGAAAGCCAACCAAAAAGTGGCTGAGAACACCCGTCCCTACATCCCTTACATGACCATGCACACCTTGGCTTGCCGTACCTTGATCGAAGGCCTGAAAGAAGTCGGCCTGATGAAAGGCGACGTTGACGAAGCCTTGATGAACGGTGCCCATTGGCTCTTCATGCCTCACGGCCTCGGCCACATGCTCGGCATGGACGTGCACGACATGGAAGGCCTCGGCGAGACCTACGTGGGCTATGACGACATTACACCTCGCTCCACTAAGCAAGGATTCAGCTGCCTACGTTGTGGCAAGACCTTGAAACCAGGCTTTGTGGTCACCGACGAACCGGGCATCTATTTCATCCCGACCCTCATTGATATGTGGAAGGCAGAAGGCAAGTTCAAGGATTTCATCAACTACGAGAAGCTGGAAACCTATAAGGACTTCGGAGGCATCCGCATCGAGGATGACCTGCTCATCACTGACGATGGCTGCCGCATCCTGGGTCGCCCGATTCCGAAGACGGTTGCCGAGGTCGAGGATATGTGCGCCCAAGGCCGCGAATGGATCAAGATGCCGGGACTGTATTAAAACTCCGTAACGAGTTTCAGGTTAATATATCGGGGGGTCAAGTAACTATTGATCCCCCATGATGTATTGTGGATGTCCTTCACCCAAGTGTAGGAGATTGTGTTGGAGATGTTCAGGAGATTGAACACTTCCAAGCTGGCATACATGTTTTTCACGTATCTCAGCGGATTGCCCTTGCTGAAACTGCTACCCTCGTTGATCAGCTCCTTCACGAAACCGATGTCCACACGACGGTAGGCGGGATAGTTCTTGAACGGATGGAAGATGTCGGCCTCATGGTCGTTGACCGGCATACCTGAGCCAAAGGTCAGCGTCATGTTCACCCTCCAGGTCGGGGCAAACGGAATGTAATCCTGGAAGAACAGGGAGAAGCTGACCAGTTGGTTCGAAGGCCTGTTGTGCCATCCAGTGGTGTCGCCCTCGATGTGCTCCCTGCTTCTCATCAAGGAAAGGCTTGCCCAACTGTCGATGCCCTTCACAAACTCGCCGTTGATCTTGAAGTCCAAACCCATGGCATAGCCTTTGGCCTGTTGGTCGGCATAATAGCGGATGCGCACATTGTCGACATCGTAAGGGATGATGTGTGCCAGATATTTGTAATAGGCCTCCGAAGTCAGGATGAAGGGACGGTTCCAAGCATGGAACTTGAAATCGCTACCCAGGATGACCTGATACGACTTCTGCACCTCGGCATCCTTGAACAGCGAGCCGTCACGGTTGCGGAGCTCCCGGTAGAAAGGCGTTTGGTTGTACACGCCTCCGGAGAGGCGGAACACCAACTCACGGTTTTCCAGGCTCGGCTTGAAAGCGATGCCGGCGCGAGGGCTGACATACACCTTATTATTATAGCCCCAATAGTTGGCACGAAGACCACCTGTCACCACCAGTTCGCCGGCATCGTGCACCGGAAATGTCAGCGACTGCTGCACATAGGCATCCGCATTATTGATGGTCAAGGTGTTTTTGGCTTGATGATACATGCTCAACACCAATTGGGGCAGCACCTCGGGCATCACGCCAGGTTGATCAGGAGGACGCGGCAAGCTATAGCCCGCGGAGTCCACCATGTTCCACTCGTCGACAACGTCATCCACATACTGGCGCTGGTAACGGACGCCCCATTTCAACACGTTTTGATCATTGACCTTGGTTCCCTTGTGGTCGAAATTGAACACCTGAGCATAAAAGGCGTTGCGGGCATGTTTCAGGAACGCACCCGTACCCATGTTGGTAATCACGTTACCCTGCTGCTCTGAGCCAAGCGAAGTCTCCACCTGCCCAAGCCAATACTCACCCAGGATGTCGTAGGTCTCGGTTTCGTAAGCCGAATAGGCCGATGCGATAAACTTGAGATCGAGGTCTTTGTTCGGCTTGAAATCCAAGGTCATCGCACCCATGCCTGTGGCATAGTTGTCCACCTCCTGGCCTTCCATGTAGATGTCCAGTCGCAGCACGGTGTTGATGTAACCAGCATCAGCGGATGAAGAAATCGGAGCCAGATAGTATTGATTCCTTGAATAATAGCCAAGGAAAGAGAGGTTCCACTTGTCGTTGAACTTATAATTGAGCAAGGTCTGGACATCGATGAAATTAGGTTTGTAAGTGCCTTTAGTGTCCAGCATGTTCAAGGCTATGGATGTATTTTTGTACCTCGCCCCGATCAGATAGCTGAATTTATCTTTTCCAAGCACGCCTTCCACATGCGTTTCGGCGCCCAGCAAGCTCAAGGTAAGCGAACCGGTCGTCTCGCGAGGCGTCTTGTAGGTGACATCCAGCACGGACGACATCTTGTCGCCATACTCCACGGCGAAGCCGCCCGCCGAAAACTCAATGTTGTTCACCAGCCGCGAGTTGACAAACGATAAGCCTTCCTGCTGGCCGGAGCCGACCAGGAAGGGTCGATAGATCTCGATGCCATTAACGTAGATCAGGTTCTCGTCGAAGTTACCGCCACGCACGGTGTATTGCGAGCTCATTTCGTTGTTTGAGATCACGCCGGGGAGCGTCTTCACCAAGTTTTCGATGCCGCCGCCCATGGAAGGCAACAGTTTCGCCTTCTTGGGATCCAGTCGGGTCAGGCTTGATGCCTCCACAGCCCTGTCGGAGATGACCACATCGGGCAGGTTGGTCGCTGTGGATTTAAGCATGACATCCAGCTTGCGCTTCTCACCGCTCTTCAGGCGCAAAGTAACCTGTTTCGACTCGTAGCCCACAAATGAAAAGTTGATCACCAAGGTAGTGTCGGCCAACAGCTGAAGCTCGTATGCTCCCCTGGCGTTGGTGGTCTGACCCACCAGCAATTCGGTGACGAGGACGTTGGCCATTTCGATGGGATGGCTTTGCTCGTCGGTGACTTTGCCGTACACCGTCGCCGTCGGCAGGTTTTGTGCCGAAGCCGCCAATGACAGCAGCAGAAGGACGATGAGTATGAGCTTGGAGCGCATAAATGAATAACTCAGATTCGGACTTTTTAGTATTCTCAAACAAAAAAAGCCGCCACGCAAGCGCAGCAGCTAATTTATCTGAAACAGATGGGAATTTACCAACGGTTCAGGTTTCCTTTTTCAGCAGCGTCCATGATGGCTGCGTAGATGCCCTTCTTGTTGATGGTGCGCAGACCAGCGGCCGAAACCTTCAGCACAACCCATTCATCCCATTCTGGAACGTAGAACTTCTTGATCTTCAAGTTAGGTTCGAAAGTTCTCTTGGTTCTCTTGTTGGAGTGAGAAACATTATTACCAGTGATGGTCTTTTTACCTGTAATCTGACAAACTTTTGACATGACTCTATTCCTTTAATAATTCAAAAATCCTCTTCAAATCGGACTGCAAAAGTACAGCTTTTTTTTGAAATGCAATTATTTTTTTTGGTATTTTTGCGCCTCAAAACCAGAATTACTTGAAATTAAGGCAGTTCTATAGTAAACACAGGCATTTCATCCTCTACGCCATCATTGGCATCATCAGTTCGGGGTTGGAATTTGCCGTTTTTGCCTTGCTTTTCAAATGCATGCCCTACCTTTGGGCCAACATCATCGCCTTCCATTGCGGCATTATTTGCAGTTTCCTTTTGAACAGGAATTACAATTTCAAGAAAGCGGACAAGGTCATCCTTCGATTCACCAGTTTTTACCTGATACAAATCGCTTGTCTGGCGCTCAACACCTTGGTTTTGTACTTATGCATTGATTATGGAGGTTGGAATCCATTGGTATCTAAAGGATTATCCATTGTGCTGACGGCGCTGCTCCCGTTCTTCCTGAACAGGTCCATCACCTTTGGAAAGCGCATTTAATGGGCAATATGAACATCCATTTGCGGGAAGGGGAAATGGAGACCTTCTTCAGGTAAGGTTTTGTAAACCTTTTCATTCATGCTGAAAAACACCGGCCAATAATCCGCCGACTTCACCCAAACCCTGACTCTGAGGTCTACGGAACTCGTGTTGAGATTGACGATCTCCACAAACGGCAGGGGATCCTGCAAGATGCGCTGATCCTCCTGGCAGAGCCGCAACAAAACCGTTTTTGCCTTGTCGTAATCGTCACCGTATGAGATGGAAAACGTCCAATCCACGCGGCGTGTGTCCTCTTTGGTGAAAATAGTCATGACGCCTGTCGACAAGATGCCGTTAGGAATATGGATGACTTTGTTATCTGTAGTCAAAATGATGGTGTTGAAGATTTGGATCTCTTTCACCACGCCTTCTTGGCCTTGGGCTGAGATGAAGTCACCCACCTTGAACGGGCGGAACAAAATTATGATCACGCCTCCGGCGAAGTTCTGCAAGGTGCCGCTCAAGGCCATGCCGATGGCCAATCCCGCAGAGGCAAGCAAGGCGACCAAAGACGATGTATTTACCCCTAAAATACTGATTATGATTATAATAAGGATAAAATTCAACACCACTGAAATCAAGTTCGAGAGAAAGCTGTGCAGGGTGGGATCGGCATGTTTACGCACTAGGCCGTTGGCCATCCTGTTCTTGACCAGCTTAATGACCCAACGACCAATGATAAGGATGAATATAGACACCAAAATTTTAATGCCAAGCGGCACCAGATAATCCTTGACCAGCTGAGGCAGCCAAACATTGACGGGCGTTTCACGAAGCATTTGTACTGTCTCCGCCATGGCCTGGACGGTAGAGTCGTTTGATATCGTTTCAGTGACTTGTTCGGTGATAGTGTCGTTCTCCAACATCGTTCCTTATTTTTAAAATGCAAAAATACAACAAAAAATTTTACTAAGTTTGCAGCATGAAAAACTCTTTGCAAAACTACCTGAAAGATCCAAAAAACCAAAGTACGGTTGACGTGGGGATGTTCATCCTCCTGATCATAAGCTTTCATTTCCTGTTTCTCGGCTGGCAAGCCTTGGACTATTGGCCCATTAAGAACGCCATCGACAAGCTTAGCCTGTGGTCGGTGAACAGGGTTTTCAAGGAATCCTGCTGGGTGTTGCAGCATGTTTTCGGCGTGGATCTCACCACCATCACACATACTCGAACCATCGCCGCATTAAGCAAAGAGGGCGGTTTCGTGAAGGTACTCATAGCCCCTGAATGTGCCAGTCTGAAGCAATGGTTCCATTGGCTTTTCCTGATGCTGATCTTCCCCGGACCTTGGAAGCACAAGGCATGGTACATCCCCGTCGGTTTGGTCATTGTTGAACTGACCAACGTAGTGCGCATCTGCGGCATCCTGCTAATGCAGATACAATGGCCTAGACCCAACACCTTCCATATCGCCCATGACTACGTCTTTAAGATATTCTTCTATCTTGTCATCTTCCTGATGTGGGTGCTTTGGGTGGAAAAATTCAAGAATAGAAAAACTGCTCAACAACTCAACAACTCAACGAATCAACAAATCAACAATGAATAACGACATCATCTTCATCCTTGACGCCGGTGGCACCGGATTCAAGTTTTCAGCGGTAAGCGACTATAAGGAAATCATCGAACCCTTTACCATCCCGACGGCATCGCCCACCCACGAAGACCTTTTGCGGAAGCTCATTGACGGATTCCATGAGTGCGAGAAACGCTGCGGCTGCAAGCCCAAGGCCATCAGCTTCTGCTTCCCAGGTCCCGCCGACTACCCCAACGGCATCATCGGCGACTTGGGCAACCTGCCCACTTTCCGCGGCGGCGTGGCCCTGAAGGCCATGTTGGAAAACGAGTTTAAGGTGCCGGTATTCATCAACAATGACGGAGACCTTTTCGTCTATGGCGAGGCACTGGCCGGACTACTCCCCCAGGTGAACGCCATGCTGGAGCAACAGGAAAACCCGAAGCGCTACAAGAACCTCTTTGGAGTGACTTTGGGCACCGGCTTCGGTGGCGGCATCGTCATCAACAAGGTGTTGGTCAGCGGTGACAACTCTGCCGGCGGCGAGATCTGGTGCTCACGCAATTGCCTCTATTCCGACTCCTTTGCCGAGGAGAGCGTCAGCATCCGTGCCGTGCGCCGTGTGTATGCCCGTGAAGCCGGCATCGCCTTCGACGAGGCTCCGCAGCCCTACGATATCTTCAAGATCGCCCAAGGCGAACAGGAAGGCAACCAAGACGCCGCTTTGAAGGCTTGGGAAGAGCTCACCACCGTGCTGGCCGACGTCATCGGTAACGGACTGCGCTTCACTGACGGCCTTGTGGTCATCGGTGGCGGACTGTCAGGCGCTTGGCCCGTGTTCATGCCCATGCTCATCAAAAAGCTGAATGAGCCCTACCATGTGAACGGCAACGTCATCCCGCGCATGGAGACCGAGGCCTTCAACCTGGAGGACGTCAACGACTGCATCCGCTTTGCAGAAAAGTCAGGCAAGATGATCACTGTGCCCTTCAGCGACCAGCAGGTCTGGTACGACCCCACCAAACGCGTCGGCGTCGGCGTCACCAAACTCGGCACTTCATCGGCCGTAGCTGTTGGCGCGTATGCTTTTGCCATGAATCAACTCGAAAAATAAAAAACTTATGAAAAACAAATACCTCATCGCCCTATTGGGCTTATTGCTCTGCGTTTCGTGCACAAAGAAAGAAACCGACCCCGAAGTCATCGCCATGCGTGGATTGGTCAACCGTGTGATTCCCGAGTTCTCCGACCAGATCAAGCTGGAACGGCTCAACGATACCATGGACCGTTATGAATTTGAGTCCATCGGCGACAAAATCGTCATCCGCGGTAACAACGCCAACAGCATGGCCGTTGGTCTAAACCGCTACCTTAAATATTATTGCCATGCCGAGTTCCCGTGGTTCATGGAAGAGGCCTTGGAGATGCCCGCCACGCTGCCCTCGGTTCCCGTCAAGGTGAGCGAAAAAGCCCGCGTGCCTGAGCGTTTCTTCTTGAATTACTGCACCTTTGGCTATACCATGCCTTGGTGGAGCTGGGAGCAGTGGGAACATTTCATTGACTGGATGGCCTTGAATGGTATCAACCTGCCGTTGGCCATCACGGGACAGGAATCCGTGTGGTATGAGGTGTGGAGCGAGCTCGGCCTCACCGACGAAGAGATCCGCAGCTACTTCACCGGCCCCGCCCACCTGCCTTGGCACCGCATGCAGAACATCGATCGCTGGGGCGGACCGCTGCCGATGTCGTGGCTTGAGAATCAGAAGGCTTTACAGCAGAAGATCGTCGCCCGTGAGCGCGAGCTCAACATGAAGCCCGTGCTTCCCGGCTTCGCCGGTCATGTGCCGCCATGCATTACCCGCCTCTATCCCGACGCCCCGCTGGCGTCACTGGGCGACTGGGCTGGCTTCGACAGCACCTGCTGGTGCAAGTTCCTCGACCCGCTCTCGCCTTTATATACTGAGATCCAAAAGAAATTCATCGCTAAGCAAACCGAGTTCTTCGGCACCGACCATATCTATGGCATAGACATCTTCAACGAGATGATCCCACCGAGTTGGGAGCCCGAGTATCTGGGCCGCGTGAGCCGTCAGGTGTATGAGTCGCTCGAAGCCGCCGACCCCGAGGCCCGCTGGCTTGAAATGACATGGCTCTTCTGGAATGAGCGCCAATATTGGGAAGTCGACAACCGCATCGAGGCCTACATCACTTCCTTCCCGAAGGACCGTCACCTGCTGCTCGACTACTACTGCGAGCGCCAGCCGATCTGGGAACGCACCAACAGCTACTATGGCGTGCCATACATCTGGTGCTATCTCGGCAACTTCGGTGGCAACTCCATGCTCGCCGGCAACCTCGACACCGTCAACGTTCGCATTGAGAGGGCTTTCCAGAAAGGCGGCGATAATTTCGTAGGCATCGGCTCCACATTGGAAGGCTTTGACTGCAACCCCTTCATGTATGAATACGTGTTCGAAAAGGCTTGGGACAGTCCGCTCAACCAAGATGTGGACGCTTGGGTGGAACGCATCGCTGACCAACGAGCCGGCAAGGAAGATCCCAACATGCGTGCCGCCTGGAAGCTGCTCGCCGATAGCGTTTATAACAAGGTGTCGTCGCCCGGCCAAACCGTTCGTATCAACCAACGGCCTACCATGGGCAACATCAACGAATATCGTCAGTATTACGTCGCTCCCACCTATAAATACAACAACCTGACCCCGTTGACTGTCCTGGATGAATTGCTGGCTTCCGACTGCAACACCCGCGCCCGCCATTTCGACATTGTCAACATCACCCGTCAGATGCTGGGCAACTATTTCAGCGACCTTTACGCCGATTACGTAAAAGCCTATAAGGACAAGGATTACGACCAGCTACACCAAATTGAGGCCACCATGACCTCCATCTTGGATGACACCGACAAGATTCTGGCCACCGAAAGCGCCTTCCTGGTGGGCCGTTGGATCAAGGATGCCCGTGCCATCGGCATTACCGACGAGGACAAGGATTACTTCGAGAGCAACGCCCGCAACATCATCACCACATGGGGTGAGGAGGACGCTTTGCTCAACGAGTATGCCAGCCGCGCATGGGCGGGTCTCACCGAGACCTACTACGCTTACCGCTGGAAGGAGTTCTTCAAGGATGTGAATGCCGCCATCGAAGCTGGCAAGCCCTTCGATGAGAAGGCTTACCACGATCGTATCTGCAAGTACGAAGGCCAGTGGTGGCGCGAACGCTTAGGCCAGTTTAGTCCTGTGCCGCAAGGCGACGGCGTGGCGTTGGCCAAGGAAATCGCGGAGAAATACCGCCAACAGCTGGAGGAAAGATACCAGAATCACCAGAAATAGAAGAAACTCACCACACGGCAAAACACTTCGCGGCACCAGGTTTGACACAATTCCAAATCAACGTCCTTGGTGCGGCTGCGGAACACGTGACACAGGTAAAAGAAGTTGTGGGAACGCCATTCCCTGACCATCGACTCCAAATCACGTCGACACACCGCCATGTCAGGAGTGCTTTCAGCCCTCACTTTCAGCAGAAATTCACGCATGTCGGCCTTGCTCCTGATCAAAGCGGAGTCAAGGATGTGGGTGTTGGTGGGGGTCGTTATGACATTGTCCATTAATGACGGGATTTGAACAATTTCTTATTCATGTTGGTGACCTCATACGGATTGTTGAACGCTTCCACGGCACTTTGTTGTCCGATTAGACAGTTCACATCATTAGAGCCAACAGGCGTTCCGTCAATTCCCGGGATGTGCTTCCCGTTCATCCATTCCTGTGTAACCCTCGTGCTTTCGCCAATGATGGGATAAGCCTGAAGAGCGCCATATAGGTCAAGGATGGAGAGCACGAAGGAATAAGCAGCAATCTGACAGGGAAGTCCCTCTTGAAGATGAACGCCATCAGGGGTAAGATATCCCAATCCCGATGTGTTTTCTTCAAGATTGGCATAATCGCCCAAAGCCTTGATTTCAGGAATAGTTCTGGCGTTTTGGATGGCTGTTCCGACTGGAACCACGAATTCACATGCGGTCTCATTTAGGACCCTTTGTGCATTAATGGCTATACTGGAGTAATTGGCATCAATCGTCTCTTCAGAGTAATTGGAACCATTGACTCCCGAACCAGGTCTTGATTGCACCAAGTACCATCCAAACTGCACAGAATAATCCAAATAATTGCTTATTAGATCAATAAGTGTGTTGAGACTTGGTTGGTATGTGGACCAATTGGGGGCATTATAGCTAACTTGTTGGAACAAGATGTAGTCCCAATCATAGTTGTCAAGCCCATATTGGATGGTGTGTTCGCCTAAATTTTGCCATGCGCCCCCCCCGTCATAATGATAATAGACGTAGTTGGGAAGCTGATTCACAAAACCGTTTACATGTTGAGCGAGCGTACCCCCACTTTTGCAAAGGATGCCGATTTGGAGATTAGCATCAACATTCATGTTCTCCAAAATAAAGGGAACGTATGACAGTGCATCCTCAGAATAGGAATTTCCTATTGAAAGGATCTTGATGTCATCCAAAGGAAGCGTGGTGAAGCTCAATTCGTTTCCGTAGCCAATTCCAGCGCTGTTGACGGCATAGCTCCTGACGTAATAGGTAGTGTTTTTGATCAGACCGGTCATTTGGGCGGCAAAGTCACCGTATCCCTCCCCGTTGCTGACATGAGCATTGCTGATGGTCGGCTCGGGTTCGGTGCTCCAGCAGAGGCCTTTGTCGGTAATGCTTGCTCCACCGTCGTAAGTCAATTCGCAACGGCATGTCGCAGTGATCTGGGTGATATCTAACACATCCAAGGTAGCAATCGTTGGCAGGAAAGCGAGCGTGGTGAAGCTTATCTCGTTTCCATAGACGATTCCCACGCTGTTGACGGCATAGCTTCTGACATAATAGGCAGTGCATACGTTCAAATCGGTCATCTGAGCGGAAAAACTTCCTGTTCCCCCTCCACAACTGATATGAGTGCCATCGATGGTCGGTTCAGACTCAGTGCTCCAGCAAATACCCCTATCCGTCACGCTTGTTCCGCCGTCATAGGTCACCTCGGCTAAGCAGGTGGCTTCGGTCTGGGTGATGTCTGACACAGCTGTTGTGGCCACTTCCGGCAAAAGCGCGTCGAACTGAAGAATGATGTCCTCGTCGCCATATTGGGGCTGCGTCTTGATGTTGCTTTCCTCCACCACGTTGCCGTCATCGATGTATCCAATGTATTCCATCACATCGCCAAATTCAAATGGATGGTCGGTCGGATACCAAGCTAGGAAAAGACGTGGATCTTTGTTGGAGGAGACTAGTTCAATCTCATCGTTGACGTCGCCGCCAAGGCTGATAACTTTCGTGGCGTATTGGGAATCGTCAAAGGCAACAGACAACAGGTAAAGATTTGGCTTGTTGAGCCGCAACAAGAAGGAATAGGCACCTGCAGCAAGCTCTGATTGGTATCTGGCACACAATGCTCCCATAAGATCATAAACCGAAATGGTAAGTTGCGATGACAAGGGCATCTCAATGGCGATCCGGGTCTCTCCATGAAAAGGATTCGGCGTAACGCGAATCAAATCCGTGTCTAGGAAATCATCAACGCTCGTATAAAGGTTGATCACGAAGGTCGTGTCGGGATAGTAAAGGATGTCCTGCCAGTCACGCACCGTGTTTCTAACGGTCAGATAATCCAGTCTTTGGTAGCGGTCATCACCGCGGCGGCCCGAAAATGTCAGCGAAAGGGACTCCTGCCCCGCCAAGAAATTGGCGAACATTGTCAAAAGGATTAGTAAAATTGTCGTTCTTTTCATTTTCAGAGCACAATTACTAAATCAAACTAACTACGAAACACTTTCCTTTGGCTCATCATCAAGATGAAGGCCAACAAGGCACCCAGCACATCAGAGATCGTAATAGAGGCCCAAACGCCCGTGAGGCCAGAACCACCAATATTGATGAAAATCATCGGAACTAAGTAAATCATTGGAGCGAGGAAAAGCACCTGGCGCGAGAGGCTGGTGACGATGGCGATCCATGGCTTGTCGATCGACTGGAAGAAGGTGGAGTTGGTGATGGTGAAGCCCACCAAGGCAAACATGACCAAAATCAAGCGCATGGCCGGAATGGCAATCTGAATGAGATCCTCCTCCGTGGTGAAGGCGCGCAACAGGATGTGCGGTATGGCCAACGCCAGCACAGCGCTCACCATGCCGATGATGACATTCACCTTCATCGTCAAGACATAAACCGACTTCAAGCGATGCGGATGTCCCGCACCGTAGTTGTATCCCGCAATGGGCTGCATGCCTTGGCACACGCCAAGGATCAACAGCACCGCAAAGCTGGCAAAGGTATTGATGATGCCGTATGCACCTACCGCAAAGTCGCCGCCGAAACGGATCAGCTGACGGTTAAGCAGCGCCACCACACCCGAAGCCGCCACGTTCATCAGGAACGGGCTCATACCGATCAACAGGATGTTGCGGAAGATGTAACCCTTCGGCCTCCAAGCATGGCGACGGAAGCGGATGAACGACTTCGGTTGCACGAAATGCAGCACCGCCACTATGCCCGAACAGGTCATGGAGATGGTGGTGGCCCAGGCTGCACCGGCGATGCCCCAATCCAAAACATAGATGAACACAGCGTCGAGAATGATGTTAAGGACGGCACCACCCGTCAAGATCCACATCGACTTGTTGGGATAGCCCGTAGCGCGGATCAGACCCGTAAGGTTGAAGGTCACCGTGGTCATGAACATACCCGGAAGCACGATGTCCATGTACTCTCGGGCGTAGGCGATGGTATCGGCTGAGGCGCCGAACATCGTCAGGATCTTGTCCATGAAAACATAGCTGCCCGTGACAAAAATAAAGCCCAAGATGAACGTCAGGATCATGCTGTTGCCCAGAATCTTTTCCGCCCAGTTGACATCTTTCTTACCAAGCACGATGGACATGCGCGCCGAGGAACCGGCACCCACTAGCGAACCGAAGGCATGGATGATGTTCATAATCGGCATGGTGATGGCCAATCCGGCGATGGCCAAAGCCCCGACACACTGCCCCAGAAACACACGGTCGCAGATATTATACACCGAAGCGATGATCTGACTCACCACCGACGGCATGGCATACATCCACAAAAGTTTCTTTATATCCTTGGTTTCCAGATCTTTAGTACGATCTAACTGTTCCATGCTTCGCTTCCAAAATTTGAAACTACAAAATTAGAGTTTTTTTTCTATTTTTGCCACCTTAATTTAAGGTAATCTTGAATTCCGTGAAACTCCACATAAAAATCCTTGTCATCCTTGTTCTGGCAAGCTTTTCGGTCCAAGGAGCGACTGTCTCCGACACGCTCATCATACCCCAAAAGATCTTGGATCTCAAAAAAATACCGCATAACGATGGCGATCGTGCCGGCTCATGGGGCCTTCCCACACTGGTGGCCCTCCGTTACGGCCTGACAATCGACGAGGATCGCGATGACCGGTTTGATGAGAAGGCATCAATGCGGGTTGCCTTGCAATATCTCGCCGACCTTTATGAGGAATTCGGCGACTGGGATCTCTGCTACTATGCCTACCTTTACAGCCCAGCCTACGTCAGGAACCTTCAACTGCGAAACCTCAGCATACCGCAACCCATGCCGGAAGTCAAGAAACCGGCGCCGCCCAAGATTGTGGAGAAGCCCAAAGATCCACCCTACATCACGTACACCGTCAAGTCGGGTGACACGCTGAGCAAGATTGCCAAAAAACACAAGGTCTCCGTCGCCGACATCAAGAAGTGGAACAACCTGAAGAGCGACCTCATCCGCGAAAACCAAAAACTGAAGATCAAGCAATGAAAGCATATCATACCCTGCTGTTTATCCTATCTGTGTTCTTCCTTTTGGGCATCGGATGGTATGTCTTTCCCGCAGAGGGCGTTCCAGCGGGAGATCTCACCCTAAGGTTTCCGTCGTACGAAGAAGACCGAATGGGCGAGGAAGAGGTCGTCGACGTGGATCTGGTACTGAGCAACGTTAGCAAGAGCTTCGAGATGACCGTCTCTGAGACCCTGCTTGATAGCTTGGAGTTTTTCCGCGACTACCTCACAATTAACCCGAACCGCATCTATCTGCCCAATAACGACTACTCCTATTTCGACAGCCTGTTTTACCTGCTGGAAAACGCCGAGAAAGACCAAAAAGTTTACCGTGTGATCCACTACGGCGACTCACAGATCGAAATGGACCGCATCACTTCGGTGTTACGCCAAAGGCTTCAGGAGATCTTCGGGGGATCGGGACCCGGTATGATCTCAGCGGTCAAGCGGATCTCCTCCATCTCCTTGATACAGAGCTATTCAGGTGGCCTCACACGTTATGCACTGATTGGCGATTCCACCTCCTTCAAAGCTTCACACAACCGCTATGGCGTGATGACCCAGTTCTGCCAGGCCAACGGTTTTTCGACCGTCAGCTTCAGCACCAGCAAACACTCCCAGGCTTTCGAGAAAGTCAAGGAAATTTCACGCGTTTCCATGCTCATCGGCAACAACGGCAAGGGATTCAAAGCCACCCTGAAAGCCGACAACGTGCAGCAGGAGACCAAGGAATTTGCCGCCAACGCCGGAATCACGCTGATGACCTGGGAGCTGCCAGGCAACATCAGCAAAGGCACCATCACCATGCAGGGCAATGCCGAGATCTATGGCGTGATGCTTGACGGAGGTTACGGCGTGGCTGTCGACAACAATGCGTTGCGAGGCTGTTCCGGCACCATCTTCACCAGGATCAACAAGCCTCTGATGGAGAACTCGTTGGAAGTGTTGGATGCCCGGATGATCATCCTGCAATTCGGCGGCAACCGCATGCCCAGCATTTATGGCACCAAGAGCATAACCAACTACATGGAAGAGCTGGACAACCAGATTAAATACTTTAAGGAGGTTGCGCCTCAGGCTACGATCCTATTTATCGGCCCCGCCGACATGGGCAAGAGCAAAAACGGCAAAATCGTCACCTGGCCAGGACTCCCCGAGCTCAACGACTCCATCAAGGCCTTAGCGCTTCGCAATGAGGTGGCTTATTGGGACATGTTCCACGTCATGGGTGGCGAAGGCTCGATGGCCCAATACGTCAAACACAACCCGCCTTTGGCCGGTCCCGACTACATCCATTTCACCTTCCAAGGAGCCCAGGAAATTGGCGACGACTTGGCCAAGTCGCTCATCATCTACCACGACTTCTACCAGTTACGCCAAAGGCTTCCCCAAGAAGACGTCATCGAATTCATGAACAAGGACCGCGAACTCATTGAGCAAGAGAAAGAAGCACGAAAATACAAGTTTAAACCAGTGAATTACTACAACCAATGAGACGGCTCCCCATCCTGATATCGCTATTATTATCCTGTCTGTTGACCTTCGGTCAAGGACCGGTCAAGCGCCCTATTCCCGAGTGTTCCTTTAGCCATTTCGACCGCAATCGCCTCATCTATCCAGGCGACAGCCTCGCCATGGAACGCTTTTTCGACAAGCTCGACACGCTGCTTTTCACTGGCAAGGGCAACGTCAGCATCATGCACATCGGCGGCTCACATGTACAGGCCGGCGTGTTCTCACAGACCATGCGCGACAACCTGCTCAACCTTTTCCCCGGTCTCACAGCCGGTCGCGGCCTCGTCTTTCCCTTCATGAAGACCAACACCCCCATCAGCTATTGCATATCCAGGACCGGCGAATGGGAGTATTGCCGCAATGCCGTATCCTTCAACACCCGCTTGGGACTAGCCGGCGCTTCGGTGACCACCTCCGACCCTGAAGCCAGCTTCAGCATCGTAACCCGCGAAAAAAAAACCACTGAGATCACACCCGTCTTTGATTTCAACTACGTGAAAATACTGGGCTATGGCAGCAATGACAGCATTGTGCCCGTGGTCCATTTCAACAATGACACCATCTACGGCTATTACAGCGAGGAAGAAGGCTCCTACACCTACCTCCTTCCCGATTATACCGATTCGCTTTATGTCGATTTCAACAAAGTTCACGGAACCTTCACGGTGACAGGCGTTTATCTCGACAATGGCATGCCCGGCATCACTTACCACGGCATCGGCGTCAACGGCGCCAAAGTGTGTTCCTACCTTGATTGCGAGGACCTGGAACGCGACTTGAAGCTGGTGCATCCTGACCTTGTCATCTTCGGCATCGGCATCAATGACGCTGCCGCCGACACCTTCACCAAGGAGAAATTCATGAGCGACTACAACGTGCTGATCGACATCATCCGCCGCGTCAGCCCCGACTGCGCACTGCTTCTGGTTAGCAACAACGATAGCTACAAAAAAGTCGGCAGAAGGAAATATGAGGTCAACCTAAATGGACTGGTGGCAGAGGAAGCCTTCCTGGAACTGGGCAAGCAGCGCAACGCCGCCGTTTGGGATTTCTTCGACATCATGGGCGGGTTGAAGTCCATGGCCAAATGGCAGGACGAAGGCTTGGCGCAAAAGGACAAGGTCCATTTCACCAACATCGGCTACACCCTGATTGGCGATTTGCTTTATAACGCACTGATGGACAGATACATGGAACACCTCAACCACAAAACGAAATGATGAGTTTCGCCGACATAGCATTGGATTTCTTTCAGAAGCTGTTCTCGTTCGACAAGGCTCACCCGTTGTTGTTCACCCAGTTCTATTTCTGGGCTTTCTTCGCCATCGTGTTCGCCGTCTTCAGCCTGATCAAAAACAAGACATTGCTTAGGAACGCCTTTCTGTTTTTCGTCAGCCTTTTCTTCTATTACAAGACCAGCGGCCTCTTCACGCTGATTCTGATCTTCATCACTTTATACAACTTCTTTGGCGCCAAGTGGCTCCATTCAAGGAAAAAGGTCGCTAGCCGGAATATTGTGCTGGCTATCAGCGTGATCGTCAACCTGTCCATCCTGTTTTACTTCAAATACGCCTACTTTATCACCGACGTGGTCAACAACCTGTTTGGCGTTGATTTCAAGGTGTTTGATGTGTTTTCTTGGATCGGGAACGAGGTCACTGGCACCAACCGATTCAACGTAGACGACATCCTGCTGCCAGTGGGCATCTCGTTCTATACCTTCCAAGCCATCAGCTACATCATGGATGTGTATCGCCAGCGCATCGAGCCAGTGAGGAACATCTTCGATTTCGGCTTCTATGTCAGCTTCTTCCCGCAGCTAGTGGCGGGTCCCATTGTGAGAGCCAACGAGTTCATCCCGCAACTTCACAAAAAGTATTTTTTGAGTCGCAGGATGTTTGGCATCGCTGTGTTTTGGATCATGAACGGCTTGGTGAAGAAGATCGTTTTGAGCGACTACATCGCCGTGAACTTCATCGACCGAGTGTTTGAAAACCCGCTGCTGTACTCAGGATTCGAGAATTTGTGCGCCCTGTTCGGCTATTCCTTGCAGGTGTATGCCGACTTCTCGGGTTATACCGACATTGCCATTGGCGTTGCCATGCTGATGGGCTTTTACCTGCCCAGAAACTTCAACTCACCCTATAAGGCCAAGCATCCGGGCGAGTTCTGGAAACGCTGGCACATGTCGCTCTCCCGTTGGTTGCAGGACTATCTCTACATCCCCTTGGGAGGCAACCGCAATGCCACTTTCGGAAGCTTCTGCATCATCATCATGATTGCTGCCATCGCCGTATTTTTGAGCGGCAGCTGGTGGGTAGGCCTCGGTGTGCTGGTGTTGGCCACGATCATCGCCTTGGTGGCCATCTTCAAGCCCGAAAAACGGAAAAAGATCACCACCAACATCAATGCGATGGATACGATGCTTCTCGGCGGCTTGTGGCATGGCGCCTCGTGGAACTTCATGATTTGGGGCGGCTTGAACGGCATCGGCATGGTCTTCTACAAGTTTTGGAAAGACTGGAGCAACGCCACCCGAACGCTGTTCATCCTGGTGGTGACCATCACGCTAAGGATGCTGAGCATTTATGTGCCGTATCCTGTGTTCAGCATGTTCTTCGTATGGTGTTTCATCATCCTCATCGGAAATGTCATCCGTCTTGCTTATCATCTGATTTTCAAGAAGAAAGCAGCCACCGACGCTTTCCAATGGCTAGCTGATGCCTGGGCCGTCTTCCAGACCTTCACCTTCATCACCTTCACCCGACTGTTCTTCCGCAGCGGCTCCAACCTCGATCCCGCTGAAGCCAACGAAACCGCCTGGAACACCGCCAAGAACATGGTCAACCAGATTGGCAGCCATTGGGATCTTGACAAGATTCCCGCCATGGCATATCAATACCGTAATGTATTCATTATGATCATTTTAGGAATGATTATCCATTGGCTTCCCGAGAACTTCAAGCGCCGTTACCGCATTTGGTTCGCCAATATGCCATTACCCTTGATGGTGATGGTTTGCGTGCTTATCGTTTTTGTGATCTACCAGTTTATCACCGCTGATTTACAGTCGTTTATCTATTTCCAATTCTAAAGAATCAGCTGTTCCCAGCGGATCTTCGGCACGTATTGAACGCCTTTTTCATCGCGATAATAAGCCAATTTCTCGCTTTCATCTACAGGTTGAAGCTTGATCTTTTCATTGCCTTTGCCGATGGCAAGGATCAATAGCGGCTCAAAAGGCAGGTTGAACGCCTCCGTGATCTTCGCCTTGTTGAACGCGCCGATCATGATGCCGTTGAGTCCCATCTCAGTGGCTTTCAGCAACATGCTTTGAGCCGCAATGCCGAGATCGATGTCGACGAATTTGTTCTCAGGGATGGTACTGCAAATGATGATAAATGCTTCAGGCTCAGTCCCTTCGAAAGGAAGATGCAATTCCGGCAAAAGGCCACCCAGCTTCATGTTTTGCACGATGATGTCGGCGCCCGTTTTCTTGGTAACAAGCTTAAAACGAAGCACTTGCTGGTTTTTCGCCGAGGCGATCTTGGTGTTCACCGCCACGATGCGTTCCAGCATCTCGCGTTTCACTTCGAAGTCCTTCTTGTAACCCCGATAGCTGCGGTTTTTCTCAAACAAGCTGTCAATCGAAGTGTGTTTCACAACGGTCTTTTTGGCACCTTTGCCAAAGACTTCCTCATAGCGTTTTTCCAAGTATCCGTCTGCCATAATGTTTCGAAATAGTATTTGGCAAAGGTACTACTTTTTCATTATATTTGCATCCATGAAAAAACTGCTGTTTCTGTTCGGGTTAGCTCTCCTTTGTGGATGCGTTCATCATCATGACACGCTGACCACAGAACAGCTTTATGAGACCTTCCGTCAGCCCCCGTCGGAATACCATCCTTTTGTGCGCTGGTGGTGGAATGGCGACAAGGTGGAGGCTGATGAGCTGGTGCGAGAGCTGCGCTTGTTGAAAGAAGTCGGCATCGGTGGCGTGGAGATCAACCCCATCGCCTTCCCCTCCTACTGCGACAGCCTCGGCAAGGCTTCGTTGGAATGGCTCAGCCCCGAATGGATTGACATGCTTCAGGTTTGCTTCGATGAAGCCAAGCGATTGGACATGACTTGCGATCTTTTGGTCGGCTCGGGATGGCCTTTCGGCGCCGAGTTTCTTGATGAAGATGAACGTGCCCAGATTGTGGTCAACTATGCGGAAACGGTGACTGGACCGACTACTTTGACTATCATCCGCGACAGCCTTTGCGCTCATGCCATGCCCAAAGTAAGCTCTCCCTACGAAGGCAACACCAAGGAGCTGATGCTGTTGCGGCTTTATCCCAATTCCGCCTTGTCGGTGGATGAGGGCATCGATGTTTGGCAAGCTGACAGCATCTTTGATGTCGAAGTCCCTGAAGGGGAATACACCTTGGCTGCCTTGGTGAAGATCAACGGTTTTTTGGAAGTGATCAACGGGGCGCTCGGTGCGGCAGGGCCTGTACTCGACCATTTCAACGCCGAGGCCGTCAGCCGATACCTAAATAACATGTCCGACAAGATTGAAGCGCAGATCGGACCTTTGAAAGGCAACATCCGTGCCTTGTTCACTGACAGCATGGAGTTGGAAGGCGCCAACTGGACTTCCGACATGGCCTTTGAGTTCCAAAAGCGCTACGGTTACGACATCACCGAATGGCTGCCTTTCATCCTCTTCAAGATCGGCTCCATGGGCAGTGCGCTCAACTACAACCCCGTCGTTCCCGTGACCGACGAATTCCAAAAGCTGTTGGAGCGTGCCCGCTACGACTTCGAGGACTTCAAGGCCCAGTTGATGACGGAACGTTTCACCAACACCTACCTCGACTGGTGCCATCATCTGGGTGTGAAAGCCCGTGCGCAGGCATACGGCCGCGGTTTCTATCCCCTGGAAAACGCCATGGGTTACGATATCCCCGAGGGCGAGTCGTGGACCACCAACTGGCTGAAACACAAGCCTGGAGAAGAGATGTCGGAAACCGATTACCGTCGCGGTCGGGCCTATACCATGGTCAACAAGTTCGTTTCGTCGGCAGCGCATTTGGCTGACAACCGCACCGTCAGCTGCGAGGAGATGACCAACACCTACACCGTTTTCAACATGACCTTGGAGCAGCTGAAGATCGGCGGCGACCAAAGTGCCATCTCCGGCGTGACCCATAGCGTGTTTCACGGCTTCAACTACTCGCCCAATTTGGAGGTTCCATTCCCCGGCTGGTTGCGTTACGGCGCCTTCTACAGCGAGCGCAACAACTGGTGGCCCTATTTCAAGTACTACAACGACTACAAGGCTCGGCTTTCCTACGCTTTGCAACACGGCACCTATTATGCCGACATCGCCATCCTCAATCCCGAAAACGACATGTGGAGCACCATCGGGATGCAGAACGAGCCCTTCCCCAACACCACCCGCGCCAAGTACAAAACCCTGATCTGGGAGTCCATCAGCAAATGCGGTGGCGGCGTGGATTATGTGAGCGAAAACATCATCAACCAGTCGGAAATCAATCGAGGCAATCTCTGTTTCAACAAACGCAAATACAACACCTTGATGCTGATTGACGTGGAGAGTCTACATCCTGAGACAGCCGAGCAGCTGCTGAAGTTCGTGGAAACAGGCGGCAAGATTGTTTGCATCGACACGATTCCCTACCAATCATTAGGCTTGCGGGAAAACTATTCCAGTCGTGATTCTTTGGTGAAAACCACCATGGGAAAGGTGATGCAGTATCAAGACCGCTTCGTCTTCGTTGAGCCACCAAAGGAAGGCTTCCTCAATTGGTACGACAGCTTGATGAAAGCCCAGCAACTGCCTCATTATTTGGATATTGAAAGCCCTGATCCCTATGTGATGCAAAACCGCTATACCACCGATGATGATAGTGAGATGATCTTCCTGTGCAACAGCCACCGCTACGATTCTCACCAGACCAAGATCACTTTCCACCGTGAGTTGACCCACAAGAAACACCCTTGGATTTGGGATCTTCACACTGGTGAACGATATTCTTTGCCAATGAAAGATGACAATAGTTATGTCTTTGATTTAGGACCAGCTGAATCTATGTTGATCGTTTTTCAGCAGAGGAACGCCACTGGCGTGCAGGATGTCCCAAAAGGCACCTTAGAAACGGACCGAAGGGAGTTTCTTAGTGCCGTTGGGACATCCTGCAACGCCAGTGGGCGCTTCATCAGCGTCGATCTCTCTTCCGATTGGAACGTTGAGCTATGTCACAGCCTCCTTCACGACACTATCAGCGTCCATTTCGACACCTTGTTTGACTTGAAAGACAGCGAGATTTACCAACATTTCTGCGGCACCGTCATCTATCGCAAAGCCATTTCCATGGACACCATCGATCCCTGTGTTCTGAATTTAGGCCTCGTCGAAGGCGTTTCCGAGGTGTTTGTCAACGGACAATCCGCTGGCATGCAGTATTTTGGCCGCAGAATCTTCGACATCAGCCCCTTCGTCAAAATGGGGAAAAACGACATCGAGGTCCGTGTCATCACCACCATGGGCAATTACCTCAAGACCTTAAGCCGCGAGGAAAACCTGACCACCTGGATCTATGTCAACCA
>JAGCPG010000031.1 GCA_017645245.1 Bacteroidales bacterium
GGATTTGCGAACCGAAATAGCGGTTTTGCAGACAACCTCCAGCACCGTTTTCGTCCTCCACATATTGATAAGGTGAGCCAACGATAACCAAACCATAATCAATCATGGTTTTATTCAGCATTGCGGTAACATGGTACTCACCTATTGAAGTCAAGATTAGTATATCATAATCAAGGTAATCGTTTTTTCCTGGAGCTGGCATAAAAACCACCGTCACGGTCACCGATTGTCCTGCAGGAAGGGTGTAAGACAAGTCGATGCCCTCAATAACAAATCCCATTTCTTCAGGAATGATGTCTTCGATGATTACGTCGTTGGAAGTTTCGTTGGTGATGACGAACTCTGGAATGTCTCCCGTTGGCGTTGGTTCGAACCACAGGGTGTCAGGAGCGATGGTAAGGTTGTTTTGCGCTTTTGCTAAAAATGCCATGCCGAAAAATGCGAGGCAGAGGCACATTGTTTTAATGGTTGTTTTCATATCGGTATAATTTAAGATGTTTTTCCGATTTCAAAATTATAACAAAAAAACATCAAAAAAGCAAGAATGGGGTTCGAATATACATTTTACAGGCATATATATTTTATAACAAATTGTAACACAATGGGTTACAATAGTGACTTATATATGTTTTATATGTCAGATTATGTCGGAAATAGGGTCGGAACCAGCCTTTTTGTTGGCGTTGGAGCGGTACTGGCGGACGGTGTTTTCGCTCAATCCGAGCAGGTCGGCTTCCTCTTTGATGCGAAAACCGAGGAACGACAGCACCACGATTTTTTGCTCGGTGTCGTTGAGTTCGGGATAAATTGCCTTTAATTCTTTCAAAGCATCTGGATATGCGTTGTTGAATTGCTTGATGATTTGCTGCAGCCGGTCGTCGCGTTTGCTCTTGTAGACGGTGGCGACGCTTTGGATGAGTGTCTGACGTTGGGAGTTTTTAATTTCCAAGACCTCGATTTCCTTGTTATTGCGGTAACGCGACACGAAAAACCAAAGCACAAGCAATGCGATGACGAGAATGGCGATAAGCAGATAAAGCCGCAAACGTTTCACATGATGCTCACTTTCAAGTTGCTGTTGCTGCATCTGAAGGTCATATTCCTCTTTAACCTCATCGACGGCAAGCTGGGTGTTGTCTACCTTTTGCTTGGCGTTCATGTATTTCTCGGCATAAACCAAGGCGTTTTCGCGGTCGCCAATGGCTTCATACGACTTGAAAAGATAGAAGCAGGCATCAGGATTGGCGGTGATTTTGGTGCCATAAAATATTGTGGAGTCATATACGCCGAGCTTATAATAGGCCTGGGCCAAATCGTAATAAGCGCCATTGCCATAAAGGTTTTTCCGATGCCGATCAGTGGTTTCCTCAAGCAAAGCAAGGCATTGGTTGTCTAACGAGATGGATTTTCTCAACAGGGCTATGCCGTCGGTTTCATTGTCGTAGAGGCCTTTGTCGTAACGATAGAGATAATATTGGGGAGCCATCTGATAGTATTGTGCCAACATCGCCTTGTCGCCGGTTTTTTCAGCCGAAATCAACGCTTTGTCGTAATAATACAAACAGCTGTCGGGTTCGTGACATCTCAGAAAAGCGAGTCCCATCGTAAGGGTTGTCAACGTATGGTAGTTATAGCTGTCTGTCTTGTCGAAAAAACGTTCCGCTTTGCACAGATGCTCAATACCTTCGCGATAATGATGGGCATCGCAGTACTGCAATCCCAAACGGAAATAGATGTTGTATTTCAAGTTTTCGATGTTGTCGGGATTGATGCGCTTGTCTACACTTTTGCATTTTTCGATGCTTTGCAAGGCTTTTTGCTTGTAGTCGAGTTGCACGTCGGAACCTTTCCCGGTCAGACCTGCTTCAAGAGCCTGTGTCCAGTAGGTCTGTGCCGCGAAATAGTATTCCTTGCTATTGGCGAAATAGCTCTCGGCCTCGTTGAGGAGCGAGTCGGTCTCGGCATTGAACTTCAGTGAGATTTGGTTTGTTCGGGCTTTCAGCAGACAATAGTGTGCCCGTTCTTTCTCGGACAGTACTGAGATGTTGAGCGTATCGAGGATCTGCATTGCGCTGTCGGGATGGGGTTGGTAAACAAGTTCCAGGTCATAGAGGAGGTCTTCCTGCGGTGGAATATGTTTTTCACACGATGTTGCAAGGAGCAGCAATGAAAGGAGGGGTAATATGAGGTGGAGTTTTTTCATGGTATTAGATGGCATGTTTCCTGATTTCCTCGAACATTTCTTCAGCTTCATCCTTGGGCAATCCGAATTTTACGGCAAGTTTTACTGCATCCTCTTTTCCGGGATTTTGGTAGTTGCCGTTAACCGATAGGCTGTGGAGACCGCCAAGACCATCGCATGGCAGCACATCGTAGGCAGGAGCCAGTTGCCAAACGTCGTTGCGGCGGATGAAGGCGAAGTTCTTTACATGGTCGTCGCAATTGCCGATGATGAGGTTGAACGCCATCAGGCGGAACACTTTCCACAACTCCTTGACAGAATGTGTCAGTTGGCTGCAAGCCCAAAACAGATGTCCGTAATCGGCAACGGGCAGATGATAATCAAGGTTCATAAGCGCAGACAGGCTGATAACATGCAGTTTGTCGCCGTCTTCAGTCCGGTCGAAGCGTTTGGAACCGAAGTATTTTTCATCGAAAAGGCGTGTTTCTGCCATCTCTATGCCACATTCTCTGGCACGCAAAGAGGTCTCATATTCAATTTTTCCCACTTCAGGCGGATCAGTGCGGTCGCGAAACTTCACCAGCCACTCGGCACCGTCATAATGTACAAACACC
>JAGCPG010000032.1 GCA_017645245.1 Bacteroidales bacterium
AAAAAAGAATCCCGCCATCGGCAGGATTCTTTTTAGTCTTGAAGAAAGTCGATTTCTTACTTCTTCTTGTTGTCTTCGGCTGCTTCAGCAAGTTCCTTTTCCTGTTTGTGACCCTTGAGGAGGTTGTAAGCAACAGGAGTTGACAGGAACACTGAGGAGAAGGTACCGGCAAGGATACCGACCAACAGAGCGAAGATGAAGCCACGGATGGTGTCGCCGCCGAAGAAGAAGATGGCGAGCAACACGACGAAGGTGGATCCAGAGGTGTTGAACGAACGGGTCAACGTGCTGTTGACAGCGTTGTTGATGTTCTCTTTCCAGCTGGCCTTCGGGTGGTTGGTGGTGTTCTCACGCACACGGTCGAAGATAACCACGGTGGCGTTGATGGAGTAACCGATGATGGTCAACACAGCCGCGATGAAAGCCTGGTCGACTTCCATGGTGAACGGCAGGATGTTGAAGAACAACGAATACATACCCAACATGATGATGGTATCGTGGGTCAAAGCGATGAGTGAGGAGAGGCCGTACTGCCATCTGCGGAAACGGATGGCGATGTAGGCGAACATCAGCACGAGTGACACGGCGATGGCCCAGATGGACTTACGCTTGACGTCGCTGGCGATGGTGGCGCCCACCTTCTGTGTACTCAACACGCCGATGGTTTCGTCCTCAGATGAGAACTGCTCTTCAGTGATGCTCTTGTTAAACAGACCGTTGAGTCCGTCGTAGAGGATGCCCTGAATCTCAGTGTCCACATCGGGGTTGTTGTCTTCGATCTTGTACTTGGTCGTGATCTTCACCTGACCGTTAGGACCGTAGGTCTTCACTTCAGGAGTTTCCCAGCCTTCCACGTTGATGTTCGACAAGGCCTCACGCACTTGGTCAACCTTCACATCCTGGTCGAAACGGACGATGTAGTTACGGCCACCCTTGAAGTCGATACCGAGGTTCAAGCCCTTGAAGGCGAGTGAACCGACGCTGATGACGATCATCACGCAAGCGATGATGTAAGCGGTCTTGCGGAACTTGATGAAGTCGAACTTGGTGTCTTTCAGGAAGTTTTCGGTGAACTTGGTGGTGAAGGAGATCTCCTTTTCCTTATCCAACATTCTCGTGAAGATGAGACGGCTGATGAAGATAGAGGTGAACAGTGAGGTGAGGATACCGATGCAGAGGGTGACAGCGAAGCTGTGGACAGGGCCAGTACCCAAGATGATCAGCACGATACCGGTGATCAAGGTGGTGACGTTACCGTCGATGATGGCGGAGTAAGCGTTCTTGTAACCGGCGTCGATGGCGGGACGGAGACCCTTGCCGCCACGGAGCTCTTCCTTGATACGTTCAAAGATAATCACGTTGGAGTCCACTGCCATACCCAAGGTCAACACAATACCTGCGATGCCAGGCAAGGTCAGCACGGAGCCGAGGCAAGCCAGCACACCGAACAGGAAGAACACGTTGACGATCAAGGCGACATCGGCGACCAAACCGGCCTTCTTGTAGAAGAACACCATGTAAGCCAACACGAGGATGAAGGCGAACACCATGGACCACATACCTTTCTGGACGGATTCCTGACCGAGTGAAGGTCCTACGACCTGCTCTTCAAGGATACGTGCAGGAGCCGGAAGCTTACCGGCCTTCAGGATGTTGGCTAAGTCTTGGGCTTCTTCGATGGTCATGCCGCCACCGGAGATCTGCGAACGACCGCCGCTGATTTCCTGATTGACAACAGGATAGCTATAAACGTAGTCGTCAAGGACGATGGCAACTTGCTTGCCGACGTTCTCGCCGGTGAGACGCTTCCAAGCCTTTGCACCTTCAGCGTTCATCTGGATGGTGACTTCGACTTCGTTGCTTTGGCCGTAGTCCTGACGGGCGTCGGTGATGACCTCGCCGCCAAGGGCGCACTTGTTGTCGCGTGACATCTTCAAGGCGACGAGTTCGAGGAACTCAGTCTCTCCACCATAGCTCTCGGGCTTCACGGTCCAAGCGAGCTTCATGTTACGTGGGAAGATGGTAGCGGTCTCAGCCAGCATACGGTTGATGTTGGCGGTGTCCTTCACCTGGGCGATACCCACACGGGCAGTCTGGGCGGGACCATTCTGGGCGTAGGAGGGCTGCAACAGGGCGTACAGCGGGTTTTGAGCTTGGAACTTGGCCAAGGCCTCATCGTCGCTCAGGGTTTCCTCTTCGTTGTCTTGGGCGAGTTGCTCCAGCAGACCGGTCTCAGCTGTGGTGTCAGCTTCAGCAACGGCGGTTTCGCCTTCTGTGGGTTCAACTTCGGTCTCTTCGGCAGTCTCTTCCTCGTTCAGCTCCTTGGTGGCTTGGTTCTTCTCAGCCAACTTGGCATTGGCCTCGTCGAAGTAGGTGTAAAGCTCGCTGAAGTTGTAGGTCTCCCAGAACTCGAGTTGGGCAGTGCCTTGGAGGAGTTTACGGACACGCTTGGGATCCTTGATGCCAGGAAGTTCAACCAAGATACGGCCGCTGCCTTCCAGCTTCTGGATGTTGGGCTGAGCAACGCCGAAACGGTCGATACGTGTTCTCAAAATCTGGTAGGAACGGTCGATGGCGCCATCGCTTTCCTCCTTCAAAACCTTCAACACGTCGTTGTTAGTGGAGTTGACGGTGATGCCTTTTTCCTTGAACTCAAACAGGAAAATCGAGGCTAACTTAGCGTTCGGGTCAACTTCTTCGTAGGCCTGACCGAACAGGGTCACGAAGTCGCCTTCGCTCTTCTGCTGGCGTTCGGTGGCAAGCTTCATGGCTTGCTGGAAGGTCGGGTCGTTGGCGTTGGCACCTGCCAAAGCGTTGACGATGTCCTTCACGGAGACCTCAAGGGTGACGTTCATACCGCCCTTTAAGTCCAGACCTAAGTTGATTTCTCTTTCTTTTGCGTCACGATAGGTGTACTTCTTGAATAACAGATTGTACACGTTGACGTTGCTGACGGAATCCAAGTAGTAGTTTTCCTTGGCTTCATCGCCTTGGGCGTACTCGGCAGCTCTCTTCTCGACGACCTTGGTCACCACTGTGAAGGAAAGCTGGTACAAGAAGATCAGCCCAAAGATGATGGCTAGCGTCCTGATTGCTCCTTTGTTTTGCATTGTAAAAACGATTTAATTATTTGACTTATAATACTTTATCTCTAATTTTTCCCTATTTTTTCCAAAATCGAGCCTGCAAAATTACTGCTTTTTGTTCGATTTCACAAATTGTTTTTTAATATTTTAGCCATTTGAAGATTTCCTTGTAAGTGGGCTTCTTGCCGTACATCAGGATGCCGGTGCGGTAAATCTTGGCCGCAACCCAGGTCATGCCGACGAAGGAGCCTGCAAGAATCAATGCCGATACCACGACTTGCCAGATGGGGATGCCAAAGGGAATGCGAACCATCATCACAATGGGTGAGGTGAACGGAATCATCGACATCCAAACCGCCAGGCTGCTGTCGGGGTTGTTGACAATGTAAATCGCCGAGAACATGGCAATGAGCATGGGAACGGTCACTGGCAAGGTAAACTGCTGCGAGTCGGTGTTGTTTTCAACCAGCGAACCGATGGCGGCAAACATAGTGGCGTAGAGCAGGTAACCCAGCAGGAAGAATACGATGAAGCTGACGATGATGGTGCCGAAATCGATGGAATGGACGATGTTGAGCACGTCCTGCACGGCTTCGTTGTCCATGATGTTGGTGTTGCTGATTTGTTGAGCCATCACGGTGCCTTGGCTGATGGCCTCGGGATGGGTGATGCCTACTGCGGCTGAGAAACTGACGTAGATGGCGCCGGTGAGCAAGACCCACATCATGAATTGGGTCAAGGCCACCAGCGACACGCCGATGATCTTGCCCATCATCAGCTGGAAGGGCTTCACACTGCTGACGATGACCTCCACGATGCGGCTGCTCTTCTCCTCGGTGACGCCTTGCATCACCTGGCCTCCAAACAGCATGATGAAGACGTAGATCAGCACGGCGAGGATCATGCCCAAGGCGAACTGTACCTCGGTAAACGTCTCTTTTTCACCGCCTTCCTCATCCATTCGGATGACGGAGAGGTTGATGCTGGTCTTGATGCTCTCCAAGATGTCAGGATCGACGCCGGCGGCAAGGAGTTTCTGTACCTGAATCTCGTTTTTCATCACCTCCTTGATATGGTCCTCCACGCTCATGGGTACTTGCTTCATGCTATACACCACGGCGCTCGACGGGATGTTGAGTTGGGTCTCGGGGATGTAGAGGGCAATGTCGAAAAAGCCTTCCTGAACCAGCTTCTTGGTGGAGTCGATGTCGATGTCATCAAGCCGGATGAAAGTCTGGTTCTCGGTGCTGACAAACTGGCGCTCAAACCAGTGGCTTTGGTCGACAACGGCGATGGTGCGCTTTTCGTTGTCGGCATGTAATGCAAGTAGGATAGGGATGATATAGATGGCCGCGATGAGCAGGGGACCCAAGAAGGTCATGATGATGAAGCTGCGCTTCTTGACGCGGGTAAAATACTCACGCCTGATGATGAGTCCGATCTTGTTCATGGCTTGCTGTTTTTGGATTGAACCTCTTGGATGAATATGTTGTTCATCGACGGTATCGGAGCGTCGGTGGAGATGCGGTGCTGCGCCTTAATCTCTGCTACTTTTCCCTCAAGGATTTTCTCACCTTTATTAATAAGAGAGATGCTGTCGCAGAGTTCCTCGACGGAATTCATGTTGTGGGTGGAAAGCAGGATGGTGGCGCCTTTGTCGCGCAGCTCGAGGATCGACTCCTTGAGCAGGTTGGCGTTGATGGGGTCGAAACCGGAGAAAGGCTCATCGAAGATGAGTATGTCGGGTTCGTGGATCACCGTGGTAATGAACTGTATCTTCTGTTGCATACCTTTGGAGAGCTCCTCCACAGTCTTGTTCCACCAGTCGCCGATCTCGAATTTCTCGAACCATGTTTTGAGTCTTTGGGTGGCTTCTGGCTTGGAGATGCCTTTGAGCTGGGCCAGGTAGATGGCTTGCTCGCCGACCTTCATCTTCTTGTAGAGTCCCCGTTCCTCAGGGAGGTAGCCGATGCGTTCCACGTGCTTGGGTTGCAAGGGCTCCCCGTCGATGAGGATTTGTCCAGTATCGGGACCGGTGATCTGGTTGAGGATGCGGATCAAGGTGGTCTTGCCCGCTCCGTTGGGACCTAACAGCCCATAAATGCTTTGCTCGGGCACCTGAAGACTGATGTCGTTGAGCGCCAGGTGGTCGGCATAGCGTTTCGTGACGTGGTTGACGGTGATTTTCATGTGGTAAAGATAGCGTGATTAGCTGAAATAGTCGCGTAGTTTCTTGAAGAACGAGCGGTCGTCATCCGTCGGGTTGGGCTTGAAGCTCTCGGAGTTGCTCATGCCTTGCAGGACTTTTTCCTCGTCTTTGGTGACCTTTTTCGGGATCCACACGTTGACGTTGACCAGCAAGTCGCCGTTACCGTAGCCGTTCACCACGGGCAGACCCTTGCCACGGAGTCGCAGGATCTTGCCGCTCTGTGTGCCGGGGGCGATCTTCACCCTCACCTTGCCGCTGACGGTAGGCACTTCGGCTTCGGTGCCGAGGATGGCCTGTGGTACGGAGATGAACAGGTTGTAGATCAGGTTGCTGCCGTCGCGTTCAAGCTCAGGATGGGCTTCTTCCTCGATGAGCACGTAGAGGTCGCCGTTGACGCCATTATGCGGACCGGCGCCGCCTTTGCCGCGCATGGTGAGTTGCATGCCTTCGCCCACGCCGGCGGGGATGTCGATCTCGATGACTTCCTCACCCTTGACGATGCCGTCGCCGTGGCAATGGGGGCACTTGTTCTTGATGACCCTGCCAGTGCCGCCGCAGTTGGGGCAGGTTGAGGCGGTCTGCATCTGTCCGAAGAGGGAACTCACCGTCCTCAGCACCTGACCACGACCCTTACAGGTGGGGCAGGTCTCGGTCTGGCCGTTCTCCGAGCCGCTGCCGTGGCAGTGCTCGCAGGGTACGTATTTGTTGACTTTGATCTTTTTCTTGACACCCTTTTCGATCTCTTGAAGGTTCAGCTTGACCTTCACACGGATGTTGCCGCCGCGCTCGCGCACGGTGCCGCCCGAGCGGGATCCGCCGCCAAAGCCGCCGCTGAAGAAGCTGCCCAGACCGAAGTCGGCAAACAGGTCGCCGAATTGGCTGAAGATGTCGTCCATTGACATGCCTTGGCCGCTGTAGCCACCCGCGCCGCTCATGTCGGCAAAGCCGAACTGGTCGTAACGCTGACGTTTCTCGGGGTTGCTCAAGACCTCGTAGGCTTCAGCCGCCTCCTTGAACTTCTCCTCGGCTTCCTTGTCGCCCGGGTTACGGTCGGGGTGATATTGCAATGCCAGCTTGCGGTACGCCTTCTTCAGCTCTTCGGGCGTGGCGCTTTTGCTGACACCTAATACCTCGTAATAATCTCTTTTGTTTTCTGCCATTATCTTTTATCTCTTATCTTTTATCTTTTATCTCAGTTTCCTACAACGACTCTTGCGAATCGGATCACCGTTCCGTTGAGCTTATATCCTTTTTGAATCACGTCGATCACCTTGCCTTTCTTCGACTCGTCGGGGGCAGGGATCATCGTGAGGGCTTCATGCTCGTCGGTGTTGAAGTCGCAGTCGACGGCGACGATCTCTTCCAGACCTCTTTTCTGGAGGGTGGATTTGAACTTGTTGTAGATTAAGGTGACGCCTTGCAGGTCGGCCTCGTTGCCGTTTTTCTCCATGTTCTGGAGGGCGCGTTCGAAGTCATCGAGTACGGGCAGCAAGTCTTTCATCACTGCTGCCGAGGCAGTGGCTGAAAGCTCCAGTTTCTCCTTGGCGGTGCGCTTGCGGTAGTTGTCGAATTCCGAATAGATGCGGAGGTACGTGTCGTTGAGTTGGGCGTATTTTGCCTTTTCTTCTTCTAAGGCAGCTTTTGCCCTATCGCGTCTGCCTTTATGGCGTTTTCTTTCTGTCTCTTGGGGTTCCGTTGACGGGTTCTCCATTTGTTGTTCAGGCTGTTGTGGATTTCCATCTTCCTGAATTTCAATGTTTTTCTCTTCTTCCATGATGATATTTTGTTTTATTAATTATTTTCAAAAAAGGTGCGCCCCTGACATGGCAAAAGCCTTGCCAAAGGATAGAAGTTGACAAAATGGCAGGGATTTTACGCGCTAACAAAAAAGCCTCCGCTAAGGTTTAACTTTAAATTATTTGCATTATGGAATATACAAAGCTAGAAGTCCCGTGAAAAAGAAAACGAGATTGAAAATCCAGTACTGCATCACTGCGATAAGGACATAAAAAAACCATCGGAGTTATAAAGGGCTTGCTGTCCGGCATTTCCCGTCCGACGGTTACAGAATGCAAAAATACGCATTCTTTTTTATTTCGCAACGGTTTTGTGTTTTTTTTGTTTGTCACAAACTCTCTTTTTGTTCACGTTGATCGGCGTGCCCCTTGGGAACGCCTCGCTGTAGACCAAATTTTTTTTGTAATTTTGCATTCGAAAACAAATAATTTGAAATGAAGAAACTGTTTCTCATCACTTTTATGGCCGTTGCGTTGGTGGCTCAGGCCCAGACCATTACCATCGGCGAAGGCACGGGGCAAACCACACAGGTGCCCTTCAACACGTTTGCCAACTACTCGTTTACCGAGCAACTCTACCTGGCGAGCGACATCGAATTCGCAGGCTACATCAAGGCGATCAAGTTTCGCATTGCCTATGAATACAATAGCGAGGCGACGACCGATCTCAACATCTATCTGAAAAACGTGACGAGGAGCTCGTTCTCAAGTCCTTCGGATTACGAAGCCGTTACTGCCGATGATTTGGTGTTTTCAGGCACTTGGACCATCCCAGCCAACACCGACGACTGGATGACCATCAACTTCGACACGCCGTTTTATTACAACGGCATTGACAACCTGCTGATTGCCATTGACGAGAACTCGGCTACCTACGACATCCGCTATTTCAGATACACGGAAGTGAACGGGGCAACCCTCAGCTATTCCGACGACAATGTCAATCCTGATCCTTACGATTTGGGCTCATTTACGGGCATGAAAGAGGTGGTCAACCAACGGGCAAATACCAAGCTAGTGTTTGACCAAAATGTTGGCATAGGGGAAAGCCCAGCCGATGTGCTTTCGGTTTATCCGAACCCAGTAAAAGATGTTCTTTTCCTTGATGGCATTGATGGCGAAACAATCCGCGTTTTCGACGCTATGGGTCGCTTGGTGCTTCAGGAAACAAACACCAGTCAGCTCTATGTTGGTGGTTTGGAAAATGGCGTGTACGCCATCAGTACCAGCAGGGGAGTGGTAAGGTTTGTGAAGAGGTAGGATACTAAATTCTCTCAATCTTCGCTCCGAGACTGTTCAAGCGCAAGTCGATGTATTGGTAGCCGCGGTCGATCTGGTCGATGTTGTCGATGATGCTGACGCCGTTGGCTGACATGGCGGCGATGAGTAGGGCCACACCGGCACGGATGTCGGGTGAACTCATGCGGATGCCTCGCAAGGCATGGTGATGGTCGAGACCAATGACATTGGCTCTGTGGGGATCGCAGAGGATGATCTGTGCACCCATGTCGATGAGCTTATCCACAAAGAACAAACGGCTCTCAAACATCTTCTGGTGGATCAAGACGGTGCCTTTGGCTTGGGTGGCGACCACCAAAATGATACTGATCAAGTCGGGGGTGAAGCCGGGCCAGGGAGCATCAGCGATGGTCAAGATACTGCCATCCATGAAGGTCTCCACCTCGTAGTGATCCTGAGCGGGAATGTAGATGTCGTCTCCACGATATTCCATCTTGATGCCGATGCGATGGAACATCTCGGGGATGATGCCCAGCTGCTCGATGCCGGCGTTCTTGATGGTGAGCTCCGAACCGGTCATGGCAGCCATGCCAATGAAGGATCCGACCTCGATCATATCAGCCAACAGACGGTGACGAGTGCCTTTCAGCTTGCTCACACCAGTAATCTTCAGCAGGTTGGAACCGACGCCTTCGATCTTGGCGCCCATGGAGATGAGCATCCGGCAGAGCTGCACAAGATAAGGCTCGCAGGCGGCGTTGAAAATGGTGGTCTGGCCTTCAGCCATCACGGCGGCCATCACGATGTTGGCGGTGCCAGTGACGGAGGCCTCGTCCAAAAGCATGTAACAGCCATGCAAACCGTTGGGTGCGGTGGCTTTCTGCACGATGCCATCGTTGTTGAAGTTGGCGCCGAGCTTCATCAAGCCGATTACATGGGTGTCCAAACGGCGCCGACCGATTTTGTCGCCGCCGGGCTTAGGCATGAAGGCCATACCGAAACGGGCGAGCAGGGGACCGATCATCATCACGCTGCCGCGGAGCCGCGAGGCCTTCTGGATGAAGTCCGCGGTCTGGAAATAGTCGAAGTCGATCTCGCTGGCCTGCAACGACACGACGTCAGGGGTGTTGCGCACCACCTTCACGCCCATGCCTTTCAGTAAGTCGATCAAGTTGTTGATGTCGAGGATGTTGGGCAGGTTCTCAATGACGACTTCCTCGTCGGTGAGGAGGCTGGCGCAGATGATCTGCATGGCCTCGTTCTTGGCGCCTTGAGGGACAATCTCGCCGTGGAGCTTGCACCCTCCTTCAATCCGGAATGATCCCATGGCTTATTGGAGTTTGCGTTTTTTGTATGCGGGGTTGTTGGGGTTGTTCATGTCGGCCTTGAGGTTCGACTGTTTCTTCTTTTTCTTCTTGCCTTGTTTCTGCGAGAGCACGGGCTTGGTGAGAATGTCGTTGGTGCCGCTGAGCTTGGTCTCGTCGGGCAGCTCCAGACGACCGTTCGACATGGCTTTCAGGTCGTCAATGATCTGCTGGTCGTTGACCATGTTGCCGCTCCATTCCATGAAGTTGCGCTTCATCTGGTTGGCGATGGAATAAGCCAACGCATGGCGCATCTCCTCGTCTTCGCGCTCGGAGGCGATCTCGATCATCTTGGCCATGTAATAACCGTAGTGTCCGTATTTGATATTATGGTTTTGATAACCAACGTGTTGTGGCTTGGTGGCCTCGCTCAAAGGTTGCGGAGCAGGGAAGGGGCTGTCCACATCCAATTGGTAGTCGGAGATGATGTAGAGGTGGTCCCAAAGCTTGTGGATGTAGTCGTCCGACTGCTTCACCTGGGGATTCATCTGAGCCATCACCGAGATGATGAAGTTGGCGGCCTCAGTGCGTTTCTGGCGGTCTTCGATCTCCATCAGGTGACGGATCATCTCCTGCATGTTGCGGCCGTATTCCGAAATGATGATCTGGCCGCGTTCTGTATTGTACAATAAACCTTGTTTATCCATATCAGATGATTTTTAACTTTGCAAATTTAAGCATTAATTGTTTGGTTCCAGCAGTATCGAACCGCACCGTGGCTTTTTTGTTGGCACCAGCGCCGTCGACGGAGAGCACTGTGCCTTCGCCGAACTTCTGATGCAACACACGGAAGCCTTCCTGCAACAGATCGGGATTGGAAGCCTCGAAAGGCTCGCCTGAGGCGCTTGCAGCGGGTGTGCTCGAAACGGAACTGACCCTGGTGAAGCCGTGTTTTTCGGGATCGGTGATCGTTTTTCCGGTCTGTGGCTTGCTGGAGCCGAAACCGGGTCTTCGTCCCCAATTCTTTCGTTCCTCGTCAAACGAAGAAGTTCCGTGGAACGAAGCTTTCCGTGGCTTGTCAATGAGTTTTTCGTCAATCTCCTCGATGAATCTCGATGGCTCGCTGAGGGTCAGATTGCCGTAACGGTAACGCGTTTCGGCGCAACTCAAGGTGAGTTTAGTCATGGCGCGGGTGACGGCCACGTAGAACAGCCGGCGTTCTTCTTCAAGCTCTTCTCTTGTGCTCAAAGAAAGGATGCCCGGAAAGAGGTTTTCCTCCATGCCCACTACGTAAACGTATGGGAACTCCAATCCCTTGGCGGAGTGGATGGTCATTAGGCTTACGCAGTCCTCGGTGTTGTCGTCCTTCTTCATCTCGTTGTCGGTGAGCAGGGCCACGTCTTCCATGAATCGCACCAGGTCCACTTGGGCGGCCTCGCCGGTGGTTTCGTCAACCTGCTGGTCGCTGAATTCCATGATGGCGTTGAGCAATTCCTCGATGTTCTCCACACGGCTGACGCTCTCGGGGGTGTCTTCCTCCTTCAAAAGCTTGATGATGCCGATGGTGTTGGTGATATGTTTGGCCAGCTCG
>JAGCPG010000033.1 GCA_017645245.1 Bacteroidales bacterium
AAGACGGCACAGAACTGATGTATTTTGGAGGTTTGCGCCTCAATTCCAATGGGGATGTCTTCATCAGTTGTCAAGTTGCAAAACCAAGCATGACTGGTACGACAGGTGCCATCTTCAAAGTACCAAAGGGAGCTTTTGACGACATCGAGGAAGCGCATGGTGCTGGTTTTGTTGTGGCTGTTGCCTATCCTAATCCGGGGAAGGATGTGTTGAATATCAGGACGGGATTGCAGGATGCGCGGGTGGAGGTGTATGATGTGAATGGAAGACTTATGCATAGACAGGATATTACTGAGAATGTAACCGCGATCAATACGACGGATTGGAGTGAGGGGAGTTATGTTTGGAAGGTGATGGCTGATGGAAAGGAAGTGGAGAGTGGAAAATGGATAAAGGAGTAATCCCGATGCCTTCGACCTGGGTTAGTTTAGAGTTTAGTGTTTAGAGTTGAGAGTTGTGGATAGTTGAGAGTCGTTAGTTGGGAGTTGATCAGTTTCGTTATTAACTTCGTTGAATGCTTTGCATTTCGTGCTATCGTGCTTACGTACTTACGACCGTTAGACATATAGGACAGATGGGACTTAGACTCCCCCGAAGCGAAGCGGCTCCCCCTCTTAGAGGGGGAAAAGCGGATATAAATATCTATAAGTTGGGCTATAAAAAGTTGTATCTTTGCGGCCATGAAACGGATTTTGTACATAGGGCTTTTGATTGTTGTTGTGATGATGGGCTGCAACAAACGCGAATGTGACTTTCTTTCGCCTATCGATAGCCAAGACGCAGAATACACTGAGCTGATTGACTCAGTGGAAGCGATATATGTCGGTAACAAGTACTATGACTTCACGGATTCCCTTGTAAGTCCCGCCTTGGCTTTCTACGAAAAAGGCGACAGGTCCCGCGATTATTGGATGCAGGCGCGTTGCCATTATCTGGCAGGTGGTTTAGTCTTTGATAAAAACCATTTTTCCGAGGAGGCAACTGTACATTTCCTGGAAGCCTTGAAAATCTTGGATTCCCATTTCGATGCAAAGCAGGCTCCCGTAGGGCGGCTTTACAGCAAGATTTGCTATATCTTGTCACGAATCGCATTCAATTTCTCTGACAAGCTTTGCAGCACACGCTTTGCCCGTTATGGCCTGGATTGTGCTTCTGTCGTTGGTGACACGGCTTGGATGCTCCGTTCAATGGCTAATCTCGGGTTGCTCTATGAGCGTTTCGGGAAGGCGGGTGAAGGCGACACGGCCTTCTTCTATTGCCACAAAGGTCTTCATTTGGCCAATGCTGACCGTTTCCCGTACGAAACGGCTTTGCTGGAAAATTCGCTTGCCAATTGTTTGCGTCACAGCCATGAGTACGATTCAGCCATTTTCTATTTTGAACATAGTTTTGCTTTGGTTGACAGTTCCTGTCTCTTGTTTCACAGGAATGCGATTGAAAAGGCCTATGTCCATTATAAGGCACATGACTATGCGACTGCTTTGGCCGATTCGAAAGTCGCTTATCAGTCAAAGGATGAAAACCTTAAAGCGCAAGCAGCTTACTGCCTTGTCGACTGTTACGAAGCGTTGGGTGATACCTTGAGCACTTTGCCCTTTTACGCCTTTTTGAAAACCAGTGAGGAGAAGGATGTAGTGGCAAGCAACCATAATGCCAAAGCATTGCCGATGCTGAACGCCTATCTGAGTGACAAGCAGAGATTGGAACATAGGGCTGGGATAGTATGGGTGGCGATAATCGTGGGCTTGTTGGCTTTGACTGCTGTTGTTGTTTTGGCGAAACAGAAGGGAAGGAAGATGCTGAAGCAACAACAGGCTGAGGCGGAAAGAGCCTTGAAGGCCAAGGATTCACAACACGAACTGGAGCTGAAGGTCAAGCAGGACGAGGCATTGCGGCAATTGGAGGCAGCCCGGCAAAGCCATGAGGAAGAGGTGAAACGACTGCAGGCAACGGTGGAACAATCATCGCAGCACCAGAGGGATATGCTGCCGCAGCGGGTGAAAGATATTTACAGCTCGAAGGTGGAGAACCGCTTGGAGCGCATCATGGCGGAGTTTGAGGCGGCCTATCCTAATGCTTTGGGGCGGGTGGCCGCTGCACACCCGGATTTGACGCCAACGGAGCGCAGGATTTTCGTTTTGTCGCATCTTCAGTTCCGCGCGAAGGAGATGGCGGATCTGCTGGGATTGAGCGAAAACACGGTGAACCAATACCGCTATAACCTGCGAAAAAAGACCGAAAACACCTCGTTTTCGGCGTTTTTGGATTAACAAAAACTTATATTTGGTCGTTGTAACCGATTGATTTTCAAGAGGAAGTAAAAACAAAAAGTTATAATTGGCGTTTTGGTTGGGTTTTTCGTGGTTTTTGTTATAATTTTGGGCAACAAAGTTATAACATTATGAAGAAGCTAAGACTTTGCATTTTGCTTGCGCTGCTGATATTGTTTGGGGCCAAGGCTTTTGGGCAGGAATGGGAATACACCGTGGAATTCGAGTCTTCAGACAACGGCTGGCCTGACTTCTTCGATGCAAAGCCAATGAAGAACGGTAATATCGCCGTTCCCTACATTTACAGCTTTGCTGGATCCTCGATGGAATCATAT
>JAGCPG010000034.1 GCA_017645245.1 Bacteroidales bacterium
TGCGGACATGAATCCAATGCTGGTGACTTACTCTTGTCGATCAATTTTTGGCGCCCTTTGCGCACTAATTGTTGAATAGTCGGCATTTTGTTAGGTTTTGTTTAACTGTTTGTTTTTTAATCCTATTTTTTGGACAAATATTTCTTTGCTCAAGCCGAAAATCAGCTCAAGATTCACGATTTTTCAAGATGTAGTCAGGGAAAGATTCGGCCACAATTAGGGCCTGAAGTCTATAAACCCACGATGCAACCGCTTTATTCGACGTTTTGTCAGCATCGCGCAGAGACCTATAACGGTTTAGTTTTCAGGTCCCCGACCATATCTATTCAAAAGGATAAACCTTTCACGATTTCAGCGGCGCAAAAGTACAACAATTTCTTTTACCGACAAGGGTTTTCAAGAAATTTTTTTGAAAATTTTTTGTTTTTGTTAATTGATTGAAAATCAATACTTAACAAAACGATCTTCTCCATTGCTCAAACCTAGGAGTGGGCTTCGGCCGAACAAAAGGAAGATTTTTCGGTCCCAAATGAGCTCCCAAAGCACGCGACTGACGCGCACTTGATCCTCCGGAGCGATCTCGCTGCTGGTGTGGATCACCACGCCGGAGTTCTCCACCATCTTCTCCTGCTCAGCCAGTTGGAGGATCTGATAGCACAGGTTTACAAAGGTGATTCCGAGGGTGTTTTCGCGGCCTTCCATCACCATGAGGATCACATCGCGAAGCTTGTTGTTATCGTACAGGATGTGTACAGGGTTGGCATCAATGTTCATAGGACAAATTTTATGTTTCTGGGTACAAACATAAGAATTTTTCTTGAGATTGCAAAAGAACTGCCAAAAAAATGATGTTTTTTTCGTAATTTTGCACCTTAATTATTAATTATGGTCAAGAGCTTAATTCTCGTTTGGGTGGTCGGCGTTATCGCCTTTTTCGTGTTATGGGCCCTGTTGGCATCCATCGTCAAGCGAGTCAGCGAAAAGAAAAACAAAAACAAAACAGAATAAATATGAAATACGACGTCATCGTTATCGGCAGCGGTCCTGGAGGATACGTGGCTGCCATCAGAGCATCTCAACTTGGAAAGAAAACAGCCGTGGTTGAAAAGGCTGAATTAGGCGGCATCTGCCTCAACTGGGGCTGCATCCCCACCAAGGCGCTGCTGAAGAGCGCCCAGGTATACAACTACATCAAGCATGCCGAGAACTACGGCATCAAGGTGGAAGGCGAGGCCGCTCCCGACATGGAAGCCGTCGTCGCCCGCAGCCGTGGCGTGGCCGAGACCATGAGCAAGGGTGTGCAGTTCCTGCTGAAGAAGAACAACGTGGAAGTCATCGCCGGCTATGGCCGCCTCACCGCCGACAAGCAGGTGTCGGTCACCGACGCCGAAGGCAACGTCACTCTGCACGAAGCCGAGCATATCATCCTCGCCACAGGATCAAGAGTGCGTGAGCTCCCCGCCTTGCCCATCGACGGCAAGCGCATCATCGGTTACCGCCAGGCCTTGGTGTTGGACAAACTGCCCGAGAGCATGGTGGTGGTCGGCTCCGGTGCCATCGGCTCGGAGTTTGCCTTCTTCTTCACCAGCATGGGCGTGAAGGTCACCCTAGTGGAATTCCTGCCCAACGTGGTGCCCAACGAGGATGAAGAGGTCTCCAAGCAAGTGGAGCGTGCCTTCAAGAAGCTCAAGATGACCGTGATGACCGAAGCCTCGGTGACCCACGTGGACACCACCGGCGAGAAGTGCGTGTGCACCATCAGCACCAAGAAGGGTGAGAAGACCGTGGAGGCCGACATCGTGCTCTCCGCCGTCGGCGTGCAGACCAACATCGACGACCTCGGACTGGAGACTCTGGGCATTGCCACCGAGCGCGGCAAGGTTATCGTGGATGACTTCTATCGCACTAATGTGCCCGGCGTTTATGCCATCGGCGACATTGTTCACGGTCCCGCTTTGGCTCACAAGGCCGATCACGAGGCTACCATTTGCGTGGAGAAGCTTTGCGGCCTCGACCCCAAGCCGTTGAACTATGCCAACATCCCCGGCTGCACCTATACCACTCCCGAGATTGCTTCTGTCGGTTTGAGCGAAGCAAAGGCCATCGCCGCTGGCTATGAGGTCAAAATCGGCAAGTTCCCCTTCACCGCCTCGGGCAAGGCCACCGCAGCTGGCAACAAGGACGGCTTCATCAAGGTGGTGTTCGATGCCAAAACGGGCGACTGGCTGGGCTGCCACATGGTGGGCGATAACGTCACCGAGATGGTCGCCTCCGCAGTGCTCTGCCGTGAGCTGGGCGCCAAGGGTGAGGACATCATCCATGCCGTGTTCCCCCACCCCACCATGTCGGAAGGCATCATGGAAGCGGCCGCGGCAGCGTTTGGCGAATGTGTGCATCTTTAAGAAGTCAGAAGAAAGAAGCAAGAAGTCAGAATGGAAATTATTGAAACCAAGATAAAAGATTTATTGATCATCAAGCCGGATGTGTTTTTTGATGAAAGAGGCTATTTCTTTGAGAGTTATAATCGGCAACGTTTTTTGGAGCATGGGCTTGACATGGCTTTCGTTCAGGATAACGAGAGCCAGTCGATGCGCGGCGTGCTGCGCGGGCTTCATTTCCAAAAGCCTCCTTTTGCCCAAGGCAAGTTGGTGCGCGTGGTGAAAGGCGCCGTCAGGGACGTGGCCGTCGACCTACGCGAAGGCTCCCCCACCTACGGTCAGTGGGAGTCGGTGGAACTCACCGAAGGCAACAAGTTCATGTACTGGATCCCCGAAGGATTCGCCCATGGCTTCGTGTGCCTTCAGGATTACTCGGTGTTCACCTACAAGTGCACCAACGTCTACAACAAAGCCTCCGAAGGCAGCCTCCGCTGGAACGACCCTGACTTGAACGTACAATGGAACATCGAAAATCCCATCTTATCGGAAAAAGACAAAGTCTCACCTTTATTCAAAGAATTCATCACCCCGTTCAAATGAAGACGCGCAACATACTACTTGCCTGCGGAGTCGCTATTATATTAATAGGTGTAACCGCCGCCATCACACTGAGCATCGCACAGAGCACCTCCACCCAGGAGGAAGGCTTCTACGAAGGCCTCAACCCCGATGTGCTGGTGTTTGACCAAATGGACCAGAACATCCACGACATCGAGTTGCCCGAAACCTTAGACTTCTGCGGCGAGGCTGTGCCGCTCGACCGTTTCTACGTGCGCGAGAGCCTTGAGCGCGAAATCCTGGTCAACTCCTACCGCCACGCCAGCACGATTCTGCTGCTGAAAAGGACCACCCGTTGGTTCCCCGTCATCACCCCGATCATGGCCAAGAACGGGTTGCCCGACGATTTCAAGTACCTTTGCGTGATTGAGAGTGAACTCACCAACGCCGTGTCGCCTTCCAAGGCCGTGGGATTCTGGCAGTTCCTCGAAGGCACCGGAAAAGACTACAAGCTGGAGATCTACAAAGAAGTCGACATGCGCTACAATCAGGAGCTGGAGACCGAGGCGGCTTGCCAATACCTCAAGGATTCCTACACCAAGTTCGGCAGCTGGACATTGGCTGCGGCGGCTTTCAACGCCGGCAACGGTCGCATCTCACGTTCCATGGAGGAACAGCAGGTCACCTCGTATTACGACATGTTGCTGCCCGCAGAAACCGAGCGTTATGTCTATCGCATCCTCGCCCTGAAGCTCATCATCCAAAACCCCGAAAAATATGGGTTCCACATCAGTGACGGAGGCTGGTACCAACCGCTGGAATACAAGACCATCACGGTCACCGAGACCATTGAGGACTTGGCACAATTCGCTGTGGATCAAGGTACTAACTTAAAAATGCTCAAATATTACAATCCTTGGTTGAGAAGCAATAAGCTGACGATTTCCGAAGGAAATAGCTATCAGATTAAGTTGCCGAAATGAACGAATTCTCGGAAGATAAGACCTTAGAGATCCTTGGTGCCAGGGAGAACAACCTGAAGAACATCGACCTTTCGATACCGCGCAATGCCTTGGTGGTGGTCACAGGCATCAGCGGCAGCGGCAAGTCGTCGTTGGCGTTCGACACCATCTATGCCGAGGGCCAGCGCCGTTACATGGAGAGCTTTTCGGCCTACGCCAGGCAGTTTATCGGCAACATGGAACGCCCCGACGTTGACAAGATCACCGGCCTGAGTCCCGTGATCAGCATCGAGCAGAAGTCGGTCAACAAGAACCCGCGCTCCACCGTGGGCACCATTACCGAGATCTACGACTTCCTGCGCTTGCTCTATGCCCGCGTTGCGGAAGCCTATTCCTATAACACCGGCGAGAAGATGGTCCGCTACTCCGAGGAGCAGATCACCGACCTCATCATGAACGACTACATGGGGCGGCGCATCGTGGTATTGGCGCCATCGGTCAGAGGCCGCAAAGGCCACTACCGCGAGCTGTTCGAGCACATCCGCCAGTCGGGATTCACCCGTGTGCGCATTGACGGCGAGATGCGTGAGATCGAGTTCGGCATGATGCTCGACCGTTACAAGATCCACAACATCGAGATTGTGGTGGATCGCATCGAGGTCCGCGACGACTGCAAGTCGCGCATCAGCAAATCGGTGCAGACCGCCTTCCGTTACGGCAAGGGCCTGCTGATGGTGATGGACAACGAGGATGAACAGGTGCGCTACTTCAGCCGACTGCTGATGTGTCCCACCACCGGCCTCTCCTACGAGGATCCCGAGCCCAACACTTTCTCGTTCAACTCACCTTACGGCGCCTGTCCCAAATGCAACGGCATGGGCGAAATCGCCGTGGTCGACAAGGAAAAGCTCATTCCCAACCCCGACTTGAGCATCAAGAAAGGTGGACTGGCACCCGCCGGCGAATACAAGGCCGGCAGCTGGATCTTCCATCAGCTTGAGGCCATCGGCCTGAAGTACGGCTTCACCCTTGACACCCCCATGAAGGAGATCTCCGACGAGGCCTTGGACGTGATCCTCTATGGCACCAACGAGACTTTCGAGGTGAAGCGCGAATACATTGGCATCAACTCAGTGTATAAGATCAACTTCGAGGGAATCATCAACTTCATCGAGAGCCAGAACAACGAGGAGGCGCCAGCCAGCATCGCGCGCTGGGCGGGTTCGTTCATGAACCACGTCACCTGCCCCGTCTGCCATGGCACAAGGTTGAAGAAGGAAGCCCAATATTTCCTGATCGACGGAAAAAACATCGCCGAGGTGGCCGAAATGGACACCTACTCGCTCTGCCAATGGATCGAAAGATTGCCCGAGAAACTCACCGAACGCCAAAATGAGATCGGCCGCGAGATCCTCCGTGAGATCGACAAGCGGGTGCACTTCCTGCTCGACATTGGCATCGACTACCTCAGTCTGAACCGTCCGGCAGCATCCCTCTCGGGCGGAGAGGCCCAACGCATCCGACTAGCCACCCAAATAGGATCGCAGCTCACGGGCGTGTTGTATATCCTGGATGAGCCCAGCATCGGCCTGCATCAACGTGACAACCATCGGTTGATCGACTCCTTGAAAGAGCTTCGCGACATCGGTAACTCAGTCATCGTGGTGGAGCACGACAAGGACACCATGCTCAGTGCCGACTACCTAGTAGACATCGGTCCCGGTGCGGGTCGCCATGGCGGCGAAGTAGTGTTTGCCGGCACCCCCGTCGAAGCCATGCAAGGCCATTCCATCACCTGCGACTACCTTAACGGCACCCGACAGATTGAGCTGCCAAAACAACGCCGCAAACCCATCGAAGGGCAATACCTATCTATTAATGGTGCCACAGGCCATAACCTGAAAAACGTCACCTTGAAGTTGCCATTGGGCGTAATGACTTGTATCACAGGCGTTTCTGGATCAGGAAAATCATCCCTCATCAACGAGACCCTCACCCCCATCCTGAGCAAGAAATTCTATCGCTCGGTGAAGGAACCCCTGCCCTACGAAAGCATCGAGGGACTGAACAACATCGATAAGATCATCGAGATCGACCAAGCCCCCATCGGACGCACACCGCGCTCAAATCCAGCGACTTACACCAAGGTATTCGACGACATCCGCAAGCTCTTTGGCGAGCTGCCCGAGTCGAAAATCAGGAATTACAAGGCGGGGCGCTTCTCGTTCAACGTGAAGGGCGGACGCTGCGAGGCCTGCAAGGGCGCTGGCGTGAAGCTCATCGAGATGAACTTCCTCCCCGACGTATCGGTGGTCTGCGAGGAATGTCAAGGCAAGCGCTACAACCGCGAGACCCTGGAGGTGCGATACAAAGGCAAGTCGATCAACGATGTGCTCAACATGACCATCAACGAGGCCGTGGAATTTTTTGAGAATATTCCGAGTATCATACAGAAAATCAAGACGTTAAAAGACGTTGGATTGGGCTATCTCACTTTGGGCCAAGCCTCCACCACCATTTCTGGCGGCGAGGCCCAGCGCGTGAAGCTGGCTACCGAATTGGCCAAGCGCGACACGGGCAAGACCCTTTACGTACTCGACGAGCCCACCACAGGCTTGCACTTCGAGGACATCAAGGTGCTGATGAATGTGCTGAACAAGTTGGTCGACAAGGGCAACACCGTGCTCATCATTGAGCATAACATGGATGTGATCAAGCTGGCCGACTACGTCATCGACATGGGTCCCGAGGGCGGCGACCGCGGCGGCGAGATCATCTGCCAAGGCACCCCCGAGGAGGTGGCGCAATGCCCAACAAGTTACACTGGACTTTATTTGAGGGAAGAGCTTTGTTCCAAGAACGTTGCCGGCGTCATGCCCGTCAGTTTGTGAAACACCGTTTGGAAATAACTGCGTGAGCCGAAGCCGCAATGCTCGGCAATGATGTCGTTTGACCAGTCGGGATGGGCCAAGATGAGGCGTTTGGCATCCTCGATACGCTGGTGCGAAAGCCAAGGGTTGAACAACTCTTGTTCGGTGGTCTTCAGCCATGCCGACAGCTGGTAACGCGGGATCTTCATCTCGTCAGCGGCTACTTGCACGGTGATGCCGCTCCTCAGATGGCCGCCTTTGTCCAGCCAGCGGTTGACGGCCGACTCAATGCGTCTACGGTCGTCTTCGTTCATCTCAGGCGCGGGAGCCTTCTCCTCTTCCTCAGGCTCTTTCTCATCGGTATGCTGTTCAGCCACCATCACCTGCCGCCAGTCGCTTCCGACCACGTAACAGACGAAGCTGAGCACAAAATAGAACATGCCTGCGAGAAACAGGATCCCGAACACAGTCAAAAAAACACCCGAATCGAAGATGACCACTGGAGCCATCACGGCAAAGGTAGCCAGCACCTTCACAGCACGATCCATGCTCCTGACCAATTCGTTCATATCGCGATCATAGTAGCCCTCCAGGGCTCGCTTCATCCTTCGCAACTCACGGAAATGGAAAAAGGTATAGTGGCATTGCATGGCAAGATATAACACGCTGGCCACCAACTCCGCAATATGCAGCTTGTTCATTTCGGCAATGGTCGGCTCGTCGCTCATGAAATAGGCCACCGCCAAAATAAAGGTGACCACCCCCCAACAGATCGGTCCCACCAGCCAGTCGCGTCGCCCGACCTCGCCTTTTCGTTGAATATAAAGAACCCCAACGCTAAGCAGCCAAGCAGCTGGAATGAACATAAAGAGGTTGAGCAAAATAGCCTCGGTGACTCCCTTTGAACGAAGGCCAAGCAGCACTTGCAACAGAAAATGCAAGGCCAACACGCCCGTGCCACCCGCCATCAGCCAACGCGAGCGGAAAGGTATGTCGGCGACAGCCACGCGACGAGGCAAAAGCAGCAACGTCGCCGTGAGCAACGTCATCACCACAACAGCCGCAAACTGCATTTTCTCCATCGCGTCAGGTTTTTTCTTTTTTCAGGCGGCAAAACTACAAAGTTTTCTTAAAAACCTGTTAAAATTCTTTGTTTTTTAACACCTAATTCCGGGTTTTTAAACACCATTTCGTCATTTCGAACACTTTATATTTTTCAAAACAGCGTCCTTTGCATCACGAAAAAACAATCACAAAAAATAAACCGCAATGAAGACACACTACTACATGAGGAGGCTCACCTTAACCCTCCTCGCCCTTTTTACCACCACCATGGCGTGGGCCGATGGTCTGGACCTGTTGAACGGCTACACGCTGACAGAGCAGAGCGAAAACACCTATTTAATAACATCCGCTGACGACTGGAATGCCCTAGCCGACTATGTTGCTGCAGGCAACGACTGCTTCGGACTTACCTTTATTATGACTGACAACATCGGTACCGAAGACGAACCCATCGTGAAAACCTTGGGCTACCAGACCAAAAAAGACGATGAATCCAGCAGAATGAGATTCTGCGGAACCTTTGACGGCTGCAACAACACCCTCACGATTCGCTTGACCTCAGCCGAAATCAACCCTAACTACTGCGCACCTTTTGCCTTTGTGCAATATGTGACCATCAAGAACCTCAATGTCACTGGTACAATAACGGCAACAGGACAATTCGCTGCCGGATTGATCGGTTCCACCAGCACTGTGAACAACAATGGCACATGCACCGTCGAAAACTGCCATGTCAGCATCGATCTCATCGGAAATTATAAGACCTCAAACAATAGATTCCCCAACCACGGCGGTTTCATCGGCATCACCGAATGTAACACCACCATGACAAACTGCTTGTTCGACGGCACTTTCTCAGGTGTTGACTTCCAACACTCAGGTGGCTTCATCGGTTTGAACAAGAAAAACACCACTTTCACCAACTGCCTGTTCAAGCCCGCAAGCATCAATGTTGAAAATAACAATTACCGCAATGCCCACGAATATGCCAACACGGTAAAAGGTTCATGCAATTATGATGACGCTTACTACACCACGGCTTTTGGCAGCGACCTCACCGGTTGCCCACAGGGTGAGAAATTAAATGACAAGGCCATCCCCGGATGCGCCCAAACGGAAATAACGGCCATCGACGGCAACAAATATGTTCTTAACACCATCAGCGTCGAAGTGAACGGCTACGGTGAGACCAACGGCGGTTGGGTATTCATCGCCTCACCCATCAAGGGAGCCATCGAGCCCACTCAAGTCACCAACCTCCTGGGCGAACAGATTGGAACCGATTTATTCGATTACGACCTCTACCGTTTTAACCAGAATTCCAAGACCGGAAACGTTTGGGAGAACTATCATTCCCACGCCTCCGACTTTTTGCTCAATAACGAATCAGGTTACCTTTATGCCAGCAAGAACGGCACCGTTTTGACCTTTAACGGTGAATTCAACGAAGGCACCACCGAGAATGTGTCACTCAGCTACATTTCAGGTAAGGAGTTCTCAGGATGGAACCTGATTGGCAACCCTTTTACGGTTCCTGCCTACGTCAACAAGAGCTATTACAAGATTAACGCCGATGGCACTGACATCGAATCGGTGGACATCGCCAGCAACAAGGAGCCCATCGCTGCCTGCACCGGCATCATGGTCAAGGCCTCAAACAAGAAGGAGACCATCACCTTCAGCACCACTAAGGAAGAAAACGAGAACCGCGGCAACCTGAACATCGCCCTCACCAAGACCAACACTCGTGGCAATGCCATGTTGGACAAGGCCATCGTGAGCTTCAACGAAGGCAACAACCTGGGCAAGTTCTACTTCCGCGAAAACGACGCCAACATCTATATTCCACAAGGCAATGAAGACTACGCCATCGCTTTCAGCGAGAAGCAAGGCGAGATGCCAATCAACTTCAAGGCCGCTGTGGACGGTGAATATACCCTCACCGTGAATCCCGAATGTGTGGACATGAATTATCTCCACCTTATTGACAATATCGCCGGCACCGAGATCGACCTGCTGGCTGAGCCGAGCTACACCTTCAGCGCCAAGAACGATGACTACGCTTCGCGTTTCCGCCTGGTGTTCAGCGCCAACGGCCAAACCAACGCCTACGATGATTTCGTCTTCATCAGCGACGGCAACATCATCATCAACGGAGAAGGAACGATCCAGCTGTACGACCTGACAGGTCGCATGGTTGCCAGCAGAGACGTTGCGCGCAAAGTCTCAACCCTGGGGATGACCCCCGGCGTTTACATTGTCCGCCTTATCAATGGCAATGAGGTTAAAAATCAAAAAATCATCATCAAATAACATTCGGAAATCATGAAAAAGACTATCATAACTCTCACAATACTCTTCGGCATGAGCCTCGGCCTTTCCGCACAAGGCGGCGGCATGTTCGGCTACGGTGAAACCAGATCGTCAGGCTACAGGGACGAGGACAACCAGAGCTTTTTGCATCTGCCCACCTCGCACGGTGGTACCGGCGATGACGCCGGCACTGGCGCTCCCCTCGGAAGCGGCATCGCTGTCCTGGTCGGTTTAGGCGCAGCTTATGCCCTTACTAAAAAACGAAACAATTAAAAAAGGCCAGTATCCGGAAGGTTGAAGTCATCTCAATTTCAACTTTTGACCTCTCTGCAGTCTTGCACCCTCGGGCAACTTGTTCAGCTTGAGGATTCTATCGGGTTTAACGGCGAAACGTAATGCCACGTCACGAATCGTCTCACCACCTTCAACTACATAAGACTTCGCCTTCCGGTTTTTGTTACGCAACGGTTGCAAATACACCACATCGCCATTGTGGAACACCACTTCCTTCGGATCTTTGATCAGGTTATACGAACAAAGCCTTTTCTTGCAGATTCTCATCTCCTTAGCCAAGCTCTTTGGCGTCTCTCCCTCCTTGGCAAAGACAAATTTCACGTTGTTGTTCTCATAAATGAAACGCTTGTTCTTGGTCATGTCGACCAGTTCAAACGACGACACTCTGGCGGGTGAATAGGCATGCCACGGCCCGTCGTCCACAGGGAGCGCCACTCCACTTTCCTTCATCAGTTTCTTCAATTCCCTTTCTGAAATCTTCCCCATGGCCAGTTGGTCGTAGAGATACAGCTTGTACGTCTCGATACGGGTGATCAGCAACGAGGCATAAGAGGGATTGGTGGCATAGCCGGCCGCCTTCAAACCGTGTGCCCAGGCCTTGTAATCCATGATGTTCAGCTTGAAAAGGTCGGCATAACGGCTCCTGCTCGTCAAGAATTCTGAATGGTCGCGAAACGAATCCTCGGCTTTCCTGTACCTGCGAAAGCACTCGTTCTTGGCGTCGTCATCCATCCTGAAGGTCCTCCCATGCCATTCCTTGTGACACTTGATGCCGAAATGGTTCTTCGCCTTTCTGGCCAGGTCACTGTTGCCCGCTCCCGACTCGAGCAGGCCCTGAGCCAAGGTGATCGACGCGGGAATCTTATGCTTCTTCATCTCCTTCATGGCGATGTCCTTGTAGGTCTCGATATACTCTTCGGGGGTGATCTTCTGAGCCACCAGCGAGAGCGGCAGCAACAACATAAAAAACAGAATTCGTTTCATCATGATACAATGGATTGAGGAGGTAAAATTACAAAACTTTTGCTTATTTCTTAAATCGTATTCAATAATTCCGTATTTTTGTAAGTTTTATAGTGTATTATGGATACGACCAGCCTTTTCAATTACTTCAAGGATCTCTCCGAAACACAGAAGGAGCAATATAACCTATTGAAATCCTTGTATTTGGATTGGAACAGCAAGATCAACGTGATCTCGCGCAAGGACATGGACCATTTTTATGAGCACCATGTGCTGCACTCGCTGGCCATCGCCAAGTATTTCGACTTCCTCCCCGGCATGAAGGTGATGGACCTCGGCACCGGCGGCGGATTCCCCGGCATCCCGCTGGCCATCATGTTTCCCGATACTGAGTTCTACCTCATCGACGGCACTGGCAAGAAGATCAATGTGGTGAACGCCGTCAAGGACGCCATCGGGCTGAAGAACGTGGTGGCCGAACACAAACGCGCCGAAGAGGTCAAGGAGAAGTTCGACATCGTCACAGGCCGCGCCGTGATGACCCTTCCAGAGATCGCAAACTTAGCCGGCAACAAGCTGAGAATCAGGGGCGACGAGGAAGCTGGCGGTATCCTCTACCTGAAAGGAGGCGACCTCAAGGACGAGTTCACGGCCCTCTCCAAGTATTGGCATTACAAGAAGACTCCCGTGTCAAAATACTTCAATGAGGAATATTTTGAGGAAAAATTTGTAGTTCATTTATATTAATTTGTAGTTCATTTATATTAATTCAAAGCTTATGAAAAAACTAGTTTTAACACTGTTCGCAGTTTTGGCCGTCAGCATGATGGCCTCAGCCCAGATGGCCATGCCTACCCCCATGGATCCCAACGTGAGGTACGGCAAGCTTGACAACGGCATGACGTATTACATCCGTCACAATGAGAAGCCCGCCCAGCGCGCCGACTTCTACATCGCCCAGAAAGTCGGTTCCATCCTCGAGGAGGAACCCCAGCGCGGCCTCGCCCACTTCCTAGAGCACATGGCCTTCAACGGCACCACCAACCTCCCGGGCATGATGCTCCGTGAGTACCTCCAGAGCCGTGGCATCAAGTTCGGCGAGAACCTCAACGCCGGCACCGGCATCGACCAAACCGTCTACATGGTCACCAATGTGCCCACCAACATCCCCGGACTGGTGGACACCTGCCTGCTCATCCTCCACGATTGGTCGAGCTTCATCGCCCTTGAGGAAGCCGAGATCGACAATGAGCGTGGCGTCATCCTCGAAGAGCTCCGCACCCGCGAGGACGCCAGCGAGCGCATCATGAAGGAGATCCTCCCCATCATGTATCCCAACAGCCCCTACGCCAACCGTCTCCCCGGCGGTCTGCCCGAAGTGGTGGCCAACTTCAAATACCAAACCCTCCGCGACTACTACCACAAGTGGTACCGTCCCGACCTCCAAGGCCTCATCATCGTTGGCGACATCGACGTTGACGCCATTGAGGCACGGCTCAAGGAGATGTGCTCCGACATCAAGGCTCCAGTCAACCCCGCTCCGAGAACCCGTTTCCTGATCGACGACAACGAAGAGCCTATCGTGGCCATCGCCTCCGACCCCGAAGAAACCAGCTACGAGGTGAACCTCTACTACAAGACCGACCCCACTCCCGACTCGCTGAAGAACGACGTCAACTACTGGGTCGGACAATATGTGCTGGGCATCATCTCACAGATGGAGATCAACCGTCTGCGCGAGCTCACCCAAAAGGCCAATCCTCCTTTCGTCTATGGCTATAGCTATTACTCCAACTATTATATCGCTCCTACCAAGGACGCTTGGTGCAGCATGGCCATGGCCAAGGACGCCGCTGGCATCGACGAAGCCATCACCGCCCTCGTCACCGAAAACAAACGCATGAAGGAATTCGGCTTCACCGCATCGGAATATGAACGCGCCAAGGCCGACTTCATGAAACGCATCGAAAACCAATACAACGAGCGCAATAATACCGAGAATCGCAACTACGTCAACGAATGTCTCTCCCACTTCCTCTCCAACGAACCCATGATGGGCATTGAAACGGAATATGCTTTATATCAGCAGATTATCCCAAGCCTTCCGCTCGAAGCCGTCAACATGTTCGCCAAGGAGCTCATCCCCGACAACAACCTCGTCATCACCGTGACCGCTCCCAAGAAGGACGGCGAGAAGCTTCCCACCAAGGAAGAGATCCTCAAGGTCTACAACGCCGCCAACTCAGCCCAGGTTGAGCCCTATAAGGAAGAAGTGTTCGACGGCCCCATGGTCGAGAACCTGCCTAAGCCCGGCACCATCAAGCTGCAAAAGCTGATGCCTGAGTTCGACGCTGTCGCCCTGACGCTCAGCAACGGCATGAGAGTCGTTTATAAGAAGACCAACTTCAAGGAGGACGAGATCCGTTTCACCGCCACCAGCGATGGCGGTATCTCCGCACTCAAGCAGGATGACTTCAACACCCTTAAGGCACTCCCCGAAGTCATCACCATCGGCGGCGTGGGCAACTTCAGCGCCACCGACCTGCCCAAGGTGCTCGCCGGCAAGAAAGTCCGCGTGACTCCTTATATCGAAACCTATTCCGAAGGTATGAGCGGCAACTGCTCACCCAAGGACCTTGAGGCAATGATGCAGATCATCTATCTGTACTTCACTTCTCCACGCAGTGACGAAGAGGCCTTCCAGTCCTACGCCCAACGCACCAAGGCCGCCCTTGAGAACCAAGAGCTCAACCCCATGACCACCTTCTCAGACTCGCTCATCAGCGTGCTCTACAACAAACATCCGCTCCGCATGAGAACCAAGGTCGAGGATATCGACAAGATCGACTACACCAAGGCCATGAAGCTCTACGGCGACCGTTTTGCCGATCCCAACAACTTCACCTTCTACTTCGTGGGTAACATCGACGAGGAAACCTTCAAGCCTTTGGTTGAGCAATACCTGGCATCCCTGAAGCCCAACAAACGCAAGGAAAACTGGAAAGACATCAACCTCGGCTTCCCCGAGAAGGACAACATCTGCCACTACACCAAGCAGATGCAGAACCCCAAGGCCACCATCTACATGGTCATCAACGGCACCATGGAATACAACTACCGCAATCAGCTGTACATGAAGGCCTTGAGCGATGTCATGGACATCTATTTCACCCGTACCATCCGTGAAGAGGAAGGCGGCACCTACGGCGTCGGCGTCATGGGTCAGGTGACTGACAAGCCCAAGGACGCCTACCTGTTCCTCGTCGCTTTCGACACCAACAAGGACATGTATGAAAAGCTCATGGGCAAGGTTTACGAAGGCCTCAACGACGTGGCCAAGAACGGTCCTTCGCAGGAAGACCTTTCCAAAGTCGTGGAGAACCTCTACAAGAAACGCACTGAACAACTCGAGGAAAACAGCTTCTGGGTGAACGCCATGGAGACCTTCGAGGAAGATCACATCAACATGGTGGCCGAGTTCGATGGCATCGTAAAGACCATCACACCCCAGACCATCGCTGAATTCGCAAAGGAAGTGCTGAAAGGCTACAAGAAGGAAATCGTTCAACTTCCTGAATAAATTTTTGAATCTTTAAATCTTTAAATCAAAAATAATGACAGAAAAACTCACATTGAGAGACAATCCCACCATGAGGTGGATTGCCCTGCTGCTTCTGGCCTTGGCCATGTTCTGCAGCTACATTTTCATGGACATCTTGTCCCCCATCAAAGACTTAATGCAGACCGAGCGCGGATGGGACAGCCTCGCCTTCGGCACCATGCAGGGCGCTGAGACGTTCCTGAACGTCTTCGTGTTTTTCTTGATTTTCGCAGGTATTATCCTCGACAAGATGGGTGTACGCTTCACGGCAGTGCTTTCAGGCGCTGTAATGCTCGTTGGCGGCTTGATCAAGTATTACGCCATCAGCGAGTCGTTCTATGGCAGTGGCGCTGAGACTTGGTTCACCAACAACCTCAACTACATCCCCGTCTTCGACGAGCTGGGCGTCTCCCCGTTCTATCGTGGCATGCCCGCCTCCGCCAAGCTGGCCGCTGTCGGCTTCATGATCTTCGGCTGCGGCACGGAGATGGCCGGCATCACGGTGAGCCGCGGTATCGTGAAGTGGTTCAAGGGTCGTGAGACGGCTCTGGCCATGGGTTCCGAGATGGCCTTGGCCCGTCTGGGTGTGGCCACCTGCATGATCTTCTCACCTTACTTCGCCAAGCTCGGCGACAGCATCAACGTCAGCCGTTCCGTGGCCTTCGGCGTAGTGCTGCTCTGCATCGCCCTGATCATGTTCGTGGTTTACTTCTTCATGGATAAGAAACTTGACGCACAGACTGGCGAAGCCGAAGAGAAAGACGACCCGTTCAAGGTCAGCGACATCGGCAAGATCTTGTCGAGCCTTGGTTTCTGGCTGGTCGCCCTGCTCTGCGTGCTGTACTACTCGGCCATCTTTCCCTTCCAGAAATACGCCGTCAACATGCTACAGTGCAACCTCACGCTGACTGAGCCTGCCGCCGGTTCGTTCTGGGCTGGCGACACCGTCACCATCGTGCAATACATCATCATGCTTGTGGTGGCCGTTTGCTCCTTCGCCAGCAACTTCTCCAAGAAGAAAGGCCAAAAGTATGGCTTGATGGCTATCGCTGTCGTCGCTTTGGTCGTTTATTGCTACATGGGTTACATGCGTGGCACCGCCGAGACCATCTTTGCCGTGTTCCCGCTGCTGGCCGTAGCCATCACCCCCATCCTCGGCAGCTATGTCGACAACAAGGGCAAGGCCGCTTCCATGCTGATGATCGGCTCGTTGCTGCTCATCATCTGCCACCTCACCTTCGCCTTCATCCTGCCTATGTTCAAGGGTAACGCTGTCGGCGGTGTGGTTGTGGCTTATGTGACCATCCTCGTGCTGGGCGCCTCGTTCTCGCTGGTGCCTGCCGCCTTGTGGCCAAGCGTGCCGAAGTTGGTGGACGAAAAGATCATCGGTTCAGCCTACGCCCTTATCTTCTGGATCCAGAACATTGGCTTGTGGCTGTTCCCGCTGCTCATCGGTAAGGTTTTGGAAAACACCAACCCAGGCGTTGACGACCCTGTGGCCCTCAACTACACCTGGCCTTTGGTGATGCTCGCCTGCCTCGGCGTGGCCGCCTTGATCATCGGTATCATCCTGAAGCGTGTGGATGCCAAAAAGCATCTCGGCCTTGAAGAGCCGAACATCAAGTAAGCTTTTAAAAGAAAAAAAGCAAAAAAGTAATGGCTGCCCGTTGGCGACCATTACTTTTTTTATTATTTTTGGGCTTCATTAAACCTAATTCATTCACTATGAAAAGACTATCGGTACTCGTTTTGGCATTGCTGACTTATGGCATCATGCAAGCCCAGTGGGTCAATGACCCAGTCAACAACACGTTCATCGCCAACAGCGTGAGCTCTGCTAGCGAGATTCGTATTGCCTCATATCCATATTACAATGGAGACCTATTTGTGCAATGGACGAGCATGTCGGAGAACGGTTGGTCTCAGAAGTTGCAGCGTCTCGACTATTATGGGGTGCCACAATGGGGTGCCGATGGTATCGCCATCACGACGCCCAACCTCGCCACATGGTCGCCAGGTTATGCCATAGCCGCCTTGAGTGACGGCTCTGTGGTAACTATGAACCGTAGCGCCGACGCACATCATTGGGTGGTGAAGATAAATGCTGACGGCAGCACACCATGGGGCACCGACGGCATGATGCTCTTCAACGGCGAAGGCGGCGGCCGCTCCGAGCTCCTCGCTGGCGACGACGGCGGCTTCTGGGCTTTAGGCACCGACATGGACATTTCATATCTGCAATATGTCAATGCCGACGGCACATTACGGCAGATGGCCACAATAGCCGACCTCACCAAGAAATGCACCAATGGCAAACTCATCCGCTCCAACGATGACGGTGTCTTCGTAGTGTACGCCAAACAGACAATACAAGGCTATACCAACTACATCAAAGAGATCTACGTGGCGAAATACAACAAAGACGGCGAGCTTACAATGCCTGCAACACTGTTGTTTAGCCAGCAGACTGTAGGAATGAGCTATATCCATTACGCCATCCCAGATAATTTCGGAGGAGCATACGTGTTTCAGTGGCATAACGGCATCGGCGGAGCATATAACATCTACGTCACGCATTTCGACAGTAATGGCGTTCCTACAATCACAGACACCAACGGCATAGCGGTACATTCGTCCGACCCAAGCAGTTATTTCATCAGCGCCTACCCTACCGTTGACAGCAACAACGACTTGCTCTTGGTTTATCGTCAGACCGACTCATATTCGCAATCAGAATACAAGATTTGGGTCAACCGCATTACCTCTAATGGTGAAAAGCCTTGGAGCGACGGCATCCTCGTGCTTGATAACGGCACCAGTCAGTGTCTTGGGCTGCGCATCGACGCCTTCAATTACTACGATGGCTTCTCGGTGATATACCACAAAGCTGTTCCTGGCATATATGGTGAAACCGTCGAGGCACATGGCTTCGACCACGACGGCAACATGACTTGGAGCACCACCATGTGCAGCAACACCTATCCTAAGAATGTTGATGAGAACACCTCGGGATACTATAGCGCTCAGAACGTCGTGGTCTGGGTCAACGCACAGGATGGAGGACTTTATGGACAAAACATCGGCGAAAGTGGTGAGATGGGAGAAATCACCATACCAGTTCCGCCTGTCCCCTGCTGCTTCCCACCCGAGAACTTCCAAGGAAGCTACCAATACAATGAAGAGACCGGTTCCTACGGCGCCATGCTCACTTGGGAGCCTGGGTTTGCTCATTTGTATTATAACTTGTACCGACAAAATCTTGCCGATGAGACAACAGAAGTCATTCAGATTGACGCCGAAGCCACGTCTTATTTCGACGAACCGGCTCCCGGCACCTACAAATACCAACTCACAGCCCAGTTCTCAAATTCCGAGTCTGACTTCGCCCTGACTCCTGATGGCGAAGATTATCTCATCATAGAAATTTTGGATCCCACATCGGTTTCGGAAGTGAGATTTGAGGAAATCGTTGATATCATGGCCATTTACAATGTCCAAGGCCAGCTAATGACCACCAAAGACATCCATGAGCTCAAACCCGGTATGTACCTCGTCAAAGGCACGACTGCTTCTGGAAAGACCACAGTGGTAAAGATGATTAGAAACTAAAACAAATATAACATGAAAAAACTCCTACTACTCTTCGTGAGCTTCTGTGTTTTCACAGCACTGCAAGCACAATGGGTCAACGACCCTGTAAACAACACCTTCATTGCCAACACTTCGGCCGATGCTGGTGAGATTTACCTTGCCACCAACCCAGTCACAGGCGACACCTATATGCAATGGTGCAGCTTTGTCGGCGGCAACGGCTGGTCACCGACCTTGCAGCGCGTGAATTTTGCAGGTGAGCCCCAATGGGGTCCAAATGGCATTCACATCGCAGCACATGAGTTCTCATCCTATTCCGAAGGCGTTGCCATGGCTACGACAACCGACGGCGGCGTAGTCAGCTGCTTTGCCGTTTATGACGGCTACACTTATGCCGTGAAGATCAATCCCGACGGCACTTTCCCATGGGGCGAGCAAGGCCTTCAACTCTTTGGCGGTCTCGGCTTCTCACGCGCCGAAGTCATCGCCACCGACGACGGCGGCATCTGGGCCTTGGGATTCGACTACAACAACCTCTATCTGCAGTATGTCAACAATGCCGCTGGTCCGGTCATCACCATCTCCGACAATGGTGGACAGAAATGCATGTTTGGACAACTCACACTGACCAACGACAACCGCGTTTTCGTCACATACGAGAAACTTGGCAACGGCATGTATACCAACAAGGAAATCTATGTTGCAGGTTACAACCCCGATGGCACTCAGTTCAGCCCTGAGACCTTGTTGATGTCTTCTCAGACATTCCAATCGACCTATATCCATCACGCCGTATCCGACGGTATGGGCGGCGGCTATGTCTACATCTGGCATCCAGCCATCGGGAGTTTCAACGTTTACGTGTTCCACTTCAACCAGAATGGAGCCTCAACCATGATGGGCACCAATGGAACAGCCGTACACTCCACCGATTATAACAACCTCTACATCAGCGCTTACGCCACTGTCGACCCCGACAGCCACGACCTGCTCCTCGTTTATGAGCAAACCGACGAACAATATCAAGCCAATTGCAAGATTTTCATCAACCGTATCACTGCTGACGGGCAAAGACCTTGGGGGGATGGCATTGTGATTCTCGACAATGGAACCATTCCATGCGGAGGCTACAGAATAGATGCCTTTGAATACGGTGGAGGTTTCTCCGTAATTTACCATAAAGGCCTTGGACAGACTGGATCGAGCTCTACGGTTGAGGCTCAAGGCTTCGACATGGAAGGAAATCAGATATGGAGCACCCAAATGTGCTCAA
>JAGCPG010000006.1 GCA_017645245.1 Bacteroidales bacterium
GAATAGATGCCTTTGAATACGGTGGAGGTTTCTCCGTAATTTACCATAAAGGCCTTGGACAGACTGGATCGAGCTCTACGGTTGAGGCTCAAGGCTTCGACATGGAAGGAAATCAGATATGGAGCACCCAAATGTGCTCAAACACTTATTCCAAGACTGGCGACCAGAACAGCACCGGTTTTCATAGCGGACAAAACATCGTTGCTTGGGTCAACAACGACAGTGGCGGCCTTTACGGACAAAACATCGGACAAAACGGAGAGATGGGTTCGGTCACTCCTCCCACCCCACCAGCGCCTTGCGACCCACCGACCAACTTCGAGGGCGAGGCCTACTACAACCCCGATTTGAATTTGACTGCTGCTGTGTTCTCTTGGACAGCGCCCGAAACTCAGCCACTCCACTACAACCTCTATTGGGAAGGCTTGAAAGACGTCATTCAGATTGACGGCGATGTCACTTCATTCTATCAAGAATTCGATCCAGGCGACTATATTTTCAAACTCACCGCCGTCTATGAAGATTGCGAGTCGGGATTTGCACTCACTCCCAATGGCAACGACTATATTTTAATTGAAATACAGAATCCGACCGCTGTCGATGAAACGGCTGACGAAGCCATCGTCAGCATCCTGAAGGTCTACACCATGAGCGGCCAAGCCATCAGGCAGACCAGCCTCGAAGGCCTGAGCCGAGGCGTTTACATCGTCCAAGGCCTGACCCAAGACGGAAAACTGGTCACCCGTAAAACGGTAGTCACCTCTCAACTCTAACCTCTCAACTAAAAACGGCGGGTCTCCCCGCCGTTTTTTGTGGGAATTGTTGGATTCGAACCAGCGACCCCCTGCTTGTAAGGCAGGTGCTCTGAACCAACTGAGCTAAACTCCCATTTGCGGCTGCAAAGATAGCGGTTTTTTTCAAACAAAAAGGCATTTTAAAATATTTTTATTATCTTTGCTTTTCAATATTACGATCATGAAGAGAAACACTTTGAGGAAACTCCGGCAATATCTACCGTTTATCCTACTGGTAATAAGCCTGTTAACTTGTCTTTTCGCCTTCGGCGACGTGGGCAACCAAAACCGCTATCAATCAAGTGGCGGCGATGGTGGTGACGGCGACTGGGGTTTCATCATCGGCTACCTGATCGGCCTCTTCATCGAGGATCCTGTCAAGGGCATGATCGTGTTGGCCATCATCCTGGTCATCTACTTCCTGCGGAAAAAGAAAGCCAAGAAACAGGCCTCCGATCCTTCGTTCATCAACAAGCAGGTGAACAACCAGGCGCAAACCGACACCACTGCCGACTATAGCGCCATGGTGGCCGCCCAGATCCAGACCCTAGACCCAGCCTTCTCGGCCGACAAGTTCATCGGCTTCGCCCGCGAAGTCTTCATGAAGATCCAGGAAGCCTGGACCACCAAGGACTGGAAGCCTATCCGTCCCTTCGAGAGCGAGACACTCTTCAACCAGCATAAACAGCAACTCGACGAGTACATCCGCCTGGGCAAGACCAATGTAGTGGAGAAAATCGGCATCAAGCACTGCTCGCTGCACTCCTTCCAAGAGGACGGCGACAAAGAGGTGCTCACCGTGTGGCTCAACGCCGTGATGCGCGACTACGTTATCGACGACGCCACCAAGAAGGTGCTCGAGAGCGACCCGAACCGCGACTGGTACATGAAATACGAGATGGTGTTCAACCGCAAGGCCGGCGTCAAGACCGACCCGGGACGCAAAGGCAACACCATCACCAACTGCCCCAACTGCGGCGCGCCCACCGAAGTCACCTCATCCGGACAATGCTCCTACTGCGGCAGCGTCATCACCAACGGCGAACACGACTGGGTGTTAACTGATATTCACTCAAGGAATTAAGATAAGATATCTCTAAATTAATAATTATAAATTAAACAAAAATGGGACTTATTAAAGCAATCACCGGAGCCGTGGGAAGCACCATGCGCGACCAATGGTTAGACCTTATCAAATGTGACAACATGGACATGGACACCCTGATGGTGAAACAAACCACCAAGTCAGGGCAGATCTCCAAGGGCAGCCGCATCCTTGTGGCTCCCGGCCAGGCCGTAGTGATCTACGACAGCGGCGCCGTCCTCGACGCTTCAGCTGAAGAAGGCGTCTACACCTTCGACCAATCCTCATCACCGTCGTTCTTCGGCGGCCAGTTCGGACCCGTCTTCAAGGAGATGTGGCAGCGTTTCACCTACGGTGGCACCCCCGCCAAGGAACAAGCCATCTTCTACTTCAACATTAAGGAGATCCTCGACAACAAGTTCGGCACTGCCACCCCGATCCCGTTCCAGGATTGGTCGCATGCCATCCCGAACCAGATGACAGGCTCGCTGAGCCCAATGGGCGTCAACGTGCGCTGCTATGGTAAATACACCTTCCAGATCGACGATATGGGCGTCTTCATGCGCAACCACGCCGGTACGGGCACCATCATCAAGAAGGGTGACATCACCGAGCAGATGCGTAGCGAGGTGATCGCAGCCTTCCAGAACGTGCTCAACGAAATGGGCAACAGCCAACACCGCGTGCCCGTGCTCGAGCTCCCCAGCAACACCGACGAGATCAAACAGGTGATGGACGAGAAGGTGTTCGACGAACCCATCCGTAGAAGAGGTGTCCGCCTGGTTAGCTTCACCGTTGAAAGCGTCTCCCTCGATGAGGCCAGCCAAGCCAAGATCGACCGTTACGAGTTCAGCTCCAACTCGATGATGCAACAAGGCAAGATCATCGACGTCATGGGCGATGCCGCCAACAACCCAGGCGGCGCTGCCGGTGCCTTCATGGGCCTCGGCATGATGAACGCTGGCACCGGCGGCATGACAGGCGGCGTGATGCAGAACGCCTGGAACGGCAACGGCCAGGTTCAAGGCCAACCCAACTACGATCCTTACAACCAAGGCGGACAACAAGCTCCGCAAGGCGTTCCCTGCCCCAAGTGCGGTACCATGATCGTCGGCAAGTTCTGCCCCGAGTGTGGCACACCCGCTCCGGCTCCCAAGGCTGCCAAGAAGTGCCCGAAGTGCGGCACCGAGACCACTGGCAAGTTCTGCCCTGAGTGCGGTACCCCGATCCCTGCCGACGAAGCCCCGAAGAAGTGCCCGAAATGCGGCACTGAGGTGACCGGCAAGTTCTGCCCTGAGTGCGGCACACCCGTCGCCTAACGGATCCATAAAACAAATGTAGAGACGGTGCATGCACCGTCTCTACATCTTATTACCGAGAGCGAATAACGGGGTTCGAACCCGCGACCCTCAGCTTGGGAAGCTGATGCTCTACCAACTGAGCTACATTCGCAAATCGATTGCAAAATTATAATAATTCCTCGAATCTCAAGAAAAAAATTTCCAATTCTCACCTCTCACCTTTCAACTCTCACCTAAAAAATGCCTATCACTGAAAGAGAAGAACAAATCATCCGTCAAAGCTTCCAACCCAAATCGTGGAACGACGTCAAAACCCATGACTCCTGGTCGGTGTTCAAGATTATGGCCGAGTTTGTGGACGGCATGGAAAAGATGTCGAAGATCGGCCCTTGCGTCGCCATCTTCGGCTCCGCCCGCACCAAACCGGGTGACAAATACTATCAAATGACCGAGGACATCGCTCGCGGCATCACACAACTGGGCTTCGGCGTCATCACCGGCGGCGGCCCCGGCATCATGGAAGCCGGCAACAAAGGTGCCAAGGAGGCCGGAGGAACCAGCGTGGGACTTGAAATCCTGTTGCCTTTCGAGGGCAAATGCAACGACTACGTCGACTTCGACAAAAACATCCGCTTCAACTATTTTTTCGTCCGCAAGAACATCTTCATGCGCTACGCCCAAGGCTACATCGCCATGCCTGGCGGCTTCGGCACCCTCGACGAGATGTCAGAAGCCCTCACCCTCATCCAGACCGAAAAGCTCTCCGACTTCCCCGTCGTACTCGTCGGCAAGGACTACTGGCAAGGGCTCATTGACTGGTTCCGCAACACCATGCTCAAGGAAAGGATGATCAACGAAGAAGACTTCGACATTTTTCACGTGGTCGATACTGCCGACGAAGCCGTCAAGGTGATCGAAGACTTCTATAAACGCTTCAGCGTGAAACCCAACCTTGAACTCTGATGCAACTCCCCATCCGTTTACTGGATATCGAAGGCGAAGGATTCCATGTCATGATCAAAGGCAAGATCAATGGCAGGGAAGCCAATTTTTTGGTTGACACTGGCGCCTCCCGATCGGTGTTCGATCCCAAACTCATCACGAAATTCGTCGATAATCCCCAATTCGAGAAGAAAGAAGGCATCACCGCCGGAGTGGGCGGCAGCGACCTGGAAAGCTCCACCTTCACGATCGACTCGCTCAGCTTTGGCGACATTGAGATCAAGCATTACGAAGCCGTCGCCCTTGACATGCAAAACATCCACCAAACCTATCGGAAACTCCGTCTTCCATCCATCGACGGCATCATCGGAGGCGACATCCTCTATCGCCTCAAGGCCACCATCAACTACCGCTTGAGGAAGATCCGGTTCACCAAACCGAAATTGAGTAAATAAACCCCAGAAGCCAAATCAGAAACATCAATGATCGTTTCCGGCGAGGAGAATTCTTTTTCAATCAAAACTCTTCCGAATAAATCCATGATTCTCACTTCATGGTGAGGTATTTCAGTGACAATATGCAATTGTGACCATACCGGATTCGGGAATATCAAAACCTCCTTATCTTCCTGCTGTTCCGAAATTCCCAAATTGATCACCGGGATCGATGCATTAAATAGCTGCAATCCTCCACCAAAATTACCCACCACTACCTCAAGAATACCGTCTCCATTCAGATCAGCAATGGCCGCCACGGAATGTATCCCGAACGACGCCGGCATCTCCGCACAGATCTCTTTCCAAAGATAGTCCACTTCCTCAAAAACAGGAGCATCCGACACCCTGAACAAGAAGAGTTTGCCTTGCTCGGAGCCCACACATAGCAGCAACTGCCCTTCGTACTGAAACAAGGTGGGCACGCTATAGCCGTAGTACGAAGTTTGGTAGTCGCGCACATCCACCCCACCCCAAAAATCCGTAACTAACTCAAAACCAAAGGCTTTACCTTTATAAAAAGATAGTTTCCCGGCTTGATTGCCTTCCACCAAGTCCAACCGTCCATCCTGATCTACATCATAATAACACTCGGCCGACCATCCCGATGCTTCCGATCCCGAAGCCACCTGTTCAAAGGCAGGCTGCTGCGCCGTCCCCACATTCCTGAACACCGTGGTCCTGCCTTCGAAATCCCTAACCTTCAAGTCCAGCATGCCATCGCCGTCCCAATCCGTGAACTCTGGATAGGCGCCCTTGCCCACATCGATCATCCGATCTTGCAGGAACGACTTGGTATATAGTTGAAAATCATGATTTTCATTCGTTCCGTGGTTGATATAAAGCCATACGCTCTCAAGGCCATTACAAGCCATCGGGTTGGGATCAAACGGCGAAACCAGCAGATCGTCCACACCATCATTATTAATATCGGTGAAAAAAGGCACTGGCATCGAAGGCAGGTTCACCGGCGCTGACGGCGGAAAGGCCTCAGTCTGGCTCACCATCAAGGCTTGGGCATCGTCGCCACAATTCACTAGCAGAGTCAAACCAGGGTAATCCACGTCGGCCAAAAGCAAGTCTAATAAGCCATCGCCGTTCAAATCACGTACGGTGACTGTGGCGCCCCGGTGCCTGAAGCCGTCTTTCGCAACCTTCAAGCCATAGCCGAAAAGGCATGTATCCAGATACATCAGGTTGTCCTCCTCGCTCTCCGCCACACGGCCCCAACACAGGTCAGTCCGCTCAAACACCAGCGAGTCGTGGCAGCCAAAACGCTCCATCGAGAGGTTCAAGTGCTTTTCAATGAAGACGCCCATCACTCCGAAGGTCAATAGATCCAAGTCGCCGTCGCCGTCCATATCCACGATGGCAGGATAATCGGCGTCCGTGGCCAGGATATTCACCTCGCCCCCACCTTGAAATGAGGTCAAATAGGGCGAAACGACCAGCTCAAAGCCTAATCCATCAGCGGTTGTAACGTTGCGATACACCTTGATGCCCGCCCAACCCTTGGAATAGGTAAAGATGTCCTCAAGTCCGTCGCCGTCATAATCAGCAAACACTGCCCAGTCGGTCAACTTCGGAAAAGCGACATCGTAATCCGTAGTATATTGATAATCAATTGCCCCAAAATCCCCTTTATTCAGGAAACAAAGCAGTCGATTCCCATGCCGGTCAAACACCACGAGATCCTTCTTCCCGTCCTGATCGAGGTCCATCCGCCCGAACTGGCAGGCATTGAGTCCACCCACCCACGGGGAGGGAGGTGAGAGGTAAGAGGTGAGAGATGAGAGGTCTCTTCCCGATAACCCAAAAGTGACAAAAAGCAAGATTGACAAAAGAAAATGTTTCATCGGTGGTGTTTCAACCCACAAAAATAATTATTTTTGCCATGAAAAGCAGTACTATTATGTCACGAATACTGATTATTGACGACCAGGATCCCATCCGCCGCGTGTTGCGCGATATCCTGGAAAACGAGAAATACCAGATCGACGATGCCGCCAACGGCCCTACCGCCCTTCAGATGATGAAGGAACAGGACTACGACGCCATCCTGTGCGACATCAAGATGCCTGACATGGACGGCATTGAGGTGCTTGAGCAGGTGAAGGCCACCAGCGACACGCCCGTCATCATGATTTCCGGCCACGGCACCATCGACAGCGCCGTCGAAGCAATCAAGAAAGGCGCCTTCGACTTCATCCAGAAACCGCCCGATCTCAACCGCCTGCTCATCACCGTGCGCAATGCCCTCGACAAGCAGAGCCTCAGCACCGAGAACAAAGCCCTGAAGAAAGTGGTCAGCCGCCAAAACGAGATGGTGGGCCAGTCAGCACCCATGATGGAGGTCCGCGACATGATCGAGAAGGTGGCGCCCACCAACGCCCGTGTGCTCATCACTGGCGAGAATGGCACCGGCAAGGAGCTGGTGGCCCGTCAGCTGCATGAACTCAGCGCCCGCCGCTACGGCCCCTTCATTGAGGTCAACTGCGCCGCCATCCCCGCAGAACTCATTGAGAGTCAGTTGTTTGGTCACGAAAAAGGATCCTTCACCTCGGCCATCAAGCAAAAGAAAGGCGACTTCGAGTTGGCCAATGGCGGCACCCTGTTCCTGGATGAGATCGGCGACATGAGTCTGGCCGCTCAGGCCAAGGTGTTGCGTGCTTTGCAGGAAAACAAGATCGTGCGCGTCGGTGGCGAGAAGGAGATCCCTGTGGACGTGCGCATCATCGCCGCCACCAACAAGGATTTGCGCAAGATGATCGACGAGAACACCTTCCGCGAGGACTTGTACCACCGCTTGAGTGTCATCGTGGTCCATGTGCCGCCGTTGAGGGAGCGTAAGGACGACATCCCGCTGTTGGTGGAGAGTTTCGTGGAAACCATCGCCGCCAACATGGGCAAGGCAGTGCCGCAGTTCACCACCGAGGCCTTGGAAGAGATGAAAAACTACCAGTGGACCGGCAACATCCGCGAGCTGCACAACATCGTCGAGCGCCTGGTGATCCTCTGCGGCAGCACCGTCTCCAAGAATGACGTCATCCATTTCGGGAATCCGCTGAAGTGAGGTTAGAGGTTAAAGGTTAGAGGTGAGAGGTGAGAGGTATCTTTCCCTATCAAAAAAGGCGTTTTCCACTTGCGGTGGAACAATTTTTGCAGTACTTTTGCAACGCTTTTCCAAAGGAGGCCCCAAGTAAGATTCTTTCTTCTTACTTCTGTCTTCTGACTTCTAAAAAAGGGGGTGACCGGTTTTGACAGCAAGATGAATTGTCACGGAAGCATGCCGAGCACGGTGGCGAAGCTCGTAAATCCTGGCTGCAAAAAATTAATTGGCGAAAATAACTACGCTTTCGCTGCCTGATCGAAGTACAGTAGATCACTGGCTTAATCCGCCCACAAGGTGGGTGGACGAAACATCCCGCAGGTGGAGATGCCTGATTCCGGCCTGAGCACGGGGTGCTAATCAA
>JAGCPG010000035.1 GCA_017645245.1 Bacteroidales bacterium
AAGTAGTGTATCGCGTCAACAGTTCATTTTCGTCGGTGGCTTGGGCTATCAAGCGCTTCAAATTGTTGATGGGGGCCTCAACATGATGTCGAACGTCATAATCAAGCAGTGCCTTATAGGAAACCAAATCCCTGTAAACCGGATTGTTGGTATCGGGCAACTGACGTAGAGCTTCGTCGAAATAATACTCCGCACTGTCACTTTGGCTTAGCTTATAGTATTGTTTCCCAATAAAAAGCAACAAACAGGATCGGTTGTTCGGTGAACAAGGCTCAATGTTGTCGAAAGCAAGAGATTTCTTGAAACAGGCGATAGCGGGTTCCTGCATAAATTGGCTGGCGAACAATTCTCCTATGCGGCTGTAGGTTAGGGTCATGAAACGATGGAAATGGTTGGGGCGTAAATGCGTTTCCATGATCTTCAACGTTTTCAGATATTCGGCACAGGCCTCAACCACGCTGTCCTTTTCCACATATCCCACACCATTCATATAATGAGCCCGCGCCGCCAAAAAACCGTCATCAATGGAATCAAAATAATCCACCGCCTTCAGCAAATCCTCCCGGTTTGTCTGTACATAATTGTTTTTATACAGCAGCTCCGAGATCAGCAGCTGGCAATAGTGCCCGTCATACTCATCCAGACTATCCGCCCTGCCACTCTCGGCAAACTCCATCATCACCTTCAGTGCACTATCCGGATTCCGCCACATCAGAGTGTCGATGTCCTCCAGCTTCTGGCACGGCCTCTCCACAGGCTCCACACTCGTGTTGCAAGCTGCCAGCATAGCCAGCCCTATCCAAAGGCCCATGATGTACAAAATCCGTTTCATGTTGCAAAAATAGTAAAAACCATCTTATCTAGACAATCTGACACACCACCCTTTGTGTTTAAACCTGAACCTTGCCTATGCCTCGCATGATGGCGTCGAACCAGCGGACAGGAAGGATCAAATGTGCCGCCCTACCGAAGAAAGAGAACCGTCCCCTGCTGTAACAGGCACGCGGATGACGGCTGTTGACGGCTCGGCTGATAGCCTTGGTGATCACCGTGGGCGACGAGCCGAAGTTGGACTCGTAAAACCAACGCATCGAGCGGGCAAAACGGGATCCAGATTCCTCGTATGGCGTTCCCTTTGACGACTCCTCGAGATGCTGGGCTGCGATGATGCCCCAGTTGGTCTTGATGGCGCCCGGCTCGATCTTCACCACGTCGATGCCGAAGGGCTTCATCTCCATGCGCAAGGCATCGCTGAAGGCCTCCACGGAATACTTCGTGACGTTGTACCAACCTCCGAACAAAATAGCCATCTTGCCGGCGATCGACGAGGTATTGATGATGCGGCCACTCCCCTGCTGGCGCATTATAGGAAGCACAAGCTGAGTCAACCGAGCCAAGCCGAAAAGATTCACCTCCAGCTGTCGTCTGGCTTCCTCCAGCGTCACGTTCTCGATGGCACCGAAAAAACCGTATCCGGCGTTGTTGACCAGCACGTCGATGCGTCTCTCGGCCTGCATCACTGCATCCACGCCTTGCCGCATTGAATCGTCGTCGGTGACATCCATCCTGATGGCTTTCACGCCGAATTCCTTGAGCGGTTCCATCAGCTCCACGCGACGGGCGGCCGCGTACACACTATGTCCCTGTTTGGCCAACGTCATTGCTGTGTCATAGCCAATGCCGCTGCTGGCACCCGTGAGCAAGATCACTTTTTTTGTCTTCATACGTCACAATTTTGAATATACGGCAAAGATAGCAAACTATTTTTTATCTTTGTAGCCAACAAGCAAAACACTTAAACCATGAGATTCTGTGTCATAGGCGGCGCTAACGCCGATATCATCGCAACCACTTTCAATCCCTTTGTTCACAACGATTCCAACCCCGGCACCATCCGTTTGGTCGCCGGTGGCGTGGGACGCAATATTGCCCATAACCTTGCCCTGCTCGGCAACGAAGTGATCCTTCTGAGCCTCTTCGGCGGCGACACCTTTGGCTGGTTCACGGCAGACAGCTGCCGCAAGGCCAAGGTCGACATCAGCCTGAGTGACGCGGCTCCTGTAGGCACCCGATCCTGCTTCCTGAGCATCAACAACTGCGACGGCGAGATGATCGGCGGTGTGTCGGACATGGTCTCCGCCGACGGCATCACCCCCGAGTGGATCGCCACCAAACTCCAGAAGGTAGGTCCCGTGGATGCCTTCATCGCCGAAACCAACATCCCCGTGGAGAGCCTGGCTTTCATCATCGACCACGCCTACGCCCCACTCTTCGTGGATGCCGTATCAGGCGCCAAGGCAGCGAAGATCCGCTTGGCTTTGGAACTCTCCTCGAAGAAGCACATCCATGCCTTGAAGTGCAACAAGATGGAAAACGAGATCATCGGTGAGGTTGAAGGCATCGGAAGGCGCTATGTGAGCCTTGGCGCCAATGGTCTGGACGTCATCGAAAACAAGGTGGTGACCCACTTCGATGCCTTGCCATGCGAGGTGGTCAACACCAACGGCTCTGGCGACGCGCTGATGGCTGGCATCATCCAAGCCGGACCGCAAGCCTCCATCGAGGAAGCCGCCCGTATCGGCCTCCGCTGCGCCAAGATCACCGCTGAATGTCCCGATACCGTCAACAAGCAACTGAAGCAACGCTATGAAGAATTATCTTGACCTCTCCCCTGAAGTGGATGCCGCCTTGAAGGCCGGCAAGCCCGTGGTGGCACTCGAGTCCACCATCATCTCACACGGCATGCCCTATCCTCAGAACGTGGAGACGGCTTTGCGTGTCGAACAGACCATCCGTGAAGGCGGCGCCACACCTGCCACCATCGCCGTCATCGGCGGTTGGCTGAAAGCAGGTCTCACGGCCGAAGAAATCGAATATCTGGGCAAGAAAGGCACAGCGGTGACTAAGGCTTCGCGCCGCGATCTGCCCGTGCTCGTGGCACGAGGCGATGACGGTGCCACCACCGTCACCACGACGATGATCATCGCCGCCATGGCAGGCATTAAGGTCTTTGCCACCGGAGGCATTGGTGGCGTGCATCGTGGCGCTGAGACCACCATGGACATCTCGGCCGACCTCGAAGAGCTGGCCCGCACCCCAGTGATGGTGATCTGCGCCGGTGCCAAGTCCATCCTCGACCTTGGCCTAACGCTGGAATATCTTGAAACCAAAGGCGTTCCCGTCATCGGCTATGGCACCGAGGAGCTCCCTGCTTTTTATACCCGAAAGAGCGGTTTCAAAGTGGATTACCGTGTGGACAGTCCCGAGGAATTGGCAGCTATCTTCAAGGCTAAGCAAGAGATGGGCCTCGGCGGCGGCATGCTCGTCACCAACCCCATCCCTGAAGAGTATTCCATGGATCCCGACCAAATCAACAAAGCCATCGACGAAGCCGTCGCCGAAGCCAACCGACTCGGTATCCACGGCAAGGAAACCACACCTTTCCTCTTGGCTAAAATCAAGGATATCACTGGTGGCGACAGTCTCGCCTCCAACATTCAGCTGGTGCTCAATAACGCTAGACTTGCAGCCAAGACCGCCGCTTGCCTGTAGTTATTCCAGGCTGTCTCCGTTTTCGCCGTCGCCTTCTTTGGCTCTTTGCTCCAACTCCATCTTACCGAAACGCAAGGTGATGCCAGCCGAAATGTAACGGCTGTTCAGCATCTTGCGGGTGCTGTCACTAAGATACAAGGGATTGGTATTGGATGAACCAGAACCAATCTTGGCACCCCAGTTGAAGATGTCCTGAACATTGATAAACACTGACAGTCTGCGCTTGAAGAAGTCGCTGCGGGCGCCCAAATTCAGATAATAGCGTGCCTTACGCTCACTCATCAGGCCGATAGTGGGAGAAGTATAACCGGCCGCTGCCGTCAACTGCAACTGGTTGAAAATCTTTGCCCAAGCGTTGACACGGACACTGTATGACCATTTTTCAGCAGTCTCGCCATCCCAACGGTAACCATAGTCGTAAAGGTTGGCAAACAGCCTCACGTTGAAGAATCCTGTGGGACGGTATGTCATGTTGAGCGAAGTGCCGTAACGCCATGAGGAACCCAAGTTGTACGGAACGGTATATGTGACGAAATCGTTCAGATACTCATCGTATTTGGAATCCTTCAAATCATCAATCAAGTTGGTGCTCAAGCTACCGTAGGCTTCAAGACCGACGTTGCCGAAACGGTCGAAGAACTTCTGCCAACCCGCCTCCATGCTGTGGGTATAGCCGTTCTTCAAGCCGTTGGGATTGCCCGTTGAATAGCTCTGCTCGCCATACCTACGGAAGGTGCTGATCTCCTCCTCACCGGGATGCGACATGCGCAAGCTGTAGTTCAGCTTGAAGTTATGCATATCCTCGGTGCGATACGTCATGTGGATGGAAGGACGTACATTCCAGAAAAACAGCACATCGCTATCAGCAAAAGGCATTTTGCTGTCATAATCGTAATACACGCGGTCTCCACCAGCGCCGACACCCGTGCTCAAGGTAAACCCTCCCCAACGATGCGTCCAGTTGACATCGGCATTCAAGCCAGTCTCCGATCCTTTGAAATTATATGCTCGGAGTACATCTATACTGTCGTATGTAACACCATCATCGGCAGAATAATACCGCTGATATTGGTTGTCATGACGCTGATAATCGGCACGCAAGCCGTAGCTAAGCTCGCCATCTTCGCTATAAGGTCTATTGTAACGCGCATCCAGGTTGACACCATAATTAAACTGGTCGGTCAACAAGTAACGGTTTTCGTCAGCAGGTTGGGGAAACGGGAGGGTATACACCTCATAGAAACGGTTGTAATACTGGTCGCTGGCATTTTTCGACAGTCTCGAATTCAAACCGATACGAAGGTTATGTCCCTTTTCGTCGAATTTCTTGGTATAGTCGACACCGAAATGGCCAAAACCGGAATTCGACCTGGTTGTATCACCAATGTTGTAGATGTTCTGGCCTTGTGCCGGATAAAGCCAATCCTCATGACGGCTGCTAAGATTGTTGTTGTTGTTGTAGAAACCGCCTCCATCAAATGAAATGTCGCTGGTGGAGTCGATCTCGTAATCGATGTTCATGAAGAAATTGCCGCTAATCCTGCGACTGTCCTCTTGCTGGGAAGAAACCTCGTGGAACACAGTGTCATAAACTCCTGTCAACGTATCATAGTTTCTTTTTACAGCCCACTCCTCAACGCTGTTTTCCCTATTGCTGAAACGTCCCGAAGCAAACAAGTTGATACTCAGTTTTTCCTTTTTCCACATGTAGCTAATCCAAGGCGATACGAAAGGCTGGCTGGAGCCGTTCACGCCGAAGCTCACGAACTGGTTGCTCTTGATGTGGGCTGAGGTCACGATATTGATCACCGCTTCGGCGTCGGTGGCATATTTAGCCGAAGGATTGGTGATGGTCTCAATGCGGGCGATGGCATTGGCTGGAAGGGTCTGGAGATAAGTTTTAAGATTCTCTTCAGTTAGTTTCGAAGGCTTATCGTTGACCCAGATTTCGACGCTGGAGACGCCGCGTAGGGTGATGTTGCCTTCCACGTCGACTTCCACGCCAGGCGCGTTCTGCAAGGCATCCTCAGTAGTTCCCGTCTGGATGGATGGGTCTTCGCTGACGTTATAGACGAGTTTCTCGCCGTCCATGGCATAAATCGGTCTTTCGGCACTCACGGTGACCTCACCCAGCGAGATCATGCCCGAAGTTAGGCGCAAGGTACCTAAATCGGTGTTGTTGGTCACGTTAAACGGCATTGAAAAATTCTCATAGCCGATGGCTGATACACGCAGCAGGAAAGCACCTTGCGGCACCTCGTTGAGCTCGAAACGGCCGTCAAGGTTGCTGATGCCACCCTTAACAAACGTTGAGTCGATGGAATCGAGCACCGCCACATTGACGTATGGCAGGAACTCCCCTGTCTTGGCGTCGCGTAACACACCCACCACAGTGAAGGTATCTCCTTCCCTCACCTTTTTCTTTTTCTTGATAGGCATGTTGTCGGGATTCTGGTTCCAGTCACCCCTAGGACGGTCACGGTCGCCGAAAGGCGGACGACCTCCTGGAGGACGGCCTCCGGGTGGCCTGCCACCGCCGCCACCGGGGAATTGGGCTTCACAGAACAAAGCCGACAAAAACAATGTCGTAAATATCAGGGATCTAAATAAAACCGATTTTTTCATACTATGTGAATAAATTTTTGCAAAGATAGGAAAAACAACCGAAGTCCGCTTGCCATTCAATCCTTTTATTTGCCGTCTTGCGGCTGATTTTGGACTCTTGAGATCTTCTCATACAACTCAGGCAACCTTCGGGCGATGACCACCGGACGTCCATTCTCCATGAAACAATGGGTGCTCTGTCCGATGCAGACGATCTTTCCACCCACCCGCATGGTATAGGTGAACTCGAACTTCAAGTCCTGCATGTTGCTGATGGCCACCTCCACTTCAATGACATCCTTGAAGGTCGTGGGATGCTTGTAGTTGCAAGTGATGGAGATCACGGGCGACACCACGCCTTCAGCCTCGATACGGTCGAAGCCGTAACCCAGCTGGTCGAGATAGTCTACGCGAGCCTCTTCCATGATGCGGACATAGTTGGAATGGTGCGTGATGCCCATACGGTCACATTCGTAGTATTTGACTTCGTGCTTGTAAGTATCCATAAAAATAAGCATTGGAGCGCAAAAATAGCGTTTTTTGAATTGGAAAACGATTTTTTTTGTATTTTTACACTTTCAAAAAAACTCATCATCATGAAAACACTGAAACTAATGCTTATCCTAGCAACTGTAACGATGGTCGCCGTTTCATGCGGCCCGAAGAAAGAAAAACAGAAAGTTCTGGTACTTTATTACTCACAAACGTCGAACACCAAGGCTGTGGCAGAGGAGATCGCCGCCCGTCTCGACGCCGACATGGAAGAGATTGTTCCTGTGAATCCCTACGACCCCGACTTCAAGGCCACCATTGACCGTTGCTTGAAGGATCGTGAGGAAGGCATCGTCACGGAAATCAAGCCTGTGGCTGCCGACATCGCCAAGTACGACCTTATCTTCATCGGCTATCCCGTTTGGTTTGGCACCTACGCCCCGCCTGTCGCCACCTATTTAAGTCAAGTAAACCTGAGCGGCAAGAAGGTCGTCCCGTTCTGTACTTTTGGCAGCGGCGGACTGGAATCGAGCGTGAGGGATTTCAACCAGCAACAGCCTGAGGCCAAGATTGTGGCCAGCTATGGCGTGCGTGCCGCTCGCCTGAAGGCTATGCCCAAGGAGATCGACCAGTTCCTGAAAGAAAACCACTTCATCGAAGGCGAATTTGTCCAGTTGGGTGAATTCTCCGAGTTGGAGCCTGTGACCGAAGCCGAAGAAGCCATTTTCAATGCTGCCGTGGGCGATTATCCGATGATGAACGCCAAAGCCGAACTGGTTGGTTCACGCGACATTCCTGGCGGCAAGGAATATTTGTTCCTGGCAGTCGATCTGCCACGCGAGGATAATCCCGACATGCCTCCGGCGGGCGAGATGAAGGTTTATGTGAACGCTTTGGACGGCCAAACGCCTGAGTTCACCAATGTAGTAAGACAAATGTAAGCGATGAATATCACAGAAAAAGATAAAAGATTCATGCGCGAGGCCATTCGCCTCGCTGACGAGAGCGTGAAGAATGGCGGCGGTCCCTTCGGTGCCGTCATTGTCAAGGACGGCGAGATCGTTGCAGGCAGCTCAAACAGCGTCACCATCGACAACGACCCCACCGCCCATGCCGAGGTGAACACCATCCGCAAGGCCTGCAAAAAGCTGGGCACCTTTGACCTCTCCGACTGCGTCATCTACACCTCCTGCGAACCTTGTCCGATGTGCCTCGGCGCCATCTACTGGGCCCACCTCAGATGCGTGTATTATGGCAACACCAAGAAAGATGCGCGCGACATCGACTTTGCCGACGACTTCATCTACGAGGAACTCGACAAGCCCATCGACCGCCGCTCCGTGCCTTTCATCAACATGCTTCGTGAAGAGGCGCTCAACTCCTTCAAACTCTGGACTGAAAAAGAAGATAAAATCGAGTATTAAAAGATTGACGACATGAAAAAGATTATAAGAACGGTTTGGATCGGTCTGCTGTCAGGAATGGCCATGCTTACTGCCAGCTGCTCCACCCAAAACAAAGTCAACAAGACGGAACAAAACACTGAACAAAACAACGATCAGAATCCTGTTACTAAGAAGCAGATGGCCGAACAGCTCCATCAGCAGCTTGACTCCATCAACAACATCATCCGTCGCCGTGAAAGTGCCTGTGTTTACGGCTCACCGGAAATTATCCAACAATATGGCGAGGAGACCCGAAGGCTGAAAAAAGAGGCTGAAGATATCGTAAACAAAATCAAGGAACTGGAAAATGAGTGAGAAGCTCGGCTTTCATAAAAAGCTGATGCTTGAACTCAACCGCGCCGGATTGTTGAACCGAATCGATGAACATGAGCTGCACCAGCTGTTTTGGGAGTGCACCTTGCGGTGCAATCTCAACTGCCGGCACTGCGGCTCCGATTGCCGCATGTTGTCGGAGAAGGACGACATGCCCTTCTCCGACTTCGCTCGTGTGCTTGACGAGATCCGTCAACACCAAGACCCCGCCAAGGTGATGGTGATCACCACGGGCGGCGAACCTACCGTGCGCCAAGACCTGGCAACATGCGGACGTGCCATCACCGAGAAAGGCTTCGTGTGGGGCATGGTCTCCAACGGCATGTTGCTTACCCCTGAGCGCATCCACGAATTCGTGGATGCAGGCTTGAAGTCCATCGCCGTCAGCTTCGACGGCTTCGAGGACGACCATAACTGGATGCGCGGCAATCCCAATAGCTTCAAGAACGTGCTGGTGGCCCTAGAAGCACTGAAACAGCATCCCGGCCTCACTTGGGACGTCATCACCTGCGTCAACCAGCGCACCATCAAATACCTCCCAAAATTCCGAGATTACCTGATTTCATTGGGCATCAAACGCTGGCGCCTATTCACCGTGTTTCCATTCGGCCGTGCCGCCAATGAGCCCGAATTCAAGCTCTCCCACGAACAATTTGTGGAGATGATGGAATTCATCAAGCAGACCCGACTCGAAGGCAAGATCCGCGCCGACTACGGCTGTGACGGCTTCCTCGGAAAATACGAAGGCGAGGTGCGCAACCACTACTATTCGTGCAGCGCGGGCATCAACGTGGCCTCGGTACTCGCCGACGGCTCCATCTCAGGCTGCCTCAGCATTCGCAGCAACTATCATCAAGGCAACATCTATCGAGACAGCTTCTGGGACGTCTGGCAAAACAAGTTCGGCGTCTACCGCGATCGCCGGTGGATGAAGAAAGACCAATGCGCCCACTGCAAGATGTGGCGCTACTGCCTAGGCAACGGCTTCCATCTCCGAGACGGCGACGGCAAGCTGCAAGTATGTCAATATCATTTGATTCAAGGACAATAACTACATCATATATGAAAAGCACCTATAAAATATTCAAGGAAAGCATAAAGACCATCACGGATTATTACTTGCTCCTAGTTGAAGAGACCAAGTCGCAGCGCCTCGTGGGAAGCACCAACGAGTGGATCCTCGACAACTACTACATGATCAGCGAGCAGGAGAAAGTGCTGAAGATCGACTTGCAAAGCAAAAGTTTCAAGAAACTGGAAGGCGAACGGATGAAGCATCTGGAGCAACTGCTTCGCGAGTTTCTCACCCGCTGCCATTACCAGGTGGACAAAGGCATGTTTTTCAATTACCTGCTTCAGGTGCAGGAGAACTCCAAGGATTACCTCTCCTATCCCGAAGTCTGCGCCCTGCTGCCCTTGATGAAGTGCATCCTGCTGAAGGAACTCGCCGAGCTCTGTAAGCAGCTGAAGGCCAGCAACGCCTACCACTACTCTCCCACCGACCGCGCCTTGGCCGACATGGAGAAGCTGGATGCCGCCGCCCGTCAGAACTTGATGATGATGAACCTCTTCAATTCGTTGAAGAAGATGACCAAACTTCCCGTCTCCGAGCTGATCGACACCGTGAGCTATTCCGAGCAGATGCTCAAGGGCGAAAGGGCTGGCATGTACGACGAGATGTACGACCGCACCAAGGACGACTACCGCGCCAAGATCGTGCTGCTGTGCAAGAAACAAAAGGTCAAGGAATACGACTTGGTGAAGAAGCTGGTGGCCAAAGCCGACGAGAAGAACGAGCATGTGGGCTGGCAACTGTTCCCGCCCAAGAAATGGAACGCCCGAGCCCATTGGTATGTCTGGATCGTGGTGCTGCTCACCCTAGGACTGGCCTTCGGATTCGCCTGGTGGGCCACCTCGGGCAAAGGCTTCAGCTGGATCACCGTGGTGCTGACCATCATGATGTGGGTGCCGATGAGCCAGATCGTCATCGACCTGTTCAACCAACTTTTGTACAAGATACACAAGCCGGTCAACACCTTTAAAATAAAGTTCAAGGACGGCTTGATCCCCAAGGAATACGCCACCATGGTCATTATGCCGACCATCCTGAAGAACAAGGCCAGGACCATCGAGCTGCTCGAACAGCTGGAGGTGTATTACCTTTCCAACATCAACCGCGCCAGCGAGGGTCAGCGGCTTGAGAACCGTCCACAAAACCTCTATTACACCCTTATCGGTGATGCCGCCGCAGGTCCCAACGAGGACATGCCTTGGGACAATGAGGTGGTTGAGGCTGGTTTGGCTAAAGTGAAGGAACTCAACGAGAAATACGGTGCCCCGATCTTCAATTTTGTGTATCGTAAACGTGCCTGGAGCGACGGCGAAAACTGCTGGCTGGGCCATGAGCGCAAACGTGGCGCCATCTTGCATTTCAACGATCTGGTGCTGGGCAACACCACCGAAGCCGAGAAGCAAAAGCGCTTCCGCTGTGAGACCATCAGCCATTGGCTCGAAGGCGCCGTGCCACCCATCCAGTTCATCATCACCCTCGACACCGACACCGAGCTGGTGCTCTATTCCGCCCAGAAGCTCATCGGCGCCATGGCACATCCACTGAACCGTGCCCAGCTCTCGCCCGATGGCAAGCGCGTCAACGCCGGTTATGGCATCATGCAGCCCCGCGTGAATGTCGACGTGGAAGTCACCAACAAGAGCCGCTACGCACAGCTCTTCGCAGGCTTGGGCGGCCTCGACGTCTATACAACCGCTTCGTTTGAGCTGTATCAGGATATCTTCAACGAAGGCTCATTCTGCGGCAAGGGCATCTATGATTTGAAGGTGTTCCAGCAGGTGTTGAAAGGCACCTTCCCTGAGAACCTTATCCTCAGCCACGACTTGATTGAAGGCTGTCATATCCGCTGCGGTTTGATCAACGACCTGGAGCTCTTCGACGACAACCCGTCCAACTACATCGACGACGCCAAGCGCCATCACCGCTGGACCCGCGGCGACTGGCAGATCATCGGCTGGCTGAAAAACACCGTGCGCAACGAGAAAGGCGACAAGGTCAAGAACCAGGTGAATACCATCGGTCGCTGGAAGATCTTCGACAACCTGCGCCGCTCGGTGCTTTGCCTGGCCCTCATGGTTATTATTTTGTTTGGTTTCGCCTCTCACCTCTCACCTCTCACCTCTAACTTCTCACCTTTTTGGTATGTGTTGGTGGCATTGATCGCCGTAGCCAGTCCCATTGTGTTTTTCATCCTCGGACAGATCACCAAACTGCCTCGATTCGGCAAGCGCTACCACTACTACGCCACTTTGATGCGTGGCTTCCGCGTGATCATCGATCGCTCACTGGTGCAATTCGCCCTGCTCCCCAAAGAGGCTTGGATGTACACCGACGCCTTGATCCGCGCCTGCTACCGCATGTGGTTTTCCCACAAGGATCTGTTGGCCTGGATCACCAGCGACGAAGCTGCCAAGAGCACCAAAGGCACCTTGGACGACTACATAGGCAAGTTCTGGTTCAACTACGTGGCTTCAGCCATCCTGATCGTCCTCTATATAGTAGGTCCCGCCGACACTGTCGCACTGCTGGCAATGCTTTTCTGCGTCCTCTTCTGGTGCGGCGCTCCGTTCATGATGTTCTGGCTCGGCAAGAAATTCCCCCAAGACAAAAAGAGCCTCAACGCCAACGAAACCGAAGAGATCAAACAACTGGCTAAAGATACCTGGCATTTCTTTGATAGCCAAATCACCGAGGCAACCCATTACCTTATCCCCGACAACTACCAGCTTAACCGTGACAAGAAGGCCGACTACAAGACCTCCCCGACCAACATCGGCTACTCCATCACCTCCATCATCTCCGCTTCGGAGCTGGGATTCATCACCAAGGAGGAAGCCATCGATCGACTGGGCCATATCATCGACACCGTCGAGCAACTGGAGAAGTGGAACGGACACCTCTTCAACTGGTATCACGTCAACACCCTGAAGGCACTGCCGAATTTCTTCATCTCCACCTGCGACAGCGGCAACTTCGTGGCTTGCCTCTATGCCTTGAAGGGATTCTTGTTAGAATACAGAAGTCAGGAGACAGAAGTCAGGAGTTTGATCGACAGAGTGCAGAAATTGATTGAGGAAACAGATTTCTCCAAGCTCTACAATCCAGAGTTGGACGTGTTCAGCATCGGCTACGACTATGGCGCCCATGCCCTCCTGCCCTACCATTACAACAACTTCGCCTCGGAGGCCCGACTCACCAGTTTCCTCACCATCGCCCAAGGCGACGCGCCTTACAAGCACTGGTTCTGCCTCGACAAGACATTGGTCCAGTACAAGGGCTACAAAGGCGTGGCTTCGTGGTATGGCACCCTCTTCGAGTACTTCATGCCGCTCATCTTCCTGCCCACCTACAAGCACACCCTTATGGATGAGACCTATAGCTTCGCCGTCAGGGCGCAGCGGGCGTTCATCAACAATATTAACAAGGCCTTGCCATGGGGCATTTCCGAAACGGCTTACAACGAGTTGGACGACGCCAAGAACTATAAGTATCATGCCTTTGGCGTGCCGTACCTCAAGTTCCAGAACACCACTCCCGACCGCATCGTCATTTCGCCTTACAGCTCCCTGCTAAGCATTAGCGTCAACGACCGCGCAGTGTATGACAACCTGCATCGCTTTAAGGCACTCAACATGTACGACGACATGGGCTTCTACGAGAGCTACGATGAGGACGATCACGTTCCGGTGATGGCCCACTACGCCCACCATCAGGGCATGATCCTGGCCTCGCTCGCCAACTACCTCGGCGACCATTGCCTGCAACGCTACTTCATGCAAGAGCCCGTCTTCAAGTCAATGGAGACCCTGCTGAAGGAAAAGGCACAAGTGCAGCCATACATCGACCTGAAAGTCACGCAATACAAACGTTACCAGTACTCCAAGGTGCAGACCGAGAGCGATGCCCGCGACTACGACGGCATCGCCAATGTGCCTGAGATCGGCGTGGTCAGCAACGGCCTCTACACCGTGCTGCTCAACGACCGCGGCTCAGGATTCTCGCGCTACCGCAACATCCTCCTCAACCGTTACCGCAAGATCAGCGCCGACCATTACGGCACCTATCTCTATATCCGCAACCTTCGCGACGACAAGCTCTGGTGCAACACCTACTCCCCGCTCGATGTGATGCCGTCGCAATACCGCGTCAGCTTCGCCTCTGACAAGATCAGTTTCATGCGTGTCGATGGCGACATCGAGACCAAGACGGAGGTCACCGTGGTGAAGGATTACTTCGCCGAGATCCGCCGCATCACCTTCACCAACAACAGCGCATTGGACGTCGATCTGGAGATCACCAGCTATGGAGAGGTTGTCATGGCACCCAGGGATGTCGATGCCGGACACCGTGTCTTCAACAGCATGAAGATCCTCAGCGAGTTTGACGCCGAGCATGAATCCTTGGTCTTCAGCAAACCTTCACCGACCGAAAAGGAAAGCTATTACGTCATCCATAAGCTCTTTGTTGATGACGAAGAATCAGATCACAGCTCCAACATGGTGAGCTATGAGACTTCCAGGATCAAGTTCCTTGGCCGTGGCGGCAGCATCCGTCATGCCCATGTCATCGACAACCACCGCACATTGAGCAACACTGTCGGTACCACTCTTGACCCGATTATGAGCATGCGCCGACGCATACAAATCCCTGCGGGAAAAGCCGTCTCCGCCTTCATCATCACTGGCTTCTCCAAAGCCAAGGAACAGCTGTTCCAACTGGTGGAGCAATACAAGAACGCCGTCGATATCGAGGACGCCTTCAAGAAAGCCTCCGTGTTCAACAACATGCGCACCAGCATGTCCCTCCTGAAAGGCTCGCAGATGAGGCTCTACAACGGCATCTCGAAATACATCCTCCAAACGGCCACCTTCGGCGACAAGCGCCAGGAAGTGCTGGCTCAGAACAAGCTGTCGCAAAGCGGCTTGTGGCGTTTCGGTATCAGCGGCGACCATGCTATCGTGCTGATGGAAATCGATGACATCAACAAGTCAGGCTTCGCCAAGGAAATGCTTCGCGCCTTCGAATATTATAAGGTGCACGGCATGGTACTCGACATGGTCTTCATCAACGATGTGCCGGGCAACGATCACGACGGCCTCACCCACTTCATCCGCAACATGGCCAACACCGAGCATCTGTGGGCTACCCATGAGGAGACCGGCAAGGTGTTTATCCTCAACGGAAATGAGCTTACCGACGAAGAGCGCATCCTGCTCCGCACCGTAGCTCGCATCGACTTCAACAACCATGAGCGCATCGAACAGCAGCTGCAACGCCTCGAGACCGCCAACCAGCACTATCAGGACAAGGTGGAATATCCGGTGATGAAGCCCAGCGCACAGTTCCACGTGTGGAGCACCCTCGACTTCTACAACCAATACGGCGGTTTCGACAACGACGGCCGCGACTATGTGGTGACCAACACCAACACCCCGATGCCTTGGATCAACGTCATCGCCAACCCGAAGTTCGGCTGCATCGTCAGCTCCACCATGGCTGGCTTTACCTTCGCCTACAACGCACAGCAGTTCAAGCTCACCAGCTGGAGCAACGACATCGTCCGCGACAACGCCTCCGAAATGCTGCTGATCAACAAGAAGCAGTTTGTTCCCGCCACTGCCCGTCATGGTCAGGGCTTCTCCTCGTTTGATGCCCAGTACGACGAATTCAATGTCAAGGTGCGTGTGTTTGTGGCCACTGAAAAACCTGAGAAATACTACCAAATCAAGATCGAGAACAAGACCGAAGCGGACACCGAGATCCAACTCGATATGGTTTACAAGCTCGTGATGGGCACCACTGAGGAGAAGACGGCACGATACCTCTACTCCGAATGGGATGAAGCCTCCAACAGCATATTTGTCCGCAACGTCTACCACGATCTCTATCGCAACACCTGGGTGCAACTCACAGCCATTTGCGAGGACGATCCCGACCGTCAGTTCGACTATTCGCTGAAATACCCCAACCGTAAGCGTCTGGGCCTGAAAGTCCATATTCCGGCCAAGGGCGAGCGCGAGATGGACTTCGTCATTGCTGTCACCGAAAACCGCGAGATGGCACCGACCTCGTTCAGCATCCCGGCCATTTATCAGGAATTCGACGCTGTCACCCGTTTCTGGGACGAGAAACTCAGCACCATCCAAGTGGAGACGCCCGACCGTTCGCTCAACTACATGCTGAACCGCTGGTACCTCTATCAGGTATATGCCTCACGCCTTTTCGCAAGGGCTGGCTTCTACCAGGTCGGCGGTGCCACCGGCTTCCGCGACCAGCTGCAAGACGTGATGAGCGTGCTCTACAGCGATCCCGCTTACGCACGCCGTCAGATCCTTGACCATGCGGCGCACCAGTTCTCAGAAGGCGATGTGTTGCACTGGTGGCACGAGAACATGAAACTCGGCGCCCGCACCACCTTCAGCGACGACTACCTATGGCTCGTATACGTCACCTACCAGTATGTCCATGTGACTGGCGACCTTGGTATTCTCAACGAGGAAATTGCCTTCTGCCAAGGCGAGGCTTTGAATCCAAACCAAACTGAGAAAGGCATCACCTACTTCACCTCTTCGACCAAAGCCACGCTGTATGAACACTTGAAGAGATCTATCAACCGCTCCATGAGCAGGATCGGTGCACACGGCCTGCCACTGATGGGTTGCGGCGACTGGAACGACGGCATGAGTCGTGTCGGCGTCGGAGGCAAGGGCGAGAGCGTGTGGGTGGCCTTCTTCCTCTGCGACCTGCTGCCCAAGATGGAAGAGCTCACACAGAAGATGCCCGATGCCGATCTCAGCTATTGCGAGGAGTTGAGCCAGTTCCGCGCACACCTCGTCAAGGCTCTGCAAGACAAGACATGGGACGGTTTCTGGTTCCTCCGCGCCTTCTTCGACAACGGCAACCCCATGGGCTCACGCAACAACACCGAGTGCCAGATCGACCTTATCTCCCAGGCTTGGAGCATCCTCACCGACGTGGCTACTCCCGAGCAGAAACAGTCCATCTTCCGTGAGACTGACGGACGTCTGGTCAACCGTGAGCATGAAATCATCCAACTGCTCACGCCTGCCTTCAAGAACTCCTCCGACGACCCAGGCTATATCATGCAATACCCCGAAGGCGTCCGCGAAAATGGTGGCCAGTACACCCACGGCGCCATGTGGTACATCATGGCCCAGGTCAAGGAAGGCCGCACGGATATGGCTTACTTCCTCTACTCGCTGATCAACCCGATCCACCGCACACTGACCCTTTCCGACGTGCTGAAATACAAGGTGGAACCGTACTGCATCGCAGCCGACATCTACAGCAACCGTCAGCATCCAGGCCGCGGCGGCTGGACTTGGTACACGGGATCAGCTTCCTGGGCTTACAAGACGGGTATCGAGAACATCCTTGGCCTCCACAAACAAGGCGACACGCTTACCATCGATCCGCACATACCCACCGACTGGCCAGGATTCGAAGTCACATACCGCTTCGGCAGCAGTACTTACATCATCAACTACAAGACGAAGAAAGAAAAGAATGCTTCTACCGTCATCAACCTCGTAGATGACGGACTGATACATCAGGTTAATGCTTAACCTATAACTTTTACTAAGCTGCTGGAGTGATTCCCTTCCTTGATCACTTGGATCTGAACGGGAATACATTCCTTGATGGATTCCACATGGCTGATGATGCCCACGTGGCGACCGTTGGCACGATGCAAGGCACGCAACGTGTTGATGGCGTTCGAAAGCTCCTCACCGCTGAGTGAGCCAAAGCCCTCGTCAATGAACAGGGTGTCCACCGCCAAGTTCTGCCCGATATCAGCCAAAGCCAAAGCCAACGACAGCGAAACCAAGAAGCTCTCGCCTCCACTCAGTGAGGAGACAAAACGTGTGGCATAACCCTGATAGGCGTCTACCAACGACATATACAGGGTGCCTGGAATGACCTCCAACGAATAGCGCGGATGCAACGATTTCAGATAATGGTTAGCGGAATGGAGCAGGTTGCCCAAGATGAAACTTTGGGCGATCTTCTGGAATAGGCTCCCGTCGGCGTTGCCAAAAGGATCGCAAAGACGTTTCCACTGTGCATATTCCTCGGTCAACACACTGATACGTTGCTGCAAGGCTTCCTTGTCCTTTCGCTGAGTGGCATCCATCTCCAAAGCCTTTGAAAGCGCGGCACCTTCTTCCTTCAAGGCGTTGATCCGTTGCTCCACCCCGGCGATCCTGGCATCCAGGGCCTCAGTGGTATCGTTCACCTGCAAGGCTACCAAACGCTGTTCGGCTTGCTGCTTTTTCTGCATGGCCACGGCCTTCAGCTGAAGCTTGGTGTTCAACTGGACGAAAAGCTCGTTCCAATAAGCCGAAAGCCGCTCTACGACTTGTGTTTCATCCGCTTTCATATCCTTCCAATCCGGCCGTAAAACGATCATCCGACTTTGGATTTCATTGACTTCAGAAAGGTTTTTCTCCAGTTCCTTTTGTTGATGATCAAGCTCTTTGACCAGATCTTTATCGTCAGAGTATTGCTTGGATTCTTCCTTCAGCTTGTTGGCGAACGCCGTCATATCAGTGCGCCAATCCAAAGTCCAATCCAATTTCTTGCCCAGCAAGGCATCCACCTCCTGCCCCATTTCATTGACGCTCTTCTCCAGCTCAGCCAAGGCGGCCAGCTGGTTCAAGAGCTTTCGCTCTTCGTTGACTTTGGTCTCCAACCGCTCCGCTTCCGTGATTCGAAGCCCCAATTGTAACAACGCATCCTCCTTGGCCGATTGAACCGTCTTGAGCTTCTCAGCATCTTCAAGAAAACGCTTTTCCTCCTGTTGGTATTCCGCCTGTGATTTCGTCAGGTTTTGGACGTTCTGCCGATGCTGGCTCTTTTTGGCATCGATGCCGGCCACCATTTTGTTCAACTGGTCCGTCAATTGGTCAACGGTGCGCTTTTGATCTACGTATTTTTTTAGGTTTTCCTGATAGGCTTGATCCAGCTCCGATTCCACGGGAAGTGCCTGTTGCAAGGTCTGTTGGCAAACGGGACAAATGCAACCTTCCTTAAGGGTGGCACGGATCTGCTTGGCCCATTGATTCACAGTCTTGGCACTTAAATCCTTCAACGCCTCCAACGAGGACAATAGCTTCTTCCCCTGTTCCAACCTATCCTGACATGAAGGCAGACCTTGTTCCAGCTGCACCACTTCATCCCAAAGTTTTCGGTTCTGTTGTTCGCTCTCTTCCAGCTTCTTGCCTTGGCTGGTCAAAGCCTCCAGCCGTGTCAGTAGGTTCCTCAAGGCGGGTAGATTCAAGGATTTCAGCCGTTCCTCATCAATCTTCAGCATTGACTCCTGATCGGCGAAAGAAACCTTGGGAGCTTCCTTTCGCTTCAACTGGATCTGTTGTTGGGTCTTGTAGATCGTTCTCAACAACTGGAGAATGGTCTGGCTCTGCTCAAATACGCCAGCTTTTTCCTTTTGGCCTTCAATCCGATCTACAATCGTTTTCCTTTGACCATCAACACGTTGAAGTCCTTCTTCTAAAGCCTTCTTGCCTTTCAAGCCGATCTCATATTGCTGTTTCAGCTGAACTTCAATCACTTGGTTCAAGCGCTGGATTTCCTGTTGGCTCTCCTCCACTTCCTTCAAGTCGCGGCGGGCTTCCACGGCCTGTTCCCATGCCTTAACCAACACGGCGTTCTCCTCGCCAATAGCCTTGATCCTATTGGACTTCTCCTCTATTTCCTCCTCTTTCAGTAACTGGATGCCGCTGAGCTTGTCGGTTTCCGCTTTCAAGGCCTCACGTTTCACCTTGGTGAGCTCAAAAATCTTGGCACCGATCTTCGAATAAATCCCCGTTCCCGTGATCTTTTCCAGAATGGCGGATTTTTCTTTCTCGTCGCTCTTCAGGAACTTGGTGAACTCACCTTGTGCGAGCATGGTGGTACGACAAAACTGGTCAAAATCCAGCCCGACAGCCTTTTGGACGGCTTCGCGGATGCCTTTGTCCTTGTTGGTACTGCCCGTCAGGAGCTCGCCTGTGGATAAGTTATGCAAGGTCCACACATCTTGGCTGAGGGCCGAAGTGGCTTTCTTGCGCAAACCGCGCTGCACCTGCCATTCGGCCTCGTAGCTGTTGCCGTCGGTGCCTTCAAACACAAGACGCACGCTTGCCTCGCCCGTGTTTTGGCGCATCAACTGCCGGGGATCGCGGCCCGAGAGATTGTCCTCGTTGGCGTCTATGCGATCACGGATGCCCTCGTTGACACGGGGCGTAGTGCCATACAAGGCAAGACAAATGGAATCCAATATGGTGGATTTGCCGGCGCCGATATCGCCTGAAATTAAGAACAGATCGCTGTTTTTCAAGGGTTCGGCATCGAAGTCGATGAAAGCATCCTCGATGGAAGTGATGTTATGGATGTAGAGCTGCTTAATCTTCATCGCCAACTCCTTTCATCACTTCGTCAAACAACAGTTTCAAACCATCGTCGAACTCCTCCCCTTTGGCAGTCAGATACATCTTGGCCACCTCCAATGGTGTCATCTTCTGGAATTCGGTGGTGGTCATGGATTGGAAGCCTCCGGCTTGATTCGCCTGGATCTTCCGTTTCGCATTGATCAGGCAGAAACGGCATTGCTTTCGCGCCTCGATCTGCTTGGCTTCGTCATTGACCGACAAAGGAAGATGTCCCTCAACCAACACATTCAAGCGGATATAGGCGGGAACGTCATCCGGGAAAAGCTCAAATTGCTCCTTTACAGTCTCCCATTCCGCAAAGCCCTCCAAGGGCAGGGTCACCAGCGGGCGTGGGTTCTGGATCGCGATGGTGCGTACCAAAGGGGGTTCGCCATGCTTGTTGAGCTCTACCACCGTCACGCCATGCTCCTGCTCTCCCATCGCTTCGTCGAAGCTGACGGGAATGGGCGTGCCGCAATATCGCACCCGATGATCCGTGCCAGAAACAAACTGGGTTTTGTGAATATGGCCTAGCGCCACGTAGTCGTAGCCTTCGCCAAACACCTCGGCGCTTTGGCAATCCAAGCCGCCCACCATGGCATCCGTGGCGTTTTCATGACCCTTGAAGTCGCTGCCTGAGACGGCCAAATGCGCCATCAACACCACTGGCAGCTGCTCTGTGTTCAGCTGGGCAACCTGTTCCTCAAGCTTCTTGAAGAAATCATCAGGCCTATTGCGATCGGCGGCGTAAGGCACGGCCACCACATAGCCTTTGTGCTCCAACTTGATGATGTAGTCCAAGGGATTGGCCTCGCGGCTCACAGTGCCCAACATGGTGACATTCACCCTTTCCCAAGGAGTGTGAAAGATCATGAGCTTGCTGCTGCTGTCGTGATTGCCCGCAATGCAGACGATTCGCATGTCCTTACAAGCCTCATGAATCCTGGTCAAGGCATCCGAAAACAAGGTCTGCACCGATGCCGACGGCTGGGTGCTGTCGTACACATCGCCGGCCAACAGAAACACGTCGGGCTGTTCCTTACCCACCAGCGCTACCATCTGGTCGAGCATGGCTAGCTGCTCTTCCCTGCGGTCATAGTTGTACAATACATGACCCAGATGCCAGTCGCTGGTGTGCAGGATCTTCATTAATGGATCACGTAGGTGTTGACAATGCCGATGGACTCTTCCAGCACCATCTGGACGAGCGCGTTATCCTTGATCCTATAGGTCAGGTCAACTGAGGAATAGCCACCTCTCGGCACCTTGCCCCTAGGGGTGATGACGACGTGACGGAATCCATCCTTCTCAGTCACTTCGGTATCGGCGTTGTTGTCGGTCGCCGCCTGCTCCCAATTGCCAGAGATGCAGTTCAACAACGTGGTCCTTTGCAGGTTGACCATCTTCACCTTATCGGCGTCCAGATCGGCTTTCTTACCGTTGAGGTTCATCATCACCAGATTGCCGGAGATGTAGAAATAGTCGCCTTCTGGGTTGGAATAATTCATTCTGAGATCATTGAGGCCGTCATAAATAAGATGGCCTTCCATCTCCGTGGTCTTGCCCGACACTTTCACCAAGCGGGTTTGTGAGAAGTCCGAGTCGTACTTCTGTTGTGCGAAAGCCGCCACTGAGAGCAGCATCGCTATAATCATCAATCCAAATCTTTTCATTTCTTCAAGCTATCCAAAAAAGCGACCACGTCGCCAACGGTTTCAAACTTAGCCAATTCCTGGTCGGGAATGACAATGCCATAGTCGTCCTCGAGGCGCATCAACAGCTGAAGGATGTCCACTGAATCGGCACCGAGGTCTTTCTTGATTTGCGCGTCAAGGGTCACCTTCTCAGGAGCCACACGCAGCTGACGCGCCAAAATGGTTTTTACTTCTTCATACATATTCTTACTTCTTTCTTCTGTCTTCTGAATTCTAAATTTAATATTCGTAATGTTCGTATTTCATTATTATCTCCTCCATTTTGGAAGACAATGCGCTGACTTCCATCTTGTAGGCTTGTTCGATGCATTTTTCCACGGCCGTGGCCTTGCTGGAGCCATGTCCCTTGACAACCGTCTTGGAGGTCCCGAGCAACACGCTGCCACCGTAGTTCTGGTAGTTCATGAACTCCTTTTCGTCGGCAAACATTTTCCGCATCAAGAAGGCACCCATCTTGTACAACGTCCTTGAATAGATGTCCTTCTTCAACTTCTTCAGCAGTTCCAAGGCGGTTCCTTCGGTGGTCTTCACCAGCACGTTGCCGGAGAAGCCATCGCAAACCACCACATCGTAACTGCCTGACAGCAGGTCGCGGCTCTCCATATTGCCCACAAAATTGATTTCAGGGGTCTCTTGTAACAAAATGTATGCCTTTTGTCGAATCTCATCGCCTTTTTCCGCTTCTTTTCCCACATTCAGCAGTGCAACACGCGGTTTTTCAATACCATAGACCTGTTGCATGTAAAGGCTCGACATGATGGCGAACTGCCGCAGATGTTCTGGGGTGACCTCCACGTTGGCACCACTGTCGCAGATGCCCACGATGCCGCCGTCCATGGTTGGCAGGATGGGACAGAACGCAGGACGGATCACGCCTTTCACGCGACCGATGCGGGTCAGGGCGGCGGCCACCAAGGCACCCGTGGAGCCTGTGCTCACCATGGCGTTGATGTCCTCACGGTCACGCAACATACGCACCGCCTTGATCATCGAGCTTTCCTTCTTCAGGCGGATCACGTCGATGGGACGCTCGTCGCAACCTATGACTTCTGGGGCATGGACGATCTCCACTCTCGAAGCGTCGTAAGTCTTCCCCTTGAGATGATCGCCGATGGCTTTCTCGTCACCCGTAAAGATCACATACAAGTCAGGCATCTTGGTCAAAGCCGCCAAGGCACCGTCGATATTGGCCTGGGGGCTGTGATCCCCGCCGAAACAGTCAATCACTATCTTAATCATATCATACTAATTTCTTGACAAAGCAACGGTAACGCTTGACCACTTGTGAGTCGAAGCGCTTCCAAAGGTTCAGGATGGCGTAGTTGTCCTCCAAGTTGATGTTGGTGTCGGCATATTGCACCTCTTCGCGTTGGAGCATCTTCATCAAACCGGAGCAAACCACGATGCTCACGCCACGGTTCAGCCATTCAGGATCCACACCGACGATGCAAAGGTCGATGACTGGCGATTTCTTCAAGGCTTTCAGCACCCTGACGATGGCACCAGGCGTCAAGCGGCCGCCCGAGGGACGTACGGCATCGGCAATGCCTGGAAATGCGAGGCCGAAACAAACCATCTTGTCGTTTTCATCCAAGATCACCGCCACGTTTTTCACGTCAATGACCAGCTTGAAGTTGTCGATCATCATCTTCTTCATGCCCTCGGTGAAAGGCACAGTGCCATAAAGGAACTCGTAGGATTTGTCCAGCAGCTCAAAGATGCCGTCGGCGTACTTGTTGAGGAAGTCCTTGGTGTTCTTGGACAGCCCCAAATGCAGCTTGTAGCGACGCATTACATAGTCGGCCAGCTTGTCCACCTCGCCGTCATAATCCTTGGGAACCCTGACGAAACTACCCGTCCAATCCACTTCTTTCTGATAGCCGTAGTTCTCCAGAAAAGTCTGGTAATACGGATAGTTGTAGTTTTCCTCGAAGGTGGCTGGCTTGTCAAACCCATCAATCAACAGGCCCTCACGCTCCAAGTCGGAGAAGCCCAAAGGACCGACCACCTCTTCCATGCCTTGCTGCAACGTCCATTCTTCCAACGCCTTAAACAAAGCCCTGGCCACTTCCTCGTCCTCAATGACATCGAACTTTGACAGACGTACCCTCTTCTGGTTGTACTTCTTGTTGGCCGATTTTTGGAGGATGCCTGAGATGCGCCCAGCCATCACGCCGTCCTTATAGGCGTTGAAATAGGCACATTCGCAGATGTCGTTATACACGAAGTCCTTTTTGAAGATCTTCTTCTCATCCATGTACAAGGGCGGCGCGTAATAAGGGTTGCCTTTATAGAGTTTCAGCGGAAAGTTGAGGAATTCCTTCTGCTGCTTTTTGGTCGTTACTTGTTCAACGGAAATCATAATCATCTGTGTTTGGCATGGAAACAAATGCCGATGGCATTAGGACCGCAGTGGCTGCCGATGGTGGGGTTCACGACATTGGTGATCACATTGAGGTCTTGTCCGAATTTTTCTTTCAACATGCGCTCGGCTTCGGCAGCAATGTCGGGACAGTCGGTATGGCCAATAAGCACACGGTGAGCTTTCACATCCTCGCCGAGTTCCTCAACATACTGAATCAGGCGGGCGATGGCTTTGGCACGTCCCTTCTCCTTTCCGATGGAGACCATCTTGCCTTCGTCGTTGAGGTAGATGATGGGACGGATGCCGATGAGGCCTCCCATGGTGGCAGCCAAACCGCTCACACGGCCGCTGCGGCGGAAGAACTTCAGGTCGTCGGCAAAGAAATACATGGGGAATTTCGGAACTTCAACCTTGGCCCATTCCACGATCTCCTCGGCGGTCTTGCCTGCCTTATACTGCTCTGCACATTCCAGGACGATGTTATAAGACAATGCTGTAATACCCAGTGTGTCAATGTGATAGAACTTCCTTTCGGGATATTTCACTTTCAGCTTGTCAAGCGCCTGTTGCATGATGGTGAAGGTGTTCGACGTGCCTGACGAGAAATGCACATAAAGGATGTCGTTACCCGCCTGGAACTCCGGCTCGAAATATTGGATGTAAGCCTCTTCGCTCATGGCGCTGGTGGTTGGCATGGTGCCGGCGCGAAGCATTTCGTAGAAGGCATGGGAATCGAATTCTTGAAAATCAATGTAAGGGTAAATCACCTGATCACCCACAGTGTAGGGCATGCTGATCATCTTGATGCCATACTCGGCACACTCCTTTGGAGTGATGTCACAATCCGTATCGCTGTAAAAAACTAACATAGTACAAAAATATAATCATAAACCGGCTGTGCGCCGTTGTTCAACATAATTTCCAGATTTTTGTAGGTCGCCGTCAGCTCGGCAACGAGCTGTTGGGCTTCATCGGCAGGGACGTCCTTGCCGTAGAAAACGAGCATCACGTCGCGTTGGTCAGCGCCGAGTTTACAGCACAATTCCTTGGCGGCTTCGGTTCTTGAGGGACTGTCGCTAAGCAGCTGTTTGCCACAATAGCCCACAAAGTCGCCCGTATGGACGCTCACTTCACCTTCCGCATCACGGATGGCCGTTGACACCATGCCCGTACACACCGACTGCATGATCTCATTCACGCTCTCAACAACCTCTTCCACATTCTCCAGGGAACGATCCAACGAGCCCACGCCGTAATAGCCCTCGCCGATGGTGGTCGAAGGCATCACACGGATATCGGCCTTGTCATAAAGCTCTGCCGCCTGATCCGCCGCCATCTTGATGTTCTTGTTGTTCGGAAACACCAGAATATGCTGGGCGTTGATCCGCTTGAAGGCCTCCAAAAAGTCCTGAGTGGAGGGATTCATGGTCTGTCCGCCGGCAATCACCTCCTCCGCGCCAAGCTCCTTGAAAGCGTTGATCAAACCTTCGCCCGAAGCCACGGTAACGACGCCGTACTTCTGAGGCGGCAGCTTGAACGAGGCGTTGTTTTGGTTCACCGATTGGTGATGCTGCAACGACATGTTCTCGATCTTGATGGTCAGGAACTCGCCGTACTGCTGCACATAGTTGAGGATCTCGCCTGGGGTGAAGGTATGCACATGCACCTTCACGATGCTGCCTTCACGGAAAGCCACCACCGACTCGCCCACTTGGTTCAGGTAGTCGATGATCACCTGCTCGTCGAAGGTCTCCAAGTCGACCTTGGAACGCATCAATCGCAGCAGGAACTCCGTGCAGTAGCCAAATTCCAACGTGCTGTTCTCATTGAACTTGTCGAGTTCCACCGTTGGGACTTCAGGCGCGGAAGCCGGCACCAGCTCCTCGTTGCTGATACGGCCACAAAGGGCGTCGTTCATGCCACGGAAGATGCAGAGCAGCCCTGCCCCGCCACTGTCAACCACACCGGCGTCCTTCAACACCTGAAGCAGCTCGGGGGTATGGTCAAGTGAGATTTGCATGGCCTCCAGCAGGGTCTCGAAATAACGGTTGAGATCGCCTGAGGTATCGGCACCGGCGGCGCCTTCACGGATCACCGTGATGATGGTGCCTTCCACGGGAACAGGGACGGACTTGTAAGCCTCCGCAACGGCCGAAGCCATGGCATCGGCAAAAGCCTTTGTGTCAGCCACAATCACGCCTTGCAGGCCTTTGGCCAGACCGGCGAAGATGCGCGACAGGATGACACCCGAGTTGCCTCTAGCTCCCAGCAACATGCCTGAGGAAGCCGCGGCGGCCAACTCCGAAAGCGTTCCAAGGTGGTTTTCGAGCGCCTTGCAACCAGCTTTCAAGGTCATGTACATATTGTCGCCCGTGTCGCCATCTGGAATGGGAAACACGTTCAAGTCGTTAACAGTGGTCTTTTCCTTCCCCAAAGCCACCGCCCCTTGACGGAGCATGGCGGCGAAGGTCAAACTATCCAGCTCTATTGTTTTTTCCATGTTTTTTTAGAGAGTACACTGCGCTTGTAAGCCGGAATCTTCAACAATTGCCTAAACACGAACGGCTGAAGCGAGTATGAAATCATTATGGTGGATGCCATGCCGATCAAGGTGCTCAGACCGATGGACCGGATGGCAGGATGCACTGCGAAGAGTAAGGAAGAAATCACGATGATCAGGATGATCGCCGAGAAGAAAATGGCCACCTTGTGCCAAGTAAGCACGTCGCGGTTACCCGTTCGAACCTCCGATAATAAGCCTTCGGTGATGAAGATGCTGTAATCCACACCGATGCCGAAGATGAAGGTGGAGATGATGATGTTGATCAGGTTGAACTCCAAGCCGAGGAGGGCCATGTAACCCTGCACCATGAACCAGCTGATCACCATGGGGACGAATGACAGCAAGGCCGTCAAAAGGTTACGGAACGAAATCAGCAGGATGATCAGCACAAACAGCGAGGAGATCCACACCGCGATATCGAAATCATCGTGAATCACCTCAACCATGTCCTTGCAGTAGTAGAACGGGTCAAGGATGAAGGTCTTGGGATTCTCGAGCAAAGCCACGGTAACGGGATCCTTGTCCTCGAATAGCAAGGCGACATCGGTGAACACCATGTACTGGCCGTCGGCATTGCACTCGATGAAATTGCAAAGCAAATTCTCGGGAACGATGCCGCTCTCATACAACGAAGCGGGTTCATAATCAGCCTCCATGAGCCACTGGAAATCGGCGAACATGCTGGGATCCAGCCCAAGTTGCACGGCATTGGTCTCCACCAGCTTCATGACTTCCTTTTTCCTATCGTTGGTCCAGAAAGCGTTCCAGGCGGCAATGCGCTCCTCCTGTTCCTCCATTGGGATGAACAGCTTCGGGATCATATCTGTGTAGGAATGAACGATTCCCGTTCCCTTCAACGAATCCAAGATGCGAATCAACGACTTGTCGGCCAGGATGGCCTCGTCGAAATCTTTGGAGACGGTGGCATAATATTGGTGGGCGAAACCGTCGTTGTTCTTGGCGTTGAACAAGGCCTCGCTCTCCAATTCATCGGCCGAGTTGAAGTCTAGGTTGCGGAGGTCGCTGTCGAAATTGACATTCGGCGAGAAGATACACCCCACGATGATGATCACCACCATCAAGGCAAGGAACCACTTCTTGCGATCGTAAGGCAAGGAGTTGAGCCGAGTGATTCTACGGAAAACCACGCCTCCGCTATCGGCATGGCGTTTGGGCAGGAAATGCGGCAGGAATATCAGCGCGAACAGGGTGCTTCCCGTGAGTGCCAACGAGGCAAAGAGCCCGAAGTCGCGGAGCAAATCGCTGTCGGTGAACAGCAAACTGCAGAAAGCGCCCACCGTGGTGAGACAGCCCAAGAACACCGGCGTGGACTCGTCCAGCAACAGCTTCTCAGGATCGCCCACAAAGAAATGATGGATCAACACATGGAGGCAATAGCTGATGGCCACGCCCAGGACGATGGCACCCAAACCCAACGACATCAGCGACATCTCGCCCCTGTACCAATAGATGACAGCCAGCGAAAAGGCCGTGCCGTATACGATGGGCAGCAGCAGCTTCCACATAAAGGAGAAACTCTTGAAGCACAATCCCAACAAAATCAGGATCAAGACGAGGGAGATACCCACCGTCACCACCAAGTCGGTACGGATGCGGCCGGCGTTCGACACACTGCCGATGGGGTCGCCATGTACCAGCACCTTCACCTCGGGATGGAGGGTTTCAAAATCGCGCTTGGTCTTCGACATCATTCGGGAGAAATTGCGCGCCGACTTGGAATCGAGCGTCTTGAAGGCCGGAGCCAGATAGGCGATGGTCACGGTGCTATCGGCACAGAAGAAGTGACCGTCAATGATGTTAAAGCCTCCCACGGCACCTTGCAACATATTGCCAAGAACGGCCTCTTTCAGGTTGAGCGGGTCGTAGGCGATCATCTGAAGCGCGTCGCCTGTCTCGTCTTCCATCAACAGGTCATAGTTGGCTTGCATCTGGGCCGCGATCGCCTCGGGTTCAATGGCCTTCGCAAAGGCTCGATAGGCGGAAGTGTCAACAAACGAGGGGACGTGCTCCAACACAAAATCCAAGGCGTTGAGTCCCACCTCAGGCTCCATCCGGTAAAGGATGTTGGAGATGTAACGGCTCTGCGAGTCACGCTCAAACAGCATGTCCACAAAGGCATCCGTCATCTCACCGATTTCCTCGGGAGCCAGACGGTCGCCCGATGAGGTGACTTGGATGAAAACTTTGTCCTTCAAGCCAATGGAACCGAAAGCCAGCTGGCTTTCCACGCTTGAACTAGGCAATAATTTGGTGATATCTTCTTCAAAATGAAGCTGAAGGCCGAAAAACATGAACACCAGGAAGGTTACGGCCATGATCAGGTACATCAATACCTGTCGATCTTTGAAGAAACGATAGAGGGGTATAAAGATCTTATGCATTTAATGCTCGCTTTAAAAGCTGCAAAATTACCAAAATTCTTTATTCCTCTTTAAAAAATAGTCTCGAAAATGATTTTTATGTCGTTGAAAAACGAATAATTCCGGTAGTAATCGCAATTGATCCTGACCTTGTCGGGATAGATCACCTCGTCGTTATACCACAAGGCGATATCATCTTCCGAACGTTGGTCGCCATTGGCTCGAGCCTGTTTCACATAATCCGCGATGAGTTGCTCCTCCTTGCTGTACTTCAGTGTGGCAGGCCCCGTGATGCCCGGACGCATTTCAAGCACCACCCTGTCGTCGCCTTCTAACCGGTCGGCATAGCCGGGCACATCTGGACGAGGTCCCACAAAACTCATTTTGCCGATCAGCACGTCCCACAATTCCGGCAACTCGTCGAGCTTATGGCGGCGCAACTTGGCACCCAAGGGCGTGATGCGAGCTCTGTTGGGATAGGCAATGTTTGACACTTCCTTCTCATTGGTCATAGTTCGGAACTTATGGATCTTGAAGGGCTTCCCATACCGCCCCACACGCACTTGGGTAAAAAGCACGGGACCGTCAGGCATGGTGAGCTTCACCAGAATGGCAACGACAAGCATCGGAATCCCCAACACAAGGAGTCCCAACAAGGCCACCACCCTGTCGAAAAAGAATTTGACGATGCGATTGAAGCTGGACAATGTTACACGTGTTATTGGGTGGCAAAATTACGATTTTTTTATTCTCACCTTGCGAAGATCCAACAAATTGGTGGGATTGCATCCCAAACCTTCCACTCGGTTGTTAACAAAACGTAACACTTTGTCGTAGAACAGCACAACGACAGGAGCGTCAAGCATCATTAGGCTGTCCATATTGGCATAATAAGCGTTGCGTTCCTCCACTTCGGCACACGACATAGCTATGTCATATAACCGATCGTAACGTGGATTGGAATAATGGGAATAGTTTGGCCCCGAAGGAGCAAAATTTGAGGTCGTAAACAGAGAGAGATAGTTCTCGGCATCGGGATAGTCGGCAACCCATGAAGCACGGAAGAACGACAGGCTGCCGTTGGCACGCATGCTACGCATTGTGGCAGTTGGCATCACATCCATCTTACACTTCAAATTGGCTTGTTCCACCTGACTTTGAACAAATTTGCCGATATCGGCATAATCCGCTGTGGTCGAGAGATTCAATTGATAGCCTTCCAAATGGTTATCCTTGACCAATCGCTGGGCTTTTTTCAAATCATAATCATAACCGATTTGGTCACGATGTCCAGGCAAGCCCTCAGGAATCATTCCTCCCGTAGCGGGAAAGCCCATGCCATTGCGCAAGTATCGAAGCATCTTGTCTCGATCAATGCTGTAGCTTACCGCCTGACGCAAGGCTCGGGCACGATCCACGCCAAGCGTATCATTGGGGTCGATAAAGAAACTGATATATTCAGTGTTGAGATAAGGTCCGGTGATCAGTTCAATCTTTCCATCATACTTATGGCGCAACTCGCCGTCGTAGGTCAGCAACTCGTCTTTATAACGCGCGTCGATGCCCGACATGAAGTCGAACTTGCCTTTGATAAACTCCAAAAAAGCCACCTGCCGGTCGATCAAAAAGCTGATGGAGACGGCATCCAGATAGGGCAGCCTCTCCCCTTTTTCATCCGTCTCGAAATAATCGGGATTCCTCCGGAAAACCAGCTTCACGCCTTCGTTCCAATACTGAAAACGGAACGGTCCGGTGCCCACGGGATGCCTGCGGAAGTCGTCGCCATAAAACTCCACAGCCTCTTTTGGAACAACGGAAGCGTAAGTCATCGACAGGATGCCTAGAAACGGTGGAAACGGCTTGGAGAGCCTCATCTGGAAGGTGGTGTCGTCAAGGGCTTGGAAGGCGTATTGGCCGTTCTCTTGCGCCACGGGGGCAAAGATCCAAACCCCAGGGGAATTCAAGCGCTTGTCGACCAATCGATTGAAAGAATAACATACGTCCTCTGCCGTCACACAGCGAGGCTTTGGCATGGATTCATCCTCATGGAAACGGACGTCATCGCGAAGGTGAAAGGTATAAACGGTGCCATCTTCGCTGATCTCCCACGACTTTGCGATACGAGGAACCACGTTCATCTCCTCGTCGAAAGCCACCAGACTGCTGAACAATTGGTTGCAAGCCCAGATATGAGGCAAGTCCTTGGCATAGATCGGGTCAAGCGTCATGATGCCGCCCGACTCATTGTATTTGAAGATGGAGAGGCCTTCGTTGGGGTCTTCATGCTTCCCACAACAAGTGAGAAACATGAGTCCAATCAGTAAAAAAGCCCACCTCTCACCTCTCATCTCTCACCTTTAAAGCCGATGACTTCCGTCCTCAGGTTCATCAAATATTTGTTGTAGTCGAGGTTGTTCTTGTCCTGCTCTTTCTCGAGGGCTAGGTCGATCACCTCCAGCATACTAGTGACATAATGGAAGTTCAAACCATTGATGAAGTCTTCCTTGATGTCTTCGATATCACGTTGATTATCAACGGAAAGAATCAGGTCGGTGACACCGTTGCGCTTAGCGGCCAGGATCTTCTCCTTGATACCGCCCACAGGCAACACACGGCCCCGCAGGGTGATCTCACCCGTCATGGCCAGCTGTCCCTTAACCTTGCGTTGGGTGAAAGCGGAGGTCAAAGCGGCCAGCATGGTGATACCCGCCGAGGGTCCGTCCTTTGGTGTAGCTCCTTCTGGCACATGAACATGAACGTTCCATCCATCAAATACATCAGGATTGATCTCCAACAACGTCGTGTGTGACTTTATAAACTCGTAGGCAATGGTTGCCGACTCTTTCATCACCTCGCCGAGGTTGCCTGTCAGCGAGAGATGTCCGACGCCGCGACTGAGACTCACCTCAATGGAAAGGATCTCCCCTCCCACTGAGGTCCAAGCCAGACCCGTGGCCACGCCAGGCATGACGTGCTTGATCTCATCCTCGTCGTGGTGCATCGGCACGCCAAGCACCTTGCGGAGTTCCTCCTTGGTGACCCTGCGATCTTTCGTCTCGTCCATCACGATGTCCTTGGCACGGGCACGCATCACGTCGGCGATGCGGCGCTCCAGGTTTCGGACGCCGGCCTCACGGGTATAGTCGTCGATGATGTGCATCACCATGTCTTTCGAGAAGGTGATCTGTTTGACATTCATGCCATGCTCCTTGAGCTGCTTGGGAATCAGGTGACGCCTAGCGATCTCGTATTTCTCCTCACGGAGATAGCCGCTCAGGTCGATGACTTCCATACGGTCGAGCAAGGCTGGATGAATGGTTGACAAGGTATTGGCTGTGGCGATGAACATAATCTTCGAGAGGTCATAATCCAGTTCCATGAAGTTGTCGTAGAAGGTGGAGTTCTGCTCCGGATCGAGGATTTCGAGCAAAGCGGCTTGCGGGTCGCCGTTGATGTTGTTGCCGCTGACCTTGTCGATCTCATCGAGCACAAACACCGGGTTGCCCGACTTCACCTTCCTCAGGTTCTGGATGATACGTCCGGGCATGGCACCGATATAGGTCTTGCGATGGCCGCGCAACTCCGATTCGTCGCGGAGACCTCCGAGCGACATGCGCACATATTTCCTGTTCAAAGCCCTGGCGATCGACTTGCCCAGCGAGGTCTTGCCCACACCGGGAGGTCCAACCAGGCAAAGGATGGGTGCCTTCATGTCGTTCTTCAACTTCAGCACGGCCAGATGTTCGATGATGCGTTCCTTGACCTTGTCGAGGCCATAATGGTCGGCATCCAGGATACGCTGGGCGCGCTTCAAGTCGAAGTTGTCCTTGGTGTAGTCCATCCACGGCAGATCCACCAGGTATTGCAGGTAGTTCAGCTGGATGCCGTATTCAGCGGCCTGCGGATTGGTGCGTTCCAGCTTCTTGAGCTCACGCTCAAAGACCTCCGACACCTCTTTCGACCATTTCTTCTTCTTGGCTTTTTCGCGCAACTCATTGACATCCTGTTCGTTGGGAGTACCACCCAATTCCTCCTGGATGGTTCGCAGCTGTTGGTTCAGCAAGAACTCACGCTGTTGCTTGTCGAGGTCGTTCTTGACCTTGTTTTGGATCTGCTGTTTCAGCTCGTTCATCTGCTGGGCGTTGGTGAGGATGCCGAGCAGGTTGTTTGCCATGTCCACCACGTTGGTGCACTCGAGCAGAAGCTGTTTCGAAGGCAGGTCGGCCTCCACGTTACTGGCCACGAAGTTGAGCAAAAACAGCGGGCTGTCGATGTTCTTGATGGCGAAGTCGGCCTCTTCAGGAAGGCGTTGGTTACGGGAGATGACCTGTGCAGCCAGTTCCTTGACGGATTGTATCAAAGCCCTGAACTTACGGTCGCGGGGGATCTCCTCCGAAGCCTGATAAGGCTCCACGGCAGCGATGAAATAAGGCTCAAGCTGACGGATCTCCACCAGCCCGAAACGGCTCTTGCCTTGGATGATGACGGTGAGGTTGCCGTCAGGCATCTGGAAGGTCTTGAGGATTTGGGCCACGGTACCCACGGGATAGAGGTCGGCGATGCCGGGATCCTCCACGTTGGCATCCTTCTGGGCCACCACGCCGATCAACTTACGCTTCCTGTAGTACTCCTTGACCAGTTGGATGGACTTCTCACGACCCACGGTGATGGGGATCACCACGCCGGGATAGAGCACTGAGTTGCGCAGTGGCAGGATAGGCAATTCCTCCGGCACCTCCTCGGTATGGTCGAGGTGGATGTCGTCAATGGTGAGGACGGGAATGAAATCTCCGTTGTTGGAATCGATCATGTCAGTCATCTTTATTAAGTCAAAAAAAGCCCTCGAATCAGCATCGAGAGCTTTCTATGAATTGATAAACACCTTCGCCAATTACTTGGTTTCCTTCTTCTCGAAGAACTTCTTGTACTTGTTGTTGAACTTATCAACGCGACCGGCGCTGTCGACGAGCTTCATCTTACCAGTATAGAAGGGGTGTGAAGTGCTGGAGATTTCAAGCTTCACCAGGGGATATTCCTTGCCGTCTTCCCAGACGATGGTATCCTTGGTGTTGATCGTGGAACGTGACATGAAAGTCTGTTCGTTGGACATATCTTTGAAAACAACCAGACGGTAATTCTTAGGGTGAATGTCTTTTTTCATCGCTTTCTTTCCTTTATGTTTTGAGCGTGCAAAAGTACGATATTTTTTTGAACTGGCAACATTTTTTTCGTTTTTTTTTATCGAAAGACAAATTATTGAAAAAAAAGAATTTCGCACCGTTTTAATTATTATCTTTGCGGCACTTTTTAACGAACTATTAATTAACTCAATTTATTTATAATGAAACAAGCTTTTAATTTCAACGCAGGCCCTTGCGTCCTGCCCAAGCAAGCAATTGAGAACACCATTAAGGCTCTCTACGATTTTGACAACACTGGTATCGGCATCGCCGAAATCAGCCACCGTACTCCCGGTTGGGAAAAACTGATGGCCGACACCCGCCAACTGTGGCGTGACTTACTGAACATCCCCGCTGAGTACGAAGTGCTCTTCCTCGGTGGTGGTGCCAGCACCGGCTTCATGGATGTCCCCGCCAACCTTCTCAACAAGAAGGCTGCTTACCTCCAGACTGGTGTCTGGGCCAAGAAGGCCGCCAAGGAAGCCAAACTGTTTGGTGAGACCGTGATCGTCGCCAGCAGCGAGGACAAGACCTACACCTACATCCCGAAGGGTTGGACCGTTCCTGCCGATGCCGACTACTTCCACATCACCACCAACAACACCATCTACGGTACTGAAATCCGCAAGGACTTCGACGCCAGCGAAATCAACAACGTGATGCTGGTTGCCGACATGAGCTCCGACATCATGAGCCGTCCCGTCGACGTGAAGAAGTACGGCCTCATCTATGCCGGCGCCCAGAAGAACGTCGGTCCTGCCGGTGTCACCGTCTACATCGTCAAGAAGGACATCCTCGGCAAGATCACTGACCGTCAGTACATGAACCCGCTGCCCACGATGGTTGACTTCCGCACCCACGCCGCTGAGGAAGCCAAGAACATCTCCATGTTCAACACGCCTCCGGTCATCAACATCTACATGATGTACGAAACCCTGAAGTGGGTTAAGGAAACCATTGGTGGCGTTGAGGCCATGAACAAGATCAACGTCAAGAAGAGCGCCATGCTCTATGAAGAAATCGACCGCAACAGCATGTTCATCGGCACCGCCGAGAAGGACAGCCGTTCCATCATGAACCACTGCTTCGTCATGGCCCCCGGTTACGAGGACAAGCAAGACGCCTTCATGGCCTTCGCCAAGGAACGCGG
>JAGCPG010000007.1 GCA_017645245.1 Bacteroidales bacterium
AGGTTTGTTTAATGGCGTTGGTTTGGGCAGTACGGAGTTTCATGTGCTCAGGCCAAAAGCAGCAACGGACTTATATTTCTGTTATTATCTGACAATGTCAAAAAGATTCAGAAAACTAGCAGAAAAGCAAATGACAGGAAGTGCAGGTCAAAAAAGAGTTCAAGTTGAATTCTTCGATTTCTACAAGCTATGTGCACCATCAAAAGAAGAACGTAAAATAATTGGAGATAAGTTGTTTGAAATCGACAGCAACATAGCTATATTAAAACTAGAGATTTCATTATCTCAACAAATAAAACAAGAAATAATCAACAAAATATTTTAAGCATGGAACATTCACCTGTAGACGATTTGTATTATAAACTATTTGGAGAATACCCAACTAAAGCTGGCACTGCATTAGAAAGATTGGCTACTATTGCTTACGCAGAAGTAAAAGCTACAAAAGCAGCAGTAGATCAACGACTAAAAGGAACTTATAGTGATAGCACATATCAAATTGACGGCTTAGCGGAGACTGGTAATGGACAAGAAATGATTGAAGCTAAAGATTACACTATTCGAAATGATAAAGTTGGCAGAGATGATCTGCAAAAACTATCTGGGGCTTTATTGGATTTGGAGAGCATCTCCAAAGGAATATTTGCATCAGCAACAGACTACACTGCACCTGCAAAAAAATATGCAGATTCGACCCCTCAAATGCCAAATGCCAAACCTATTGAGTTATTTGATGTAAGACCTTCTACAGAACTTGATGAAGAAGGAAGAATAAAACAGATTTGTTTTCAAATCAATATAGTTGCTCCTATTTTTGAAAGAGGATCTTATACTCCTGTTTTTACAAAAAATGGATATGATGCTTTACAAAAAGATGGTTTGTTAGGTAAACCCGTTCAGATTCGACTTGAAAATCTTTATGACATAAATAAAAATATTGTTGTAACCTTTCATCAACTATCCAGTGAAGTCTCGAAGAATTTAAATTTGAAATCAAATGATTCAGAGATTTGTGGGTCTTGGAAAACATCAAATCTGTATATTCCGATAAATAATCAAATGTATGAATTAGAAAGGATTGATTATAAAATTCCTATTTCAAGAGAAAAAGAAGAGTTTACTGTAGAGAGCGATGGATCACCTTGTTTGTTAATTCGTTCTTCAGATGGGAAAATTGACAAACTATTGACTGACGAACAACTTAAGAAATATAAATTTAACGATGATGGTTCTATAATAAAAGGCTTTTAACCATGTCCTTCAACGAAATAAATGCAGTGGAGAACTTCGTCATCCATACGATGACGGGGGTGAACTTGAATGAGACCAGTATGGCGCACGAAGCGCAGGCGCCTTACGGGACGCAGTGGGAGTATCTGCCCGCCACGGAATTGCCGCGCGAGATTACCGAGGTAATGGTGGAAACGGAGGTGAAGAACGCCCTCGTACGCCTCAATCCTGAGATTGCCGCACAGCCCGAACGCGCCGACGAGGTCATCTTCAAGCTGCGTTCCATCCTGTTGTCGGTCAACAGCACCGGCCTTGTGCGCGCCAACGAGGAGTTCGCCGAATGGCTCAAGGGCAACAAGACCATGCCCTTCGGCAAGAACTACGCCCACGTGCCCGTCCGCCTCATCGACTTCGAACATATCGCAAACAACAAGTTCCAGTTGGTCAACCAGTTCAGCATCCGCAACCGCGAGACCAAACGCCCCGACATCGTGCTGTTTGTCAACGGCTTCCCCTTGGTGGTGGGTGAGACCAAAACGCCCGTGCGGCCATCAGTTTCATGGCTCGATGCCGCCTCCGACATCCACGACGTTTACGAGAACAGCGTGCCGGAACTCTTTGTGCCCAATGTGTTCAGTTTCGCCACCGAAGGACGTGAACTGTTTTACGGTGCCGTGCGCACGCCTTTGGAGTTCTGGTCAGCCTGGCGGCTCAACGAAGGCAGCGAGGATTCGGAGATGCCCGGCTTGGAGAACGTCTCCGCCGAAATGCGGCAGCTGCTGTCGCCCAAGACCTTGCTCGACATCCTCTACAACTTCACCACCTACACCACCAACAAGAGCCGCCAGCGCATCAAGGTGGTATGCCGCTATCAGCAATACGAAGGTGCCAACAAGATTGTGGAACGTGTGCTGGAAAACAAGATCAAACGCGGCCTGATATGGCACTTCCAAGGCTCCGGCAAGTCGCTGCTGATGCTCTTTGCCGCACAGAAGATGCGTCGTATGCCCGAGCTGAAAAGCCCCACGGTGATGATTGTGGTCGATCGCATCGACTTGGACTCGCAGACGCAGAACGTCTTCAAGGAGGCGCCCAACGTGATGCCCACCGAAGACATCGACACGCTGAACAAGTTTTTGGAGAACGACGCCCGCTATATCATCATCACCACCATCTTCAAGTTCAAGGACGCCAAGCCCAACATCAACCGCCGCGACAACATCATCGTGATGGTCGATGAAGCGCACCGCACGCAGGAGGGCGACCTCGGTCAGCGTATGCGCGCCGCCTTGCCCAACGCCTTCTTCTTCGGCCTCACGGGAACGCCCATCAACAAGTCGGAGCACAACACCTTCTGGACCTTCGGTGCATTGGAGGACCAAGGCGGATATATGAGCCGTTACTCTTTTGAAGACGCTTTGCGCGACAATACCATCTTGCCGCTGCACTTCGAGCCGCGCCTGTTGGACATCCACATCGACCGCGACGCCGTGGACGAGGAGTTTGAACGCCTCTCCAACGAGCTGGACGAGGATGCCAAAATCACCTTGAGCAGCAAGGCCGCCAAAATGCTGGAGTTTTTGAAATCGCCCGAACGCATACAGATTGTCTGCAAGGACATCGCCGAGCACTATCGCGACAAGGTGGAGCCTCAAGGCTTCAAGGCGATGATTGTCACGCCCGACCGCGAAGCCTGCCACCTCTACAAAATGGAGTTGAACAACTACTTTCCTGATTCCGCCTCGGCGGTAGTCATCTCCACTTCGGGCAAAGGCGAGGATGAACTGAAACGCCTCTACAGCCTCACCAAAGATGAGCAGGAAAAGGTGATCGAGAAATTCAACAAGCCCGATTCGGAACTGAAATTCCTGATTGTCACCGCCAAACTGCTCACGGGCTTCGACTCGCCCATCTTGCAAACCATGTATTTGGACAAATCGTTGAAAGACCACACTTTGTTGCAGGCCATCTGCCGCACCAACCGCAAATTCCCAAACAAGACTTTCGGTCGCATTGTGGATTACTTCGGTGTGTTCGACGATGCCGCCAAGGCTTTGGAGTTCGACGAGGATGTGATGAAGAAAGTCATCACTAACCTTAACGATTTGATTGGCGAGCTACCTCAAGCCATGGCCGATGCGCTGTCGCATTTCGAAGGCGTTGACCGCACCGTTGACGGCTTCGACGGCCTGCAAGCCGCGCAGGAAGCCATCAACACCAACGAAAAACGCGATGCTTTTGCCAAAGATTATCGTCGTCTATCCAATATATGGGAATCACTTTCGCCAGACCCCGCTTTGGAACCTTACCGCGTCGATTACAAGTGGCTGTCGAATGTGTATCAGTCCGTCAAACCCTCCGGCCCCGATGCCTTGGGCAAGCTGATTTGGCTCTCTTTGGGTGCCCAGACCAAGAAAATCATGTACGAGAACATTCACGTATCGGGCATCCATACCGACATGGAAGAGGTGATTTTGGATGAGACCATGGTTTCGGCGTTGATGGGCAACAAGGATATGAAAGCCGCCAAGAAGATGGAGCGCGAACTCATCAAGCGGTTCAAGAAGCACGCCGACAAGCCCAAGTTCATCGAGCTGAGCAAACGTTTGGAGGCATTGCGTGACAAAGCCGAGCAAGGCCTGATTTCGAGCATCGAGTTTATCAAGGAGCTCTGCCAGATTGCTCGTGAAACCTTGCAAGCCGAGAAACAAGAAGCAGAAGTGGAAGTCCGCAAGACTGGCAAGGAAGCCTTAACCGAGCTGTTCTTGGAGCTGCGCACCGAAGACACGCCCGCTGTCGTTGGCCGCATCGTCGCCGACATCGACAGCATCGTGAAAGTGGTGCGTTTCCCCGGCTGGCAGACCACCAACGCCGGCGAACGCGAGGTACAGAAAGCCTTGCGCAAAACGCTGCTGAAGTACAAGTTGCACAAAGAGGAAGAGTTGTTCAACAAGGCGTATATGTATATCAGAGAGTACTACTAACTTCAGCCAAGTTCCGCTATGAAGGCTACAAGAAGCTGGGCGAAGGAAAGTGATCATCGAAAGTCATTAACGAAAAGAGGGCGATTTTTCAAGTCACCCTCTTTTTAGTTCCACCCTCTTTGAATATTAAAGCACTTCCAAATTTTTAATCACAATCCCTAACCTCAAGATGAACGCCTCCTCGGTGGCGAAGCCGATGTGAGGCAGCATTACCAAGTTGGGCGCGTTAAACAAAGGATTGTCCTGTTTCAAAGGCGGTTCGGTGCCATACACATCGGTGGCGGCTCCGGCGATGACACCTGACTTCAAGGCATCGGCGAGGGCTTGCTCGTTGACGACGGATCCACGCGCCGTATTGATAAGAATGGCTGAGGGCTTCATCAGCTGCAGCTCCTTTGCCGTGATGAAGTCACGGGTCTCGTTGTTCAAGGCAATATGCAGGGTGACAATATCGGATTCCTTCAGCAAAGTCTCCTTGTCAACAAAGGTCACACCGTCAACGGTTTTGGGTGTGCGGTTCCAAGCCAGTACCTTGCAGCCGTAGACATTGAGGAGTTTGGCCACCCTTTGGCCGATATTACCCATGCCGATGATACCCACAGTCTTGCCTCCGATTTCACGTCCCGGCATGATGCCCTTGCGCTGGCACTCGCGAGTGATGCGGTCGTTCTCCACCACCTTGCGATACACGTCTACCATCATGGCGATGGCCAGTTCAGCAACAGCCTCGGTGGAATAGCCGGCAGCGTTCTTCACGATGATGCCACGGCGTTGGCACTCCTCCATGTCGATATGATCCAAGCCCGTGAAGGCGATGGAGAGCATCTTCAGCTTGGGACAGGCATCCAGGAAATCTTTCCGCAACGGGATGTTGCTTTCAATGATGACTTCGGCACCTTCGGCGCGACGCTTCAACTCATCGATGTTTTCATTACGATCAGGATAAATGACCACTTCATGGCCTTGCTTTTTCAGCCCTGCGCAGGCCTCTTCGATCAGGCTGACCTTCAGCCCAAGGGGTTCAAGGAAAACGATTTTCATACTATTGAATATTTGTGGCAAAAATAACGATTTTTGGGACACATTCAATGTGTCCCTACATTATTCCGCAAACCAAGATTTGAATTCCCCCACCCTGGCTTTGCTGACGATGATTTTTTCCGGAACGGATACCAATAGATTGATCGAGAGTTTGTTGCCAAACCATATTGAGATATCCTTCACCGCCGCGCGGGAGATGATGAACTGACGGTTGGCACGG
>JAGCPG010000036.1 GCA_017645245.1 Bacteroidales bacterium
CATCGTCGACCAGTTCCGCGACGTGATGGGACCCCGCCCGAGCATCAACACCTTGAATCCCGACCTGCGCATCAACCTGCACATCCGTGAGGACAAGGTCCAGGTTTTGTTCGACAGCTCCAACGAATCGTTGCACCACCGTGGCTACCGCAAACAAGTGGACAAAGCCCCGATGAACGAGGTGTTGGCAGCAGGTTTGATCCAGCTCTCGGGCTGGAAGGCCGATTGCAACTTCCTCGACTGCATGTGCGGCTCGGGCACGCTGCCCATCGAGGCGGCCATGTACGCCATGAAGATCCCGGCGGGCTATTACCGCAAGCAATGGGGCTTCATGAAATGGGACGACTGGGATCCTGAACTTTGGGCTCGCATCAAGGAGGAAGCCGACAGCCAAATCTGCGAGTTCGACCATGAAATCTGGGCTTCGGACCGCTCACCCAAGGCCGTCGCCATCGCGGAGAGCAACATCAACAACGCCCGCTTGCAGCGCGACATCCATCTGATGAAGAAAAACATGGAAGACCTCACCCCGCCCGAGGAAGGCGGCATAGTCATCATCAACCCACCCTACGGCGACCGACTCGAAGAGGATGACATCGACCAGGTCTACGAAAACATCGGCAACACGCTGAAACACAACTTCCAAGGCTATCAGTGCTGGCTCATCACCGATGATGCCGTAGCACTGAAACACGTCGGATTGAAGCCATCGGCGAAGATCCCCGTATGGAACGGACCACTGGAGTGCCGTTTTGTGAGATTCGATATTTTTAAAGGAACTCTAAAGGAAAAGAAAGCCCAGGAAACTATTGTTCCTTAAACCCCCACGGTTTATTGAAAAGATCGTAGAGTGTCCAGGACGAAAGAGAGACCTGTTTCCGCTCAAAAAGACGTGAGGTAAACAAACCCGCACCGCCGTCAATATTACTGTAATCGCTGGAAAGGCTTAGCCCGTTCTGGGTGGTTTGCAGGAATTGGTAATAGTTGTTGAAATCCTCTCCGGCAGCCGCGATGAACACGGTCATGTTGTCAATGTAGCGAACCACGTTGGGATGGTTCTCGTCCCAAACGGTATCGCTCCCGATAGCTTGCTCCAACAGGTTGAACAACGTATTCACCGAATAGTAAAGCCGATACAGGTTGTCCGTGTGCTCTACTTTTTCGTAGGCTGTAAGCGGCTTTGGCCCATACGACCAATACAACTCCTTGCTGGTCAAAGGCTCTCCCACATGGCCCTCCCGATAGCGGAACAGCATCCCGATCTCATAAAGCACCGCCTCTTCTGCCGAAGAAAAGATTAAACTTGATACGGCACTGGATGGAGCGGCTTGAAAATTGACTTGGCTCAGGCCCATCGTGACGTCGCCCGAAACAATGCTCGTCTCGGCCATAACCGTGTCGAAGTCGGGCTTCACCACATAGAGCTTGTAGCGGTATTTTTCCGTTTCGGTATTGGTGTTGAAGTGCTCCGAAGTAAAATACAGTTTCTGATGGGGCGAATAAAACAGACCAGGCTTCTTGTTGTGAATGGTCAAGGTGTCAAGATAGAACTTCCGACCCGTAGGCGTAAACAACTGTCCATCAATACTTTTCAACTCAACAATAAAAGCATCGAGCTTGCATGGATAGTTGCTTGACTCATAATCGGAAGCCACCTCGTTGGCATTGATGGGATTGTCGTTGCTGCCACAAAACGCCCTGGTGATCTTGACGTAATTGGTGTCTGCCTTGGCCTCGATAAGCCCATAAACCACAGGGATCTCCTTGTAGTCGGCGTAAAGATCGACATCGGTACTGCAAGAAAAAAGGACCAATGAAAGTGCTATAAATATCAACAGCTTCTTCATTCTTTCTTCTTGCTTCTGTCTTCTTAATTGAATTGATTCATGGTTCTGTCAGGGCCTTGGACGACGAAACTTTTGATGGCCTCCACCGCCTTGTCGACGGTTTGATCCACGACAGGTTCCTCCGAAGGTTTCCATTGACCCAACACGAAGTCTATCTGATGGCCACGGGCGAAATCGTCGCCGATGCCGAAACGTAGACGGCAAAACACGTCGGTGCCTAGTTTCTCAATGATATCGGTGAGGCCGTTATGCCCACCGTCGGCGCCTTTTTTACGCATCCTGATGGTACCCATCGGCAGCGCGATGTCGTCGTTGACGACAAGCAGATTCTCGATGGGAATCTTCTCCTGATCCAACCAATATTTCACCGCCTTGCCGCTGAGGTTCATATAGGTGGTTGGTTTGATCACCACAAGGGTTTTTCCTCGGTATTTCATCTCGGCAACTTGGGCCAGACGGCTGGTGGTGAAGGAAGCCTCAAGATCCTTAGCCAGTCGGTCAGCAATGCGAAAACCTGCATTGTGCCGGGTGTTTTCATATTCGGCACCGATGTTTCCCAGACAGGCGATGAGGTATTTCATATTAACAATGTAGAGACGTAGCGCGCTACGTCTCTACGGGATTATTTTAGAATAAAGGATTATTCTGCAGCCTCTTCTTCGGTAGCAGCGGAAGCGCCACGAGCGGCACGGACCTCAACGATAACCTGGTAGCCGGGGGTCACCATGGTCACGCCTTCGATGTTCAGGTCGCGGACCTTGATGGAATCGAGGATGTTGAGGTTGCTGATGTTGACGGTGATGATCTCAGGAAGGTCTTTGGCCAGACCGCAAACCTTGATCTTACGGATGGGTTGCTTCAGCTTACCACCACGCATGACACCAGGGGCGCTACCCTCGATGGCGAGAGGCAGAACGACGGTGATGGGCTTGTCTTCCTTCACGAGGAGGAAGTCAGCGTGCAGGACGGCGTCAGTCACAGGGTGATACTGCACATCCTGAAGGATGGTGTTGTAAGACTTGTCACCAATGGTGACGTTGATGATGAAGGTCTCAGGAGTGAAGAGGATCTTCTTGAAATTCTTGGCCTCAGTAGCGAAATGGATCTGCTCGTCGCCGCCATAAAGGACGCACGGCACCATTTCAGACTTACGCAAAGCCTTAGCATCTTTTTTCCCTACGTTCTCGCGAAGAGAACCGCTCAATGATACTGTTTTCATGGTTTAAATGTTAATTAATTGAATGTTTATATGGAGAAAAATCTCTAAATTCTTAATTCTAAATTACTTAAAGAGCGAACTGATCGACTCGTAACTCTCAATGCGACGAATCACGTCGGCGAACAGGTTCGCGGTGCTTACTACTTTGATTTTCTTGGAGGCATTGGCCGGCAGCGGGATGGTATCGGTAACCACCACTTCTTCGAACACCGAGTTGTCGAGGCGTTCCATGGCGGGACCGCTGCACACAGCGTGGGTGGCGAAGGCGCGGACGCTCTTGGCACCGGCGTCCATCATCACCTGACCGGCCTTGACGATGGTGCCAGCGGTGTCGATGATGTCGTCCAGAATGATGACGTTCTTGTCCTTTACGTCACCGATGAGGGTCATGCTCTCCACCACATTGGCACGGGCACGCTGCTTGTGGCAGACGGCCATGTCGCATCCCAAGCGCTTGGCATAGGCCGAGGCGCGTTTGGAAGCACCCAGGTCGGGAGCGGCGATCAGCAGGTTGTCGATGTTCATCTGCTTGATGTGCTCGATGAAGAGGCTAGAGGCATACAAGGCATCCATCGGGATGTCGAAGAATCCTTGGATCTGGTCAGCGTGAAGGTCCATGGTGATGATGCGGTCGACATGGGCGGCCGTCAGCATGTTGGCCACCAGTTTCGATCCGATGCTCACGCGGGGCTGGTCCTTGCGGTCCTGACGCGCCCAACCGAAATAGGGAATCACGGCGATGACCTTGTGCGCCGAGGCACGCTTGGCGGCATCGATCATCAGCAACAGCTCCATCAGGTTCTCAGTCGGCGGCATGGTCGACTGCACGATGAACACATGATGGCCGCGGATGCTCTCGTCGTAGGAAGGCTGGAACTCGCGGTCCGAGAATTCCACCACCGACGATTTTCCCAAGGTGGTGCCGTAGGCCTCGGCGATCTTGGTTCCCAGCTCAGTGGTTGCTCTTCCTGCAAAAATAGAAACGTATTTTTGTGACATGGGTCCGATTTTGTGTTTACATTTCGGGCTGCAAAAATAGGGATTTTTTTCGAAAAAAGATTGCCCGAATAAAAAAAAGATGTATCTTTGCAGCCTCGTTCATTGAGAAGCATGCCGAAGTGGCGGAATAGGTAGACGCGTCGGTCTCAAAAACCGATGAGGTTAAACTCGTGCCGGTTCGATCCCGGCCTTCGGTACTAAGCCCTCAAGTTTTTCTTGGGGGCTTTTTTGTTTGGGAAAAATTTCTATCTATTCTTATGAATTGGCAACGGTTTTTTGAAAGTTTTTTTCAGTAGGAGTAAATATCTTATAGTTTCGTTGATAAGCTTCGTCCCTTTTGACGACTGCGAACATGCGGCTTACAAGTTTGGCACGGATGACGTTGA
>JAGCPG010000037.1 GCA_017645245.1 Bacteroidales bacterium
ATTACAATTCAATTCCAGCTTGTTTAACAATCGCCATAAACGTACCTTTCTTCAAATCCTTTCCGTTATGATAGGGAACCACGATCGTTTTATTATTAATCGGGTTATAATAAACCTTGTGGGAGCCTTTAGCTCTTTTGAACACAAAGCCCGCAAGTTCAAGCAGCCGAATAAGATAGTCAGGACTCAAATTCATACGGCAGCGAGATTTAAGGAGTATTCCAACACATTGCTATCGTCCGGGATGAATTCACCACGGTCTTCGAGCTCCTCAATATATAGCTCAATAGCTTCCTTGGCCATAGAAATAGCCTCATCCACATTCTCGCCGTATGTAATACAGCCTGGCAACGAAGGAACGAACACCGTATAGCCGCCTTCTTCCTCTTTCCTCAAGTTAATCTTATAAGTACGATTCATAACATTAGTTTTTGCAAAAATACATTTTTTTAATCAATTAACCATTAGAATTCCCTATTTTTGCCGTTCATTTTTTAGACTATGGAAATCAGCAGCAAATACAGCCCTCAGGAAGTTGAAGGCAAATGGTACGAGCATTGGATGGACAAGAACTACTTCCACTCCACCCCCGACGAACGCGAACCTTATACCATTGTGATCCCCCCGCCGAATGTGACGGGCGTGCTTCACATGGGCCACATGATGAACAACACGATTCAGGACATCCTGATTCGCCGCGCCCGCATGCAGGGCAAGAACGCCTGCTGGGTGCCCGGCACCGACCACGCCTCCATCGCCACCGAAGCCAAGGTGGTGAATAAACTGGCGCAACAAGGCATCAAGAAGACCGACATCGGCCGCGAGGAGTTCCTTAAGCACGCTTGGGACTGGACCCACGAACATGGTGGCATCATCCTCAAGCAGTTGCGCCGCCTCGGTTGCTCTTGCGACTGGGAACGCACCTCGTTCACCATGGACGACATCCGCTCGAAGAGCGTCATCCGCGCCTTCGTCGACCTGTATAACAAAGGCCTGATTTACCGTGGTGTACGCATGGTCAACTGGGACCCGAAAGCCTTAACGGCTTTGAGTGACGAGGAAGTCATCTTCAAGGATGAGCACAGCCATCTGTTCTACCTCCGTTATTACCTCCATGAGGACGACGGCACGGGTGCCACAGGTGCTGAAGGCGAGATTATCCACACCGACGAGCAAGGTCGCCGCTACGCCGTGGTCGCCACCACGCGTCCCGAGACCATCATGGGCGACACCGCCATGTGCATCAACCCCGCCGACCCGAAGAACCAATGGTTGCGCGGCAAGAAAGTCGTGGTACCGCTGGTGAACCGCGTGATTCCCGTGATCGAAGACGATTATGTGGACATCGAGTTCGGTACCGGCTGCTTGAAGGTCACCCCTGCCCACGACGTGAACGACTACATGCTGGGCGAGAAGCACAACCTCCAGAGCATCAACATCTTCAACGACGACGCCACTATCAGCGAGGCCGCTGGCATCTATGTCGGCATGACCCGCGAAGACGTACGCAAGCAGATTGTCATCGACATGAAGGAGGCCGGTCTGTTGGAAAAGATTGAAGAATATAACAATAAGGTAGGTTACTCCGAGCGCACCAACGTTCCGATCGAGCCGAAGCTCTCCATGCAGTGGTTCCTAAAAATGGAACACCTCGCCGACATCGCGCTGAAGCCAGTGTTGGATGGCAACATCAAGTTCTATCCCGCCAAGTACGTCAACCTCTACCGTCACTGGCTCGAAAACATCAAGGACTGGTGCATCAGCCGCCAGCTGTGGTGGGGCCATCAGATTCCGGCCTACTACCTGCCCGAAGGCGGTTTTGTGGTCGCTGAGACACCCGAAGAAGCCTTGAAGTTGGCCATCACCAAGACCGGCAACGCCGCATTGACTCTGAAAGACCTGCGTCAAGACGACGATGCCTTGGACACATGGTTCAGCTCATGGCTGTGGCCTTTGTCTTTATTTAATGGCATCCTTGATCCCAACAACAAGGAGTTCAAATACTACTACCCCACCAACGACCTCATCACTGCCCCCGATATCATCTTCTTCTGGGTGGCCCGTATGATCATGGCCGGTGAGGAATACCAAGGCGAAGTGCCTTTCAAGAACGTGTATTTCACGGGCATCGTGAGAGATAAGTTGGGCCGCAAGATGTCGAAATCCCTCGGCAATTCACCTGACCCAATTGAACTCATCGACAAGTTCGGTGCCGATGGCGTGCGTATGGGCATGATGCTCAGCGCCCCTGCCGGCAACGACATCCTCTTCGACGAAGCACTCTGCGAGCAAGGCCGCAACTTCTGCAACAAGATCTGGAACGCCCTGCGTCTGGTGAAAGGCTGGAATGTGGACGAGAACGCCGCACAGCCCGAGGCCGCCAAGATGGCCGTGAAGTGGTTTGACGCACGCTTCAACCAAGTGCTGGCCGAGACCAACGACAACATCGACAAATACCGCTTAAGCGACGCCTTGATGGCCATCTACAAGCTCACTTGGGATGACTTCTGCTCGTGGTATCTCGAAATGGTGAAAGCCCCAATGGGTCAGGGCGTTGACCGCGTGACCTACGACGCCACCATAAAGTTCTTCGAGAACTTGATGTTGTTGTTGCATCCCTTTATGCCGTTCATCACTGAGGAGATCTGGCACGCCATCGCTGAGCGCAAGGATGGTGATGATATTATCATCGCCCAACAGCCCAAGGCACAAGCTGTGGACGAACAAGTCCTCAAGCAGATGGAGTTCACCCAGGAAGTCATCAACAACGTGCGTAAGGTGCGTTCTGACAAAAACATCGCCAACCGCGAAGCTGTCCAACTCGTTGTGAAGGGCACTGCCAACAAGGACTTTGACTGCGTCATCGCCAAGCTCTGCAACGTGAGCGAGGTCAGCTATGTGACCGAGGCTCCTGCAGGTGCCTTCGGCTTCCTCGTGGGTAGCACGGAGTTCTTCGTGCCACTCACTGGCAGCGTCGATGTGGAGGCCGAAATCAAGAAGTTGGAAGAAGAGTTGAAATACGCCCAAGGCTTCCTGAAGAGTGTGGAAGGCAAACTCTCCAACGAACGCTTCGTCAATGGTGCTCCTGCCGCCGTGGTCGATAAGGAGCGCAAGAAGAAAGCTGACGCCGAAGCCAAAATCGCTGTCATCGAACAGCAGTTGGCTGGGTTGAGGAAATAAGAGACCTGCTTCGACAACCAAAATCGCCTCTCAACCAACTTGGGAGGCGATTTAAAATGAGAATTCATCTCGATTATTTGTTGTTATCAAAAAAAAGCCCTTGTAAGCAGCCAAAACATCTTCCACCGAATAGATTATCGTCCCTCCTTCTTCCACGAGATTTTCTTTTCAAAAGAACCATCTTCGAAGATCTCAAAATCAATGGTGGTATAACCACCGGAATCTTCGTATCTGATCCTAGCCTTTCCGACAAACAAAACCGAAGGAGCCGATTGGTCCACCAAGGTGCCTATGCCTGTGGCATAACAATAGGACAGCAATATTTTTGCGGATTTATTACCCTTTAAAGTAGATCTGATCAGACATTTGATGGCCTCTTGATTTTGTTGGCCCTCGTTGCCAGTGAACAATAATTTAAATCCTTGTTGATACAAGGCACTAGCCTCCGTTTTAATGTCTTTTTCATCAAGAGGTTGCAACAGATAGGTTTTATCGGTAATAGGCTCCTTTGTTTGGGTAAGCACAATCAAACCAACACCTGTATAATATTCACCAAATCGAAAATAATTATAGCCGTTCAGAACGGCTCGATTCACCCATCTATAGTATTTGTCCCTATCACGAGCTACGAGTGAACCTTCCTTAAAAAGATAACCATAGTGGTATTGAGCCTCAGGCATGCCATAATAAGCGGATCTTCTAATCCAGTATAATGCCTTGGCCCCGTCATCATCACTCTCTTGGTTGTCAAGATAGAGATTCCCCAGCATATACATAGCCTCCCTGACTCCTTGATTGGCGGCCTTTTCAAGCCAATACTTTGCCTTCTCTATGTCGGTTTTAACTCCTATGCCTTCCAAAGACAGACATCCCAATGCCATTTCAGCTTTGGAGCAACCTTGATTAGCTGATTTTTGCAAATACATTATAGCTTTTTCAAGGTCTTTAGACGTACCTTCCCCTCTTAAATAGCAAAGGGAAAGATTATACTGTCCAAGGGAATAGTCATTATCAGCCGCTTTCTCAAACCATTCAAAAGCTTTCTCGTAGTTTTGCCCAACTGCAATACCATAGTAATAACACTTACCTATCTCGTTCTGAGCCAATCTGTCACCATCGTTGGCTCGTCGCTCGATTTCCTCAAATACCTGATAATACTCAGATGAAAAGGTGCAAGCGGTTGTCACTACCAAAAGCAGCGACAACCGCAACGTCAATCCTATGAGACGACCATGAAACATGGCGCATTAATGGCATCCCGAGCAGCCCTCGCAGTTGCCACCACAGCTGTCGTTGAAGTCCTCGTCAGTGGACTCACGGACGTCAAGGATCTCGCCTGAGAAGCAGAGGTGAACGCCAGCCAAGTCGTGGTTAAAGTCCATCTTCACGTGCTTGTCGCCAATCTCACGAACGATACCCATGATCGGACGACCGTCGGCGGTCTGCATCATCAGCTGGGCACCTTCCTTCACCATCTCATGAAGGACGTCGTTCTGCATGAACATCGACTTGTCGAGATCCATCACGTAGTTCTCATCACGAACACCATAGCCCTCTTCGGGAGTCAGGTAGAAGCAATAATGGTCACCCGGCTCCTTGCCCATGAGGTTTTCCTCGAACTTGGGCAACACCTGCTGCATGCCGCAGATGAAGGTGAAGGGGTTCTCTTTGGTGGCCTCCTGGATGACACGGCCGTTTTCGTCTTTCTCGCGCAAGACGTAAGTCATTGTCACGACGGTTTGATCTTGAATTTTCATAGTTCTAAATATTTAATATGTTCCAAACATTTTTCGCAATATCCATTCGATAGCAGCCAAGCCGACCAGCACGATGAAAATCCACTTGGAATGGATCAAATCCTCAAAACGGACGTCATGGTGCTCCACAGAGGTGATGCGGGCATCGGCTTTCAAATCCTGAAGCAATTGCGGCAGCTGATCCACCGTGTAACATCTGCCATTGCTGGCCGCCGAGAGTCCTCTCATGCGGTCGATATCGGCCGTCAGCTGCTGGGCTTCGATGCCCATGGAGACCACTGCAAACGTCCCTGAAATCGACACCGACTGCCCCGACCGAGTGGTCTCAGCACGGTAAGTATAGATGCCTTCCGGTAAGATGCCTGCGTTGAGCTCGTAGTCGTGCTCCCGCTTCGAAAACAGGTACTCGTAGGTCTCTCCCGTCTTCTTGTTGACGATGGTGATGCTCAAGTCGGACTCGGTCATCAACTCGTTGCTGGGATTGCGGATTTCCGCCGTCATCAACACAGGTTCGTTGCTATAGTATTCTTCCTTGCAGAACACTGCCGAGCCGTCGTCGCGACTCAGGAGCAAGTAGCTCAAAGTCTTTGAAAACAGCTCATCGAAAACCAGGCTGTTATGGTCTTGGTAATAGTTGTAGAGTCGCCAGCGCCAAACGTTGACGCCAAACAGGAACGCCATCTTACGATCACCCTTGACAAACGTCATCAGCGGCAGTCCCGATTTGTTGCCGAGCACCTCCTGCATCAGCAGGTCGTCGTGCGTCAGCTGTAGGTTGATCTCCAGATGCGGCAAGGCCAAAGGCGGATACTTCCCCACCTTTTCGCGCAACTTGTCACTCAGTGAGAACATCCCAAACGACGTGTTGACAAAGCCTTTTACGTCCAGCATGGCGTTGGTCATGCCACGACGTACCTCAACGGCTTTTTGTAACTTGTTCAAAGCCTCCACGTCGGTGGAATTGCCCACGACTACCAGCATCGGGAGCTTCTTGTTCTTCTCCAACTGTGCCAGCAAAGCTTCCAAATCGGTATGTTGTGAAGGTGCCTGATGCAACAGCAACAACTGGTATTTCGACAGTTCAGGAATCTCCTCGTGGCCGAACACAAAATCCATCTCACAGTCGTCGTTGAGCACACTCTTGACGGCACCCAAGTCGGGATGAGGGGCTTCGGCAAGACACATGATTTTATACTTTTCATCCCGAACCTCCACAAAGATGCGTTTCAGGTTGTTCAGCTGCTGGGCTTCATCCTTCAAACCTTGAATCTTGATTTCGATCTGTTTCACACCTTTTCGGTCCGCCTCCAACATGAAATCCAATTCTTTGGAATAACGGTTTGAGCTGATTTCCAGTTCCTTAGTGGCAATCGTCAATCCATCCTCAGATAGCGTCAACGTGGCTTTCTGCCCTGAGCAATCGCGGGCACCCACCACCACGCGGACGGGGAAGGTGGAACCTAACGATACCTTCTTATTATAATGCACGTCCTTCATGAACAAGTCGGGATAGGACAAGGTGTCGCCCAACACCACTGTATGGATGGGGAACGGATACTTCTCCACCAGCAGCGAAGGCTCGAAGCCACGGTTGTAGACACCGTCGGAAAAGAGCAGCACCGCGCCCACATTCCTTTTATAAAAACGGCGATCCACTGTTTGGAGTAAGGACGAAATATCGGTCAACTGATCCGAAAAATCAAGCTCTTCGAAATCCCTGACCTCCTGTCCAAAAAGGTATTCATCCACCTGAAAGTCAAGTTTCAAAGCCTGCCTGAAATCCTCAAATTGTTTGGGATATTCCGACTTGAAAAACGCCGAATCCTTCGACAGCCCAATGGATGCCGAGTTATCGTGGGCGAGCACAACGGTTGGCTGCTCCACCACGCTGACACGCTGCCGGATGTAGGGATTGAACAGCAACAGGGTCACCAAGCCGCCGATCAAAGTGCGCAAAATGAAAAGGGCGATGGTCAGGGGTTTGCCGTAATGTTGTTTGCGGTTGTGGAAGTAGAGCACCATGGCGAGAGCTACGCCCACCGCCAAAGCTACCAAAAACATCCAAACAGGGATTCCTATTTTCAAACCGAAACGATTCTAATTATATTTAGGTGCAAAAGTACAAAAAAATAGTAAATTTGCACTTTAAATCATGGTTTCAATGAATAAGATCTCGGCCGTCATCATCACTTTGAACGAAGAACGCAACATTGGGCGTTGTCTTCGTTCGCTAATGCACGTTGCCGACGAGGTGGTGGTGGTTGATTCCTTTTCCAACGACGCCACTCCAGCGATCTGTGCTGAATACCATGTGAATTTCGTCAGCCATCCTTGGGAAGGCTATGTAGCCACCAAAAACTACGCCAACAATTTGGCATCCAACAACTTGATTCTTTCCATTGACGCTGATGAAGCCTTATCGCCAGAACTCGCCGAATCCATTCTCAAACTTAAGGAACAGGATGTGGAAGGCAAGGCCTTCTCGATGAATCGGCTCATGAACTATTGCGGACGATGGATCCATCATGGCGGGTGGTATCCTGACACTAAAGTGCGCCTCTTCGACCGTCGCAAAGTGCAGTGGACTGGCCAAAAGGTGCACGAGACCTTGGACATTCCAAAGGGAACCCAGACCGTTCATCTTGAAGGCGATTTGCTCCATTATTCATTTTATACCCCCGAGGAACACCGCCTGCAGATGGAAAAGTTCGCCACTTTGTCCGCTGAGGAGATGGTGGAAAAGGGGAAACGGCCCAGTCGTTTCTCCGCCTTCCTTCACACAGGTTGGAAATTTCTTCGCGACTACCTTTTCAAAGGAGGTTTCCTGGATGGTAGCATGGGCTGGACTATCAGCAAGAACAACGCTTACGGGGTTTGGTATAAATATTTAAAAGCCAGAGAATTATGAATCCATCGTTTTCCATACTAATCCCTACTTGGAACAATTTGCCCTACCTCAAGTTGTGCGTGGAAAGCCTACGCAAACACTCCGACACGCAGCACCAGATCATCATAATGGTGAACGAAGGAGCCGACGGCACCTTGGAATGGGTGACCGCCCAACCCGATTTGGAGTATGTGTCATCGCCTGAAAACATCGGCATCTGTTACGGACTGAACCTTTGCAGGCCTTTGGTCAAACACGGCTATATATTGTACGCCAACGACGACATGTACTTCCTGCCCCATTGGGACACGAGTTTGAGCAAAGCCATCGGGCAAGCGACGACGAATGAATTCATGCTCTCCGCCACGATGGTTGAACCACGAGGCGACAACCCATGTTGCGTGATTGCCGATTTCGGTGACAGTCTTCAGAGCTTCCGCGAGGAAGACCTTCTGAAGGCCGCCGGCAACCTAGTCCGTGAGGACTGGTCGGGCAGCACCTGGCCACCGGTGCTGCTGCCCTTGCCCCTTTGGGACAAGGTCGGCGGCCTAAGCATTGAGTTCAGCCCGGGCATGTACTCCGACCCCGACCTCTCCCGCAAACTTTGGGAATGTGGTGTCAGACACTTCCAGGGCGTGGGTGATAGCCTCGTATACCATTTCGGCTGCAAATCCACAGGACGTGTCAAAAAAAACAAAGGAAGACACACCTTCCTCATGAAATGGGGCCTATCGGCCAACGAATTTATGTCTGACTACCTCCACGTCGGAGCTCCTTTCATGGCCCAACTGCCCGAAGTTCGCTCCTCGGGATGGAAACGCTTCATCGACAAACTTAAGTTGATCAACACCATTATCACGGGAAAATGAAGATAGGATTCGATGCAAAACGGGCTTTCAACAACCGCCGCGGCTTGGGCAACTACAGTCGCGAGACGCTTCGTATACTGACCTCATTGGCTCCTGAAAACCAGTATTTTCTCTTCACCCCCTGCATCGACCCAAGCATCGGGTTCAACTGTCCCAACAACGCTTTCGTCAAAGAGCCGAAAAACGGGAACGGCAAGTTGGCACAAGCCTGCTGGAGAACCTTCAGCATAGCCAAGGAAGCCGAAAAGCTAGGACTTGACCTCTATCACGGATTAAGCCACGAGCTGCCTTCAGGCATCGAAAAGACTGAGATCCGAACTGTAGTCACCATGCACGACCTGCTTTTCGTCAAACATCCCGAACTATTCCCCGCCTTCGATCGAATGATGTACCGCAAAAAATACCTTCGCAGCTGCCACATCGCTGACCGCATCATTGCCGTCAGCGAGCTGACCAAACGCGACTTGCTGGAGCTGACCGACATTGATGCCGGCAAGGTGGAAGTGGTGTATCAAGGATGCCGACCCGAATTCAAGGTGAAAGCCTCCGACGAACAAAAGCGGAACCTCAAAGAAAAATACCGGCTTCCCGATCAGTTTTTGCTGAATGTGGGCGCTATCGAGCCGAGAAAGAACCAGCTGCTTATCTTGAAAGCCTTGCAATCGGGGCACATCGACATGCCGTTGGTCATCGCGGGACAAAGCACCGATTATCTGGGAGAACTACGATCCTTCATCGCACAAAACCAACTTCAACAACAGGTCACCCTGTTGCCCGACTTCCCGTCAAGCGAGCTACCGATCCTCTTCCAAAGCGCCTTGATCTTTGTTTTCCCTTCCATTTATGAGGGTTTCGGCATCCCCGTCATCGAAGCCTTAACGAGTGGGATTCCCGTCATTGCCGCCACCGGAAGCTGTCTTGAGGAAAGCGGAGGCCAAAGCAGCGTCTATGTCTCTCCAAACGACGAAAACGAACTGGCCGAGCATCTCCAACAGCTGCTCAACAACGAAGTCCAACGCAACCTGATGATCCAAAACGGTCTCGATTACGCCAAGCGCTTCTCTGACGAAGCCATCTGCCAACAAATTTTCCGAATTTACAACGACCTAATGCCATGATATCCTTTGAAGAAGAAGTGCAACGCACCGTTACGTTCCTGAAAGCAGGAAAGACCATCCTTTACCCCACCGACACCATCTGGGGCGTAGGCTGCGATGCCACCAACAGCAAGGCCTGTGACAAGGTCTACGCCGCCAAGAAGAGACCCACCAACAAGAGCCTTATCATTTTGGTCGACAACGCCGACCGCCTCGCCGATTATGTCGTCAACGTGCCCGCCATCGCCTACGACCTAATCAAGGCTGCCAAAAGACCACTGAGCATCATCTATGCCGAAAGCAAGAACCTGGCAAGGAATGTCTCAGCCGACAAATCCGTCTGTATCCGTGTAGTGAAACATGACTTCTGCCAAGAGGTCATCCGCCAGCTTGGCAAGCCCATCACCTCCACCTCGGCCAACCTCTCGGGACAGCCTTCCGCCGTGACATACAGCGACATCACCGAGGAGATGAAACAGAGCGTCGACTATACCGTGCAACTCTATCACGATGTGCTAGCCCGACCGAAAAGTTCCACCATCATCCGCCTTTTTGAAGACAACACTTTTGAAATAGTTAGAAATTAGAAATATAATCATGAGAATCAATAAATTATTTTTATTATTTGCATTATTTTGTTTTTGTGGTTTGTACAATAATATAAATGCACAAAGAAACTCCCAACTCAACTCCCAAAAACTCGGCACTACCCTATATTTGATCGACAACTTTTATGTGGACACAGTCAACACCGACAAAGTAACGGAGGAAGCCATCATCGCCGCCTTGAAAGAGCTCGACCCACACTCCGCCTACATCTCGAAGAATGACGTGGAAAAGACCAACGAGCCGCTAGTTGGCAGTTTCGAGGGCATCGGAGTGACCTTCCAACTGATCCGCGACACCATCACCGTCATCGGTCCCGTGCCGGGAGGTCCTTCGGAGAGGGTCGGAATCATGGCGGGCGACAAGTTCCTCAAGATCGACGGAGAGGACGCTTTCGGAAAAAAGGTGAATAACGAATACGTTCAGAAGCATCTTCGCGGCAAAAAAGGCACCAAGGTCACCGTGAGCGTAAAACGGGGCAACGATCCAGAACTCATTGATTTTGAAATTATTCGTGACAAGATCCCGTTAAACAGCATCAATGCGGCGTTCATGATGGACAAGAACGTCGGATACATCAAACTGGACCGTTTTGCCCAGGATTCCGACAAGGAATTCAAGGATGCCATGGAGAAGCTCAGAGGCCAGGGCATGAATGCCTTGATCCTTGACCTGCGCAACAACGGAGGAGGTTACCTGAACACCGCCATCGACATGGTAGACGAGTTCTTGAAAGCCGACCAGCTGATCGTCTATACCGAAGGTCTCCGCTCGCCTAGGCAGGAATGGAGAAGCACTGACAAAGGCTCCTTCACCGAAGGCAAACTCATCGTGCTGATTGACGAGGGATCGGCCTCAGCCAGCGAGATCCTTTCAGGCGCCATCCAAGACCACGACCGTGGCGTCGTCATCGGCCGCCGTTCCTTCGGCAAAGGCTTGGTGCAACGCCCTTTCAACCTGCCCGACGGCTCCATGATCCGTCTCACCACCTCGCGCTATCATACCCCTTCGGGACGCTGCATCCAACGACCCTACGAGAAGGGCGTCGAAGAGTATGCCAAAGAGTTGAACAAACGTTTGGAACACGGCGAATACTTCCATGCCGACAGCATCCATTTCCCTGATTCCCTGAAGTTTAAGACAGATAACGGTCGCACCGTCTATGGCGGAGGCGGCATTATGCCCGACCTCTTCATGCCCATCGACACCAGCTACAACAGCAAGCTCTACACCAACCTTGTCAGAAAAGGCCTGTTCAACAAATACACCGTGGATTACGCCATGGCCCACCGCGATGAGGTCAAGGCTGCCTACCCCGAATTCAGCCAATTCAATAAAAAATTCCAAATCACCGATGCGATGATCGAGGAATTTAAAAAAGTGGCGCAAGACGAAAAGGTGGAATGGAATGACGAACAATACGCCCGCTCCGAAAAATACGTTAAGCTACAGCTTAAAGCATTGATTGCCAGAAATGTATGGGATCAGCAGCAGTACTATGAGGTCACTCTGACCGAAGACCCAACCATCTCCAAAGCATTGGAAGTGATCGGCGACAACAAGCAATATAAGAAGTTGTTGCGCTGACATTTACGGCGTTTTTAACATTTTTTATAAGAAAAATCTCTTATTTTACACCTTAATATAAGAGATTATTATTACCTTTGGAGCCGTTTTTAAAGATAATATCTATTGATTATTAATAATTTTTTAAACAATTTCATTAACTAACACTAACAACAACAAATGAAAAGAGTCAGTTTACTCACGTTGGCAGTCCTCCTTATTGGAACACTGTTCAACACTCAGGTGATGGCCCAAGGCCGCATCAACCTGAACGCCGCTAAAACAACTCAGGAATGCAGAAACGTCAAGCTCGACGGTTTCTCCGCATCATTCTCCTACAGCTCCATCGAGAGCCAAGATGTGAACACCGAGAAGGGTGTTTTCTCCGTCCTTAACATGGGCAACTCCATCGCCGCCGGCAATATCGGCGATCCTCAGGTGCTTGTTACCCGTGAACTCATTGCCGTTCCTTTCGGCGCAACCCCAGTGGTGAATGTCAAGAGCTACACCGTTGAGGAATACAACCTTGCCGACTTTGGCATCAACAGGCTTTATCCCCAACAGCCTTCACAGAGCAAGAGCGAGAAAGATGTGAAATTCGCTTACAACGAGTCAGCTTACGCAGCCAAAGGTTTCGACGAGAGTCGCCCGATCGCTGAGGTTACCGTGATGGGTACCATGCGTGGCGTTCAAATTGGCGCTCTGCAGCTCAACACCCTGAGATACAATGCTTCGAGCAACACCATCCGCGTTTACAACAACGTCGAAGTGGAAGTTTCATTCCAGGATGCCGACCTCGCACTGACTGAACAGACTTTGGTCAACACCTACAGCCCCTACTTCAGAACCGCTTATTCAGCCTTGTTCAACAACAGAGCCATCCTCGACGTCTACGACGATCACCCGGACCTCTGGGCTGTCCCGGTTAAGATTTTGGTTGTTGCCAACCGTATGTTTGAAGACGCCATGCAGCCTTGGCTCACCTGGAAGACCGAAAAGGGCTTCTACATGGATGTCAACTACACTGACGAAATCGGCACCAGCGCTTCAGCCATCAAGACCTTCATCACCAACAAGTACAACGAAGGTGTTGCTGAAGGCCAGGCTCCTACTTTCCTTATCATCGTTGGCGACAACGGCCAGGTTCCCGCTTCACAGACCGGTTCCGCTTCGCACTGCGTGACCGACCTTTATTACTATGCTGTTGACGGTGGTCCAAGCGACTACTTTGCAGATATGTACCACAGCCGTTTCACCTGCGAATCCGTTGCCGAATTTGAAATTGTACGTGACAAGTCTTTGATGTATGAGCAATACACCATGCCGGATCCTTCCTACCTCGGCAACACCCTTCTTATTGCAGGTTGGGATGCCACTTGGAACCCGAAAGACGGTAAACCCACCATCCAGTATGCTTTGAACTACTATTACAATGCAGAACACGGCTTCAACACTGTTTACAACTGGCTTGAGCAGCCTTACACCGGCTGCTATGACCCGATGAACACCGGCGTCAACTTCGTGAACTACACTGCTCACGGCAGCAACACCAGCTGGGCTGACCCGAGCTTCACCAACAGCAATGTCAACCAACTGACTAACCAAGACAAGTACTTCTGGGCTATGGGTAACTGCTGCCAGGCTGCTGACTGGGGTATCTCAGGTAAATGCTTGGGTGAGGCTTTCATCATTGCTCCCAACAAGGGCGCTTTCGCTTACATCGGCTCCTGCCCGAGCTCCTACTGGTATGAGGACTACTACTTCGCAGTAGGTGCAACCCACACCTTCTATGCTCCGCCTACCTACGAAGAATCATCCATGGGATGCTATGATGCCCAATTCCAGGATGACTTCAACAGCCTTTCTGCCGTTCCGTTTGTCGGCAACCTCGCTGTAGCTTATTCACATGCTAACGGTTACGATGGCAGCGTTTCCGACCAGTACTACTGGGAATCCTACCACGTCCTCGGCGATGGTTCCATCTGCCCCTATCACGTGAATCCTATCGAGAACACCGTTTCTCACATGCCAACCCTTCCTATCGGCATGGACTTCTACACTGTGGCAGCTGATCCAGGTTCATACGTTGGTATCTCCAAGGACGGCGTTCTCTACGGTGCTGGTGAAATCGGCGAAGAAGGCACTGCCGACATCCCGATCACTCCTATCACCTCTGGCGGCGACGTCAAGATCGTTGTGACCCATCCTCAGCGTCAACCCTATGTCGCCACCGTTCCCGCCGCTTCCATGACAGGCGCATACGTGGCCGTTGATTCATACGCCCTGAACGCTGATCAAGCCAACTATGGCGAGACCATCGACATGGACGTCACCTTGAAGAACGTTGGCACTCTGGCTTCTGGCGCCATCACCGCCACCCTTACCACCGAATGTGAGTATGTTGAGATCCTGAACGGTGTAGGCACTTTGGCTGCCCTCAATCCTGACGAACTTGGCAACATCAATGTCTTCCAGTTTGCCGTTGCCGAAAACGTTCCTGACAAGACCAAGGCCCAATTCGTGCTTGAAGTTACCGACGGCACAGACACTTGGAACGCCAATATCTACATTACACTCCACGCTCCAGTTCTCCAGTTTGAAGCAGTTGAGCAGACCGACAGCAATGTGACATTTACATTCAAGAACGCTGGTACAGCTCCATTCTATGGCGGTACATTGAACATCACAAGCTGCTCACCAGACCTCGTGTTCAATCCTGAGACCTTGGTTGTTGAGGCTGTCGTCGAAGGTGGCGAATTGCTCGATATCACAACTGAATACACAGTTGACCCAAGTGTTGAACTTGGCACAACATTCGAGGTTGCATACGACTTCACAACTGGTCTCTTCGAGATTGAAGACATCTTCGTTTTGAGCTATGGTGATATCATGGAAGACTTCGAGTCAGGCACTTGGGGTGAAAACTGGACACAGAGTTCACAATATGCATGGACAATCACAAACGGTGGTCCTAGAGGAACAAAGTGCGCTAAGTCAACCAACAACGGCATAAACAGCTCAGAAGGCTACTGCGTGTTGACAGTTGATGTTCTCGCAGCTGGTGAGTTGACATTCATGTACAAGGTGTCATCAGAGCAGAACTACGACAAACTCCACTTCTACATGGACAACCAGGAGAAGGGTACATGGTCAGGCACAGTTGACTGGACAGAGTTTGTGCAGCCTGTGACAGTTGGTCAGCACACCTTCAAGTGGAGCTACTCCAAGGATAGCTCAGTGAGCAGCGGCGACGACTGCGGTTACATCGATGACATCAAGTTCCCGCCTGTCAATGTGATTGCCTTCATCAATCCTGCCACTGACCTCACCTACGAAGTCTCTGGTCACAACGTGACTCTCAACTGGGTTGCTTCTTCAGACGCTGAATCTTACACTTTGAAACGCGACGGCGAAACCATTGGTAACGTCACCACAACCACCTTCGAAGACGAAATCGAAGAAAGCGGCATCTACAAGTATTCAGTTTACGCCGTTAACGCCAACGGTGCCATGTCTGCTCCGGTCAGCGTGCTGGTTGAAATGGATTACACCGGTGTTGCTGAAAACCAAAACGCCAACATCAACGTTTATCCTAACCCCGCCAACGATGTGTTGACCATCAACGTCAACTCCAACAACTTTAAGTATCAGCTCATCAACAGCCTCGGCCAAGTGGTCCGCAGCGGCAACGCCAGCAACAAGGCCGTCATCAAAGTCGGTGACCTCAACAAGGGCATCTACTTCCTGAACATCAACGCAGGCAACCAGGTCAGCGTCCAGAAGGTTGTTGTTGAATAATACATTGAAAACACCTTAAATAATTAAATAACAACTCGATTAAAAAATGAAAAGAAGCTTGTTAATACTGCTGGCCCTCCTCTTGGTTGGAAGCGGCTTTGCACAAAAAGCTCCGACGACCAAGTTGATCTCCAGTTCCGAGAATCGCATCGTCGTCAACTTCCAGCTCAATGGTTACAGCACCATTAGAGTTCAGACCCCTAGAGGAGAACAGTTCGTGGTTACTGCTCCGGACATGGCAACAACGCTTGATGCCGGCGCCCCTGAGCTCCCCATGTTCCCCATCCCTGCCATCATCGGCGACTTGGCTGAGATGACCGTCAACGTCATCGATGCTCAGTACACGGATGTCAACAACATCGACATCGCTCCTTCCAAAGGTAACATCAGCCGTCAGGTCAACCCTGCCGACGTGCCTTTCACCTACGGTGCCATGTATGATGAGAACGCTTTCTATCCGGCAGCTCAGGCTACCCTTGAAGCGCCTTACATCCTCCGCGATTTCCGTGGCCAGAACATCATGGTTCATCCCTTCGCTTTCAATCCTCAGACCCACACTCTGCGTGTCTATGAGAACCTGACCATTGAAATGGTAAAGGTGAGCGACAACGGCGAGAACCCCAAGGCTGCCCGCAAGAGCAACACCATCAAGGTCAGCCCCGAGCAGAAGGGTGCCTACGCACACCGCTTCATCAACTTCACCGAAGCCACCAAGGCTTATCCTTTCGTGACTGACAACGGTGAAATGCTGATCATCTGCGCCGATCCTTACATGGCTGGCATGGAAGAACTCGTGACCTGGAAGAACATCTCTGGCCGTCCTACCACCATGGTGAGCGTCACTGAAGCCGGTGGCAACAACGACACCCAGATCAAGAACTACATCAACAGCTACTACACCAATCCTCAGCACAATCTTGCTTTTGTGCTGTTGGTTGGTGACTATGCCGACCTCACTCCTCACGTCCTTGGCCAGGAACGTTCCGACAACTGGTTCGGCCAACTCGAAGGCACTGACCACTATCCGGAAGTCTTTATCGGCCGTTTCTCGGTCCAGACCGATGAACAAGTGGCCACTCACGTCAACAAGGTGATTGGCTACGAGCGTGACGTTGAAGCCGATATTACTTGGGGTGACAAAGGTTTGGGTATCGGTTACATCGGTGCCGGTTCCGGTCACTACGGCGAAGACGACTACCAGCACATCGACTTGATCCGTGATACGCTGTTGCACTACACCTATAACACCGTGACCGAGCTTCACGGTGGCGGCGGCGGTGCCAGCACCACTTCCATCAGCAACACTATTAATCAAGGTGTCGGTATCATCAACTACTGCAACCATGGTTCAGAAACCAGCTGGGGTGTTGCCAACTACAGCACCAGTAACGTGCACGCCTTGACCAATGACAACATGTTGCCTATCGTTTGGTCAGTGGCTTGCTTGAACGGCAAGTTCAACTACGGTTCCGAGTGCTTTGCTGAGGCTTGGATGCGTGCTACCGACAACTCCACCGGTGCTCCCACCGGAGCCGTCGGCGGTATGTTCTCCTGGATGTCACAGCCTTGGGTTCCCCCAATGTATGGCCAGGATGAAATGGTTGACATCTTGACTGAATGGAGAAGCGTTGACCAATTCTATCACACCTTGGGTGGTGCCTCATTGAACGGTAACATGAGCGTTATCGACAAGTCAGGCTCAAGCGGTTATGACACCCACGACACCTGGATCCTCTTCGGAGACCCGTCAATGATGGTGAGAACCGCCAATCCCACTGAGATGGATGTGACCGTTACCCCTGCCGCTCCTATGATCGGTACGGGCACCCTCTCCATTTCCACTGACGCCACTTGCGGCGTTGCCACCCTTTCGAAGGACGGCGAAGTGCTCGCATCAGGCCAGCTGGTTGATGGCGATGTTGAGCTCAATTTCACTCCGTTCGACAATGTTGGCACCTACGACCTCATCATCATGGGTTACAACAAGGTGACCTACAGAGGTACGCTTGAAGTCCTTCCCGCTGAAGGCGCTTACGTCTCTGTTGACGCTTTCACTCCTGGCAACGTGCCGACGAGCGAAGAGCAACTGATGAGCATCACTTTCAGGAATGTTGGTGTTGACGCTACAACAGGCACGACAAACGTTGTCCTTTCAAGCGAAGACACGAACATCACCTTCAACGACAATGAAGGTTCGTTCGGCGTTCTCGCCCCTGATGCAACAATCACTTTGGAAGATGAATTCTCATTCACCGTTGCCCCTGGCGTGCCTGACGGTACCAAGATCCAGATTGATGTGACCGCCACTTGCGGTTCAAATGTTTGGACTGGCAAAGCCAAGATCACCGTGGGCGCTCCCATCGTGGTGTTCGACAGCTTCCTTGGCGGTGGCGGCTTTACCCCTGGTGAAGCTCTTAATGTCATTGCCAACTTCAGGAATGACGGCCACTACATGGCTACCAACGCTATCGTGACTGTTTCAACTACCAGCCCATACGTCACCTTTACCGACGACACCTTCGAGATTGGAACCATCGATTCCGAAAGCACCAGTGCTGCCGTGTTCAACTTCACCATCGCTGAAACTTGCCCCACCACTGAGGTAATCAACCTTGAATTCACCTTGGTCGCCGACAATGAAGTGATGGCCACTGGCTCAGGCAACCTGAAAAACACCTGCAACGTGGTGTTCAACCTCGTTGACTCCTACGGTGACGGCTGGAACGGCAACCAGTTGACTGTTTCTTTCAGTGACGGCACTCCTTCCCAAAACCTCACCATCAGCAGCGGCAGCTCAGCTACCTACACGCTTGAAATCGGTATCGGCGTCCATGTGACCTTAGGATGGATCACCGGTTCATACACCTCCGAATGTTCATTCACCGTGGCTTACGAAGGTGGCGACCAAATCACCTCAGCTTCGAACTTGAGCGGTGGCTATAGCTTTGAGTTCGACGTGAACTGCGGTGGCGAACCTATCGTCATCTCGATCGATCCTGTCACCGACCTGGCTGGCGAAGTTGACGTTGTGAACCAGAATGTTACCTTGACTTGGGTGGCTCCTGAATATGCAAAGAGCTATATTGTCAAACGTAACGGTGAAGTCGTTATCAATGGCTTGGTTGGCACCACCTATATTGACGAGGATCCTCTCGCACAAGCTACTTACTGTGTGATCGCCGAGTATCCTGGTGGTGACGAATCCGTAGAGGAATGTGTCGAGGTTCTCTATCCTTTGGGTGTTGAGGAAAGCGAAAGCAACTTCCACATCTATCCCAACCCGGTCAACAGCACCTTGTACATCCAAAGCGGTGACGAGTTCAGCTACTTCATGTTCAACGGCATGGGTCAGCAAGTTGCCAACGGCAACGCCAAGGGCACTGCTACCATCAATGTTAGCAACATGACCAAGGGTGTCTACTTCCTGCGCATCACCACAGGCAATGGCATCTCCACCAAGAAAGTGGTTGTTGAATAACAATTATTTTCCATTCGTACGCAAAAAATCCCGCCAAATTGGCGGGATTTTTTTATTTTTGCACCAATATCATGCAAAAAAAACCATTATCATGAAAAACAATCTACTCACCTTACTTTTGGCACTAATCTCATTCGTGTCTTTCGGTCAACAATGGAAGACCACGGTGAACGCTTCTTCTGAATCCACCATCAACATCAGCGTGGATGTCCCTGAATTCAACACCAACCAAGTGACCACACCCCGCGGTGAGGCTCTTGTCGTTTCCATACCCAAAGCCATGAGAATCTCGGTCGCAGGTGAGCCTGAACTCCCCTTGATTGCCATCCCTGTTGTGATAGGCGACAACGCCCTGATGGGCGTCGAAGTCACAGGTGCGCAATACACCGACTATGAAAACATGGAGATTGCCCCATCCAAAGGCGAATTCCCTCGCAGCATCAATCCTGACGACGTGCCCTACACCTACGGCGCCGTCTATCAGCAGGATGCCTTCTTCCCTTCAGCGATCGCCAAACTCGACGAACCATACATCCATCGCGACGTGAGAGGCCAGAACATCATGCTTACCCCCATCACTTACAACCCCATGACCAAGGTGCTCCGCGTGTACCACCACGTTGAACTGAGCATGGTGAAGCTCGGCATTGACAGCAGAAACGTCATCACCAACCGTGCAAAATCATTCCTGCTGGATCCTGAATTCAAGGCCATCTACGAGAACCGTTACATCAATTACAGCCAGTCGATGGCGAAATACACCCCAATCACTGACAATGGCGAATTGCTCATCATCTGCCATGACCAATTCATGACCGCCATGGAGCCTTTCGTGACTTGGAAGAGACAGACCGGCCGCCCAACGACGATGGTCGGAACCAGTGTGACTGGCAATACAGCGACAGCAATCAAGTCCTACATCCAGGCTTATTACGCCGAACATCCCGAGTTGACCGACATCCTTCTCGTAGGCGATGTTGCCCAAATCCCTGGCGTTTATATAGAGGCCGGAACGGGAGTAAACGACAATTATTCAGGCTATGGTGACCTTCAATACGGACAGCTGGCTGGCAACGACTATTACAACGAGGTTATTGTAGGCCGTTTCTGCTGCGATAACATTGAGCAAGTGACCCATCACGTCCATAAAGTACTGAATTACGAGCGCGATCTGGATGAGACCGCCACCTGGCTCTCCGTGGGACAAGGCGTCTCCACCAACAGCCAAGCCGGCCATTACGGCGAATCGGATTATCAACACGTCGACAATCTCAGAACGGATTTGCTGGGATACAATTATACCGATGTCTACCGCGACTATGCCGGAGTAACCGGCTCTACTGCAAACAATGCCGCCGCCGTGAGCCAACATATCAACGATGGCGTGAGCATCATCAACTACTGCAACCACGGCTCTGAGACCAGTTGGGGTGTGTTCAGCTACAGTAACTCCAACGTCAACGCTTTGACCAACGACTACAAGTTGCCATACATCATCTCCGTAGCCTGCCTGAACGGAAAATACGACCGTTCGGGAGACTGTTTCGCCGAGGCATGGATGCGCGCCACCAACAACAGCACTGGCAACCCGACAGGAGCCATCGGCGGCATGTTCTCCTACATTTCTCAACCTTGGTTCCCGCCTATGTACGGTCAAGATGAGATGATCGACATTCTGGTTGAGTCGTATGCCAACAACATCCGTCGTACCATGGGTGGCGTGTCGATCAATGGCAACATGAAAGTCTTGGACCAAGGCGCATCCTTGAATGAGAACAAGGGAACCTACAACAACTGGATCCTTTACGGCGACCCGACATTGACGCTTCGCAATACCGTCCCTGCCGTCATGGATGTGACCGCAACGACACCGGTCAACATCGCATCCACCGAGCTTAACCTGATCGCCACCAACGCCGACGGCGCATTGGCCACCTTGACCCTTGACAACGAGATCATGGGCTCGGCAACGATCAACAACGGCACCGCCAACATCACCTTCGAAGCCACCGGAAGAACGGGTATCGCCACCCTAACGGTCTTCGGATACAACAAAAAGACCTTCATCACCACAGTGGATATCACCGATGGAACTACCTCACCCTTGATGGTCATCGCATCGGCTGATCCCGAGACGATCACACTTGGCGAGTCCCTCACCCTGACCGCCAACGCCTCTGGAGGCACTGGCAACTACTCCTATTCTTGGAGCCCTCAACAAACCATCACAGCTCCCAACAATGCAACAACCATCGCAACTCCCACGGAGATTGGCTCTATCGTTTACCTTGTCACCGTTAATGACGGTGAAAACACAGCCTCAGCAGATGTCACCGTTACTGTGAATGAGCCTCAACCCGTCGATTGTCCCCAAGCCAAGCATTTCGAAGGTGAAAGCTATTATGACAGTGGAGAGTTTGGCGCAAGATTGAGCTGGGACAAAGCCGAATACGAATACACCCTCGACAGATTTGAGATTTACAGAAGTGATGACGGCCAAAACTACACACTGGCACAACGCATCGTAAACACTCCGTTCCTCAACCACTATCAATGTGACGACCGCGTTGATCTGCCCGGTTTGTATTTCTATAAGATCATAGCTTTCTACCAAAACGATTGCCAATCCGAACCCGCTCAGATCGAAGTGGTGGTACTGGATTACACAGCCGTCAACGAGCTTTCCGCCAACCAGGTGGCCATTTACCCGAATCCCACTTCAGGACAAGTCACGGTGGTTTCGGAAAAACTGCAACAAATCAGCATCGTCAACAGCCTTGGCCAAACGCTGAGCCAATTCCAAGCGGAGGGTGACAAGGTCTCCATCGAACTGTCGACCTTCGGCAGAGGCATCTATATGCTGATGATCCGTACCGAAAACGGCATTTCCGCCAAGAGAGTTGTCGTAGAATAAACACCAAAACATCGTTTTCCATGAAGATTAAATTCATCGGCGCCGTACAAGAAGTCACAGGAAGCAAGCACCTGATCACCACCGATCACGGAAAGAAAATCCTGCTAGACTGTGGCATGTTCCAAGGCAAAGGCCTGGAGACCGACGCAGCCAACCGCAACACCATGATCGATCCCAAGGACGTGGATTACATCATCCTGACCCATGCCCACATTGACCATTGCGGCCTGATTCCCTACTTCTACAAAAAAGGATTCAGAGGTGAGGTGATTTGCACCGACGCCACCCGCGACCTGTGCAACATCATGTTGCCCGACAGCGGTTTCATCCAGGAAAACGATATGGAGTGGTTCAACAAGAAACGCCGCAAACAAGGTCTTCCGGCATTGGAGCCGATCTATACAGAAAAGGACGCACGCGAGAGCATGGACCTGTTCCTGAGTGTGGCCTACAACCGCTACGTGTATCTCGATAACAACATCAAGGTGAAGTTCAACAACACGGGTCACCTGCTGGGCAGTGGCTGTGCCACCATCGAGATCGACGAGGGCGGCGAAATGACCCGCATCGCCTACACAGGTGACATCGGACGAGAATACAACTACCTGTTGAGATCGCCGGAGCCTTTCCCGCACTGCGACTACCTGATCACCGAGGCCACCTACGGCAACCGCCTGCACAGCGACAGATCCAACGCCGAGCAGGAACTGCTGGACATCATCTACCACACCTGCGTGGAGAAACGCGGCAAGCTGATCATCCCCTCCTTTGCCGTGAGCCGCACCCAGGAAATCGTCTACCTGATGAACAACTTCTACAACGAAGGCAAGCTGCCGGAGAAGATCCCTGTATTCGTCGACAGTCCCTTGGCCGTCAACGCCACCGAGATCTTCCGCCTGCACGTCAACCTGTTCAACGACGACGTGAAGAACGTCATCGAATACGACCCCGACCCGTTTGGATTCAACAGCCTGACTTTCATCCGTGACATCAACGCATCGAAGGCGTTGAACGCCCGAAAGGAGCCCTGCATCATCATCTCTGCCTCGGGCATGATGGAAGCCGGCCGTATCAAGCACCATATCGCTAACAGCATCACCAACCCGAAGAACACCATCCTGGCCATCGGCTACTGCTCGCCGGAGACCCTGGGTGCCCGTCTGTTGGCTGATCCACGTCCCAAGACCGTTTCCATCTTCGGCAACGAATACGAAGTGAAAGCCGACATCTTCTCCATCGACGCCTTCAGCGGCCATGGCGACTACAACGAGCTCGTGGATTACCTGAAATGCCAAGACCCAAGCAAGATCAAGAAAACCTTCCTCGTCCACGGCGATCCCGACGCCATGCAGTTCTACAAGCGCGTCTTGCGGAAAGAAGGCTGGGAAAACATCGTCATCCCCGAGCCGGGCGAGACTTTTGAATTGAAATAACCCAATACCATGGCACAAAAACCCTCGATCCCCAAAGGCACACGCGACTTCCTCCCAGAGGTCATGGTGCGCCGCAACTATATCTTTGATACCATCAAGAACGTCTTCAAGCGTTACGGCTTCCTGCCCATCGAGACCCCTTCGATGGAAAACCTCAGCACCCTGCTGGGCAAATATGGTGAGGAAGGCGACAAGCTGCTGTTCCGCATCCTGAATTCCGGCGACTTCATGACAGGCGTGGAGCAAAACGGAGAGCCTCTGGAATCCTTGAAACTGGCTGGCAAGATCAGCGAGAAAGGCTTGCGCTACGACCTGACGGTGCCCTTCGCCCGTTTCGTCACCATGTACCGCGACCAGATCGCCTTCCCGTTCAAGCGCTACCAGATCCAGCCCGTGTGGCGTGCCGACCGTCCCCAAAAAGGCCGCTACCGCGAGTTCTACCAATGCGACGTGGACATGATCGGCAGCAACTCCATCCTGAACGAAGCCGAATTGGTCAGCATCGTGAATGACGTGTTCAACGACTTGAAGATCAACATTATCCTGAAGATCAACAACCGAAAGGTGCTGGCTGGCATCGCCGAATACATCGGCAAGTCGGACGCTTTGGTGGACATCACCGTGGCCATCGACAAGCTCGACAAAATCGGCATCGAGGCCGTCAACGCCGAGTTGGCCGAAAAGGGCTTGGAGCCCGAAGCCATCGACAAGCTGCAGCCCATCCTCTTCATGAAGGGCAACACCCGTGAGAAACTGGCTCAGCTAAAGCCTTTGCTCAACAACGAAGTCGGCCAGAAAGGCATCGAGGAGCTGGAGACTTTGTTCGACTACATCGACGATATGGAGCTGGACATTGAGACCGAGCTCGATCTCACCTTGGCCCGAGGCTTGAACTATTACACCGGCGCCATCTTCGAGGTCAAGGCCAAGGATTTCCCCATGGGCAGCATCTCAGGTGGCGGCCGTTACGACAACCTCACCGGCATCTTCGGCCTGCCCAACGTCTCTGGCGTGGGCATCAGCTTCGGCGCCGACCGCATCTACGACGTGCTGGAAGGCCTGAAACTCTTCCCCGAGACCATGTCGGAGAGCACCAAGGTCATCTTCCTCAACTTCGGGAAAAACGAGGAAAAATATTGCCTGAAATACCTGAACCAGGTTCGCAAGCACGGCATCAACGCGGAGATCTACCCTGACGCTGCCAAGATCCAGAAACAGATGAAATACGCCGACCAGCGCAACATCCCCATCGTGGTCATCGCCGGCGAGACCGAAGTGGCCAACCATACCTTCACCGTGAAATGGATGAAAGAAGGCAAACAAGAAACCGTCAACGCAGAACAATTAGTAGCAACAATCCAAATATGAAAACACATTACATCAGTTCAAAAGAGCTAACATTCAAGCAAGTCAACGAATTACTCACCCAGGGCTACAAGCTCGCCCTCAGTGATGACGCCATCCAACGCATCCAGCATTGCCGCGACTACCTCGACAAGAAGATGGAGAACCCTGAGAAGCCCATTTACGGCGTGACCACCGGCTTCGGATCACTCTGCGACCACAGCATCTCGAAGGAAGACCTGAGCACCCTGCAAAAGAACCTCGTGATGTCGCACGCCTGCGGCACTGGCGAGATGGTGCCTGAAGAGATCATCCGCCTCATGCTCCTATTAAAGGTGCAAAGCCTCAGCTACGGCAACAGCGGCGTACAAGTCGTGACTGTCCAGCGCCTCATCGACTTCTTCAACAATGATGTGCTGCCCGTAGTCTACAACCAAGGCTCGCTGGGCGCTTCCGGCGACTTGGCCCCTCTGGCCAACCTGATGCTGCCTCTGCTCGGCTTGGGCGAGGTGCATTATGAAGGCAAGATCGTCCCAGCCCAGAAGATCCTGAAGAAGTTCGGCTGGAAGCCCATCACCCTGCAATCAAAGGAAGGTCTTGCCCTGCTCAACGGCACCCAGTTCATGAGCAGCTACGGCACCTACGTACTGCTGAAGGCCTTCCGCCTGAGCTATCTCGCCGACCTGATCGGCTGCGTCTCCCTGGAAGCCTTTGACGGCCGCATCGAGCCTTTCTTTGACCAGGTGCACCAGATCCGCCATCACAACGGCCAGATCGTCACTGCCAAGCGTGTGCGTGAGTTCACCAAGGGCAGCCAGCTCATCAAGCGTGAGAAGAAGCATGTCCAGGATCCCTATTCGTTCCGTTGCATGCCACAGGTGCATGGCGCCTCCAAGGATGCCATAGATTATGTGGCCTCCGTGTTCAGTGAGGAGATCAATGCCGTCACCGACAACCCGACCATCTTCCCCGATGAGGATCTCGTGATCAGCGCCGGCAACTTCCACGGTCAGCCTTTGGCCATCACCTTGGACTTCCTGGCCATCGCCATGGCTGAGTTGGGCAACATCAGCGAGCGTCGCATCTATCAGTTGATCAGCGGCAAGCGCGACCTGCCTTCGTTCCTCGTGGCCGAGCCCGGCTTGAACAGTGGTTTCATGATCCCGCAATATGCCGCCGCCAGCATCGTCAGCCAAAGCAAGCAGCTCTGCACGCCTGCTTCGGTGGATAGCATCGAGTCGTCACAAGGTCAGGAAGACCACGTGAGCATGGGTGCCAACGCCGCCACCAAGGCCTTGAGAGTGGCCGAGAACCTCGAAAGAGTGTTGGCCATCGAGCTGCTGAACGCCGCACAGGCATTGGAGTTCCGCCGTCCGCTGAAGTCGTCAAAGACCATCGAAAAGTTCGTTGCCGAATACCGCCAAGTGGTTGAATTTGTGCGCATCGACAAGGTGATGTATACCGAGATCGCCAAGTCGGTCGACTTCATCAAGAATTATCCTTTGAAGTTTGATGATTTGAAGAACAAATGATGGAAAGTGCCCAACCTGTGAAACGGCCGATCGGAATGACCATTCTGCTGGTGTTGTCGCTTGTCAACGCCTGCATGCAGATTTTCAGCAACCTCTTCATGTTCGTCACGGCGCCCATCCTGAAGGAAATGATGGAATCCGGCGAATTGGAAGACAGCGTCATCCCCATGCTCTCATCCGTTGACGAAACCATGGTGGAGAGCTTTTCGAGCATGATGGAGCTCTGGATGGGCATCCCTACGGTCTATTTCCTAATCACCGGAGTGTTCTTCATCGGCTCGTTGGTCGGCGTCGTCAAAATGTTCAAGCTTCAAAGGTTGGGTTTCCACATCTACAGCATTTCGCAAATACTGATCCTGATCAACGCTGTGGCTTTCGTTTACTCCCATACGCCACAGAATCCGTTTTTCAGCGAATTCCTCACCACAGCAATGTTCATCTTGATCTATCATCTCTATTTCAAGCGCATTGAATATGACTCGCAAGCAAAAAGAGAGCAAGATATTTGACCTGAAGCCCAAGCTGACCTTGGCGATGAAGTTGGCGGCCACCTTCGCCATCACCTATTATGGGCTTTTGTTCCTCTACGAGGTGCTGACGCTGGTGATGTACCACTATTCGCTGGATTCATATTACCTGGGAAACGGCGAAGTCCTTGAAAACCAATCCAAGGACTTCGCTTATCTCATCGCTGAGTTCCTGCTCACGGGTTTGTTGGTGTTCAGTTTGATCCTGATCTTCCGGAAGAAGGTGAAAGGCAAGGCCTTTTTCGTTGGTTTCTCCATCCTGCTCATCGCCTTCCAATTTTACACCTCAGGCATCCACCCGTGGGTGAAATACGCCCTGGAGGTGCTGATGGTGCTCATTATCGCCCCCGTCAGGATGAAGAAAAGAGTTACCATCAAAAAAGGCAAGCTCACGCTGGAAGATACACCGGCTGAGGAACCAGAGAATCAGGCTGAGGATCCGGCTCCTGATACGGTTCGGGAACCCCAGGCTCCTGCATCGCCTTCATCCAATAGCGGACCACGTTAAGGAACTGTTCCATGTCGGCCTGTTTGATGGGATCCGCCGGAGGCGATTCCATCTTCAAGGGATCGATGGCAGTGCCATTCTTATACACACGGAAATCCAAGTGGGGCCCCGTGGCGATGCCCGTGCTTCCCACATAGCCGATCACCTGTCCCTGCTTCACACGCACGCCCTCAGCAATGCCTTTCGCGTAGCTTTGCAGGTGCATGTAGCAAGTCGTATAGGTGGTGTTATGCTTGATCTTCAGGTAATTGCCTCCACCGCCAGCCTGATAGGCCTTGGTGATGACTGTACCATCGCCGATACTCACCACAGGAGTGCCAGCCGGCGCGGCATAATCCACACCATGGTGCGGACGGTAGATCTTCAGCACCGGATGATAGCGGCTATTGGAGAAGGTGGAGCTGATGCGGCGGTAGTTCAACGGCGCCTTCAGGAAGGCTTTGCGCAGGTTCTCCCCTTTCTCGTTATAAAACCCTAACATGCCGTCCTGTTCGTAGGCGATAGCTCGGATGGTGTCGCCACGGTGGACGAAGTTGCAATAGATCACTTCGCCCATGCCCACAGGCTCTCCGTCGATGTATTGTCGATCGTAGACCACGTCGAAGAAGTCGCCCTCCTGAATACCGAAGAAGTCGATAGTCCAGGCATAGACATCGGAGAGATGCACGGCTAGGTTGGCGTCACCGCCATTGGCAATGACAGCGTTCCACAGCGACGAGGTGATGACGCCCGAGGTGCGGGCCAAACGCAGCTCCAGATCCTTCTGGAAACGCCATGCCGTCAACGAATCGGTTAGGCTGAACAAGGCGTAGTTGCGACGGTCGATCTCATAAATCCAGAAAAGCGGCGTCTCCAAGGAGTCGTTGGTCATCAGGAAATAGTAACGGTTTCCCGAGCGGATCTTGCTTACGTCGAATACATCCTTATGGTTGCGGGCGATATGATCCGTCACCCTAGGGCTGATGCCTTTGGAGGCAAACAGGGTGGAGAGGAACTGACCCTGGTCGATCTGGCCTTCTTCGACATACATCGAGTCGATGCAGATGCCATAGAAAAAAGTGGGTTCAGGAACTGCACAAACTGTGTCGTTAGTAGAATCTTGATAGCCGTGCCCGCCCCTGTGGCAGGAGCAAAACACGGCTATCAGCAGAAAAAGCAAGGCTATTCGTCTCATTTTTTAGCCTGTTCGTAACCGGCGTGCAAGGCCTTCATGTTGACGTCAACGACCTCGGCGCCCTTATTGCCGAAGATGTGGTTGATGGCTTCCTCCACCTTGCCCAGCTCGATGCCGAGGTAAGGTACGGTGGCACCCAGCAGCACCATGTTCGAGCGCGCCTTGATGGTCTTGGCGATCTCATTGGCATTGAAGCTCACCACGTTCTTGACCTTGGCCAGCTCAGCATTGATCTTGGCCATGTCGGGATAGTTGTTGATGTTCACGAAAGGATCGCTGTTGGTGATGATCCAGCCGTCCTTGGCCAGCCAGGGCAGGTAGCGCAAGGCTTCCATCGGCTCGCTGGAGAGGATGATGTCGGCATGGCCTTCGGGGATGACGTCGGCGAAGATCTCATCGCTCGAGAGACGCAAGTGCGAGAACACCGATCCGCCGCGCTGCGACATACCGTGGATTTCAGACTGTTTGAGGTTGAGGCCCATGTTCAAGGCGGCATCCGAGATGATCTTGGCTACTGACACGATGCCGTCACCGCCCACGCCGCATAATACGATATCTTTTTTCATAAGTTGTTCAGTTTGTAGTTTGTAGTTTGAAGTTATTTCTTCAGGTGTTTCTTCAGTTCGACGAGGCAGGTACGGTGAGGGATGATGACAGAAACACCGTTATAATTGACCTCTTCTTCGATAATCTTCACGTTTTCCTCGTGGTTCTTGGGCAGCGGGATAATGTCGCGAATGTGTTCGGGAGCCACGCCGAGGCCTTCGCAGATCTGGCGGATCTTGTTGTTGGCCGACGAAGGCTGGCCGCCTGTCATGGCGGTGATGTCGTTGTCAAGGATCACGACCACCACGTTGGCTTTTTCGTTGACGCAGTCGAGCAGGCCTGTCATGCCGCTATGGCCGAAGGTGCCGTCGCCGATAACCGCCACGCTCGGGAAGATGCCCACTTCGCTGGCGCCCTTGGCCATGGTGATGGAAGCGCCCATGCACACGGTAGTATTGATGGCATGCATGTTGAAGCCCAAGGTGTAGCAGCCTATGTCGCCGAACACCTTGCCACCCTTATGGTTAGCCATCACAGCGTTCAAGGCGTTGTAGCTGTCGACGTGCGGGCAGCCTTGGCAGAGCGCCGGAGGACGGTTGGTGACCACCTCGGGAACGGCGGCGCCGCTTTCGGCCTTCATGCCGAGAGCCTTGGCCACCTTTTCGGCGTTGAGCTCGCCATCGCGACGGATGGTCTCGTCCAAACGACCCATGACCTTCTTGCCCTTGCCGAGGAAGCCCTTGATATGCTCCTCAACAAACGGCTGGCCGTCTTCGAGCACCAGGATCTCATCGACTTCGTCGTACAGCTTGTTGATCATGTTGTAAGGCAAAGGATATTGCGTGATCTTGACGACAGGATACGGGCACTTGCCACCTTGGAAGTTCTCCATCAAATAGTTGTAGGCGATGCCGGTGGTGATGATACCGAGTTTTTTGTTCTCGCCTTCGAAGTATTTGTTGTAGCCTGATTCCTCAGAGGCCTTGGTGAAAGCGGGTTGCTTGTCGATCAAATCCCTGTAAAGGCGCTTGGCGTTGGCTGGCAGCAGCACGAACGACTTGGCGTCGGCGGGCTCAGTGAGCTCATTCTGCTTGCGGACCGGTTTGCGCACCACGCCGGCGCGGCTGTGGGCCAGACGGGTGGGGATGCGGTACAGCACTGGCGTACCGAGTTTTTCGCTCAATTCGAAACCGAAGTGAACCATGTCGTAAGCCTCCTGTTGGTTCGAGGGCTCCAGCATCGGGATCATGGCCCAATGGCCATAGAAGCGGCTGTCCTGTTCATCCTGTGAGGAGAACATGCTGGGGTCGTCGGCCACTACCACGAGGACGCCCTTGGTGCCGATGATGGCGGCGTTCATGAAGGGGTCGCCGCAGACATTCAAGCCCACGTGCTTCATGCAGGTCATGGCACGCTTGCCAGCATAAGCCACACCAATGGAAGCCTCCAGAGCCGTCTTCTCGTTGGCGCACCAGTTGGCGCGGACACCGAGTTCCTTGGCCTGTTTCGATTTCATGACATATTCAGTGATCTGGGTTGATGGCGTGCCAGGATAGCTGTTGATGGCACTGCCTCCCGCATCGATAAAGCCTTGAGCAATGGCCTCATCTCCGAGTAACAATAATTTCTCCATGCTAATTCTTTTGCGTTATAATGTTAACGCACAAAGATAAGAAATATTAGCGGACAAACAAGCTTTTTATCGAATTATTCTTTTGACCATGGTCTTCCCGTCACTCACCCTGGTATAATGAACGATGTAAACGCCGCTTCGCATCTGGTTTTCGGGCACGGCCCTACCCAAGACGTCGAACACAGCCATCTCATAGTCGTCCGCTTCCAAATTGAATTCATCGTCCAAGGTATAGTCGTGAAGCACCGTCCATTGGGACCGCCAGCCACCCGCCGTAGTGGCGCAATCGGAGCGGAACTCCACACAGAGGGCATTGCCCGAGGAGGTCACCATGCCTGGACTTTGCGTGTTCCATCGACCCAACTGGGGAGCAAAGACATTGTCGCCGTCGTAAATCCAAAGGAAATCGAAGTCTTCTTCCAGATCAAAACTACTGAAATTCAGCGAGATTGTTGTAAAAGGTTCGCTTTCGATCACCCAAATGAGGCGTTCATCGTCCCCATAGTTCAGATGATTGAGTTCGCCTTCCTCCACGCCGGCGCCACCCAGATGCGCCATCGGCGTCTCCTCGTTGATCAACTTGTAATAATGGTTCCAATTCCAAAATGGTCCGGGGTCGGTGTGCGACTGGTCAGGATAATGTTGATGGCCGCGAATCCTGATGCAGGCACTTTCGCCCCCGAGGTTGTGCAAGCCCGAGTCGAGCGCCGTGCCATGGTCCAAGGTATCGGTGCAGAAAGTGCGTCGCCCGTCGATGGTCTCGTAGCGCGAGCAGATGCTGCGCATCAGGTCGGCCGAGGAAGCATACATCTCAGGGGTAAAGAAGCTGATGATGTCGCCGTAGGCCTCATGTTCCACGCCGATGGTATAGCCGTTGGCCGTACGGGCGTGCCAAGCCTTGTCCTTTTCACGCACCATTTGCGTCACCTGGCCGTCGAATGACCTGATCACATAATGCGCCGACACTTCCGAATCGCAGTCCTGGAACCAGCTGATGCAGCCGGCATAGGAACCTTCGGTGTAGTGGATCACCACGCCGCTGACCTCCTTGGTGCGCTCCTCCCAGTTACATTCCGGTGCCGGAACCCAGATGGCATTGGGATAGTCCGTCTCCTTTGAGAACGACAGCCCCTCGCCCGAAAGCATGGGGTAATCCTCGCCGAACATGGCCTTCAGGTCGACATCCAGCCGACTGTACACGGAATAAAGCATCAGTTTCATCGGGAATTCGTCTTTCTTCCGCCCGATGGGCAGTTCCGATAGTTCCACGATGACAGGCCGGTAGTCCTCCACCTTCTTGGAACAGATGCCCATCTGCGAAGCCACCTTCTCGAAAGCCTTGGCGTAGGCCAGCACGTTGACCTCGGGATACTCAAGGATGTCCTCTTCTGAGAAGCCCGAAAGCATCGCCACTGTCTTCAGGTTTTCCCTGAAACAGCCCTTGCCGTCGCGGACCAGACCCATCATGCCGTAGGCGCGGGGCATGGCCGAAGGGTCGTCGGCATCATGATGATAATCCGCGTCCGTCAGGTGATGGCATTGCGTATTGGTGTAGGAAATCGCTTCGAGCAGCCCTGTCGGCAGCGATGGACATTGTTTTTCGGCCAATTGAAAAACTGACAAAATAACCAGAAAGACCAATTTCATAGCATCAACCTTGTTTTAATTGCAAAAATAGCGTTTTTGGAATAAAATTTGTCGCTTTTTCTGTAACTTTTCCGTTTCTCAGACGTTATACAGTACAAATCCAATCAAAAACGATCATACAATGAGCAACAACAAACGACTTGAAAGAGACCTCCAGAACAGGGTTCTTGGAGGTGTGTGCTCCGGTTTGGGCAACTACTTCGGCATGGATCCCACCTTTTGGCGGGTGCTGTTCTTCCTTCTGTTCCTGCTTCCAATTGTGAAATTCCCAGGCTTCCTCATCTACATCATCCTTTGGATTGTGATGCCTGCCAAGCAGCCCGGCAGCAATGAGTCAATCGTTCAGGATGCCGAGATCGCCGGTGAGGGCGGAACACCTCAAAAAAACAAGGGCAACATGATGGCCGGCCTGATACTGATCGGCATCGGCGCCATCGGACTCCTGGCCCGTTACATCCCTCAGATCAGCTGGCGCATTGCATGGCCTATCATCCTGATTGTCATTGGTATTTTCCTCATCATCCCTAAAAGCAAAAACTCATGAAAAGCAAAAATCTCATCATTGGACTGTTGGTCCTGTTTTTCGGTGTAGTCACCCTGTTGTCAACGCTGAATGTCTTTGATTTCCATTGGTCCATCGTGTGGCGTTTGTGGCCAATGATCCTGGTCATTTTCGGCATCACCCTGTTGCCGTTGAACGACTATATTAAAGGTGCCCTGGTGCTGGCCGCCTTGGGTGTGGGATGCCTGCTTTACAACGTCGAGGCAAAACATTACCAAGGCAACGCAATCACGCGGTTCTACAACAACATCAAGTCGTGGGATATTTACGGCGACGAAGATGAGAAGGAGGATGACGACGACGGTATTTATGCCGTCGACCAGCATTTCTCCGAGCCGTTTACCGATATTGAGCATGCCTCCATTGACATCGACTTTGGCGCGGGCGACCTGACACTGAAGGATCCTTGCGCCGAACTGGCCAAGGTGGATGCCCAAAGCAACTTCGTGAAATACAGTTTCCGAACCGAGACGGGTGACGACAAGACCTCCATCTTTGTCAGTGGAAGAGGTCACACCAAGCGTGTCGGCAAGCGAAACGAGAACGACCTCGAGATTGCGCTCTGTGCCTTGCCCGTCTGGGATTTCAGCCTTGACATGGGTGCCGCTGACGCCGATCTTGACTTCTCACCTTATAAAGTTGCATCCATCGATATCGATGGCGGTGCTTGCGACCTCGACCTGAAGCTGGGCGACAGCGGTTGCGACACCAAGGTGGAGATCAGCACGGGCGCGTCGGACATCGACATCAAGGTGCCGACAGGCGTGGATTGCGAAATCAACCTCGAATCGGCCATCACCGAAAAAGACTTCACCGGCTTCGAGAAGATCAGCAGGGGACTGTGGAGGACACCCAACTTCGGACAAGGCAGCCATAAGATCGTCATCGACATGAATTGCGCCGTTTCCAACATTTCGGTGGTTCGTTACTGATTTCTTCAATTTTCGGTGGATTATTGAGATTTTTTTTGTTTCTTTGCAAGTTTTATAAACGGTTTTATTTTTGAACTATGCAAAGGATCAAACTTCAACGGTTACTACTTGTCTTAGGCATTGTTTTCACTGCCACGCTCTCATTCGCTCAGAACAACGACATCAAGGGTTTTGTCTATGAAGAGTCCACGGGTGAGCCCGTGATGTTCTGCAACGTTTTCCTGAAAGGTACCACCATGGGTTGCTCGACCAACGAAAACGGTTATTTCAACATCACGCGCATCCCTGACGGAAAGTACACCATGTACATCACCTGCGTGGGTTTCGACACCTTGACCTACCCTGTGAGCCTGGCGAATGGCCAGACCATCAACAAGAAGTTCACGCTGAAGGAATCTAGCATCAGCCTTGAGGCCGTGAGCATCACCGCCGACAAGGTGGAGGCCAAGACCGAGACCAAGACTTCGGTGATCACCGTGACCCCGAAAACCATCAACAAGATCCCGAGCGTAGGTGGTCAGGCCGACTTGGCCCAGTACCTGCAAGTGGTCCCTGGTGTCATCTTCACCGGTGACCAAGGCGGTCAGCTGTACATCCGCGGCGGCTCACCCATCCAGAACAAGGTGCTACTCGACGGCATGGTGGTTTACAACCCCTTCCACTCCATCGGCCTGTTCTCCATCTTCGACACCGACATCATCCGCAACGCGGAAGTTTACACCGGAGGCTTCGGCGCTGAATACGGCGGCCGCGTCTCTTCCATCATGGACATCAACACCCGCGACGGCAACAAGAAACGTTGGTCGGGCAAGCTCGGTGCCAGCTGCTTCGGTGCCAAGCTAACCTTGGAAGGCCCCATCGTCAAGGCCAAGAGCAATGACAAAGCCTCGGTCACCATGGTGCTCTCCGCCAAGAACTCCTATCTGGAACAGTCGAGCAAGGCGTTCTACAAATACGCTTCCGAAGACGGTCTCCCATTCAACTATAACGACATCTACACCAAGTTTTCCATCAACGCACCCAACGGCTCGAAGGTCAACATCTTCGGCTTCTCGTTCAACGACAAGGTCAACAACTACAAGGCCTTGTCAGACTTCGGATGGAACTCCTGGGGCGCCGGAACCAACTTCATCGTCATCCCTGGCAAGGCTCCCGTGATGATCGAGGGTAACATCGCCTATTCGAGCTACCTCTCCACCATGCACGAAGAGAACAATCCCGACCGTACCAGTAGGGTTGACGGTTTCAACATGGGCTTCGACTTCAACTACTTCATGGGCAAGAACACGTTGAAATACGGCGTGGAGCTGTCAGGATTCAGCACGGGCTTCAAGACCCGCAGCAACTACGGCAACATCCCGATTGAATTGAAGAACTATTCGACCGAGCTAGGCACCTACGTCAAATACAAGGCCACCTTGGGTAGCCTGTTGCTTGAGCCCAGCCTGCGTTTCCAATACTACGCCGACCTGAACGTGCCGTCGATCGAGCCGCGTTTCGCAATCAAGTACAACGTCAACGACTGGATGCGCATCAAGGGCGCCGCTGGCCGTTATTCGCAGGATCTGGTGGCTGCCACCAGCGACCGCGACGTGGTCAACCTGTTCTACGGATTCCTTTCAGGCGTCGAGAACATCCCGACCACCTTCAACGGAAAGAAGGTCAGCTCCAGCCTCCAGACCGCCAACCACTTCGTGTTGGGAACCGAGTTCGACCTCACCAGCAAGTTGAACATGAACATCGAGGGTTATTGGAAGCAGTTTAACCAGCTGACCAACATCAACCGCAACAAGATCTATCAGGACAACGAGGAGAACTCCTCCATCAACGCCTTGATCAAAAAGGACTTCATGATTGAGAACGGCGACGCCTACGGCTTCGACCTGTCGATGAAATACGAAGACAAGCATTGGTACCTGTGGGCCGTTTACGCCTTGGGCTTCGTCAACAGAAACTATGAGAAATACGATGCCGGCGAGGTCAAACTGGTAACCTACCAGCCCCACTTCGACCGCCGTCACAACGTCAACCTCATCGTGACCTACACGGCTGGCGACCTCCGTCAATGGGAGTTCAGCGGCCGTTGGAACTTCGGCACGGGCTTCCCGTTCACCCAGGTGCAGGGCTTCTATGAGTTCCTCACCTTCCAGGACGGTATCTACTTCGACTACACCACCGCCAACGGTGAGTTGGGCTTGATTTTCGCCGACCTGAACCAAGGCCGTCTGCCCACGTATCACCGCCTCGACCTTGACGCCAAGCGCAAGTTCTTCTTCTCGGAGCACACCACCTTGGAGGTCGACCTCAGCGTCACCAACGTCTACAACAGGGCCAACGTGTTCTATGTGGACCTCATCACCAGCGAAGTCGTCAACCAGCTGCCCATCCTTCCTTCCTTGGGCTTAACCCTGTCGTTCTAACCTGAAAAACGATTCCCATGAAACGCATCCTCCTGCTCATATCCATCTGTTTGCTGACTTTCAATGGCTTCGCACAGAAAAAAGGCGAATTCAGCCAAGACGACCTGAAGCAGTTTTACCGCACTATCCAAGGCGTTTACAAAGGCCAGCTGAACGACTCCACCGGCATGACGATCCACTTCACCCCCATCTGGGAGCACGAAGACCAGCAGTTTCATTGGCTGTATGTGGAAGCCATCAACGATGTGACCAAGGAGATCGTTACACAAAACATCCTGGAAATCAGGCCCATCTCCGACGTCACCTTCAACGTCTTCGTCCATCAGATCAAGTCACCGAAGGAATTCGCCGGAAAGTGGAGTAACCGCAGTTTCTTTGACGGGTATAACACTCGCATCCTCAAGGGAAAGAAAGCGTTCGTGTTCCTCAAGACCAAGGATTTCGAATACCAAACCGGATGGAACAACCGCAAATCTCTGAAATGCTTCCCAGCAGGCAACAAGGTTCATTTCAAGTTCGTCCAAGAGGATGAGCGCCTGTACGTCAAGCGTATTCCCAGAAACTCGTCAAAAATCATCGGCTTAACCTTCTTCAAAGAGCCGATCGACTGAGTTTGAACACCCACGCAGAAGTACTGCGGATATCAGCATTACGAAGGCTGCCCGTTTCGATGACGAGGCGGCCTTTTTCGTAACGCCAAGGGAGTTCCTTTTCGCAGCCAAGCATGGTGACGGTCATGTTCTTTGCCGGTTGGTCGAGATCCAGAACCACTTGCTCGTCAGGGTAATCAAACGTGATGGCATAAACGGCATCCTTTCCCCGAGTAAAGCACACCTTAGGCTGTGCCACCGTGTCATTACGGAAAGGCTGGGAGCCGTAGATGGCTTCGCCATTGATGTCGAGCCAACGGCCGAGGTCAAGCAAACGCTCCTGTTGGAGCATCGGGATCTTGCCATCGGCTGCGGGACCCACGTTGATGGTCAAGCCACCGCCAGCGGCCACCAGGACCACAAAGTGACGGATCAACTCGTCGGAAGTCAGATAGTTTTCCAAGGGTTCGTTGCGGTTGAGGCCGAAGGAGCGACCGATGCCTCGGCACTCTGCCCAGGGACGGTCGGTGAGCTTGGCACGACCGGTGTATTCCGGCGTACGGAAGCCATGTTGTTGCCCTTCTCCCCAACGGTCGTTGACGATGGCCTCGTCGCCAACGGTGTTGTAATACCACGAGATCAACTCCGTGGCATGCCACTGCTCCGAACTGTTACGCCATTCGCCGTCACTGAAAATGATGGTGGGTTTGTAGCGGACAACCAGCTCCTTGAACTGAGGGATCATGTGAGTATCGACGTAAGTGCCGATGGAGTCATCGGGATCTTCGTACCAAGTATGAATCTTGCTGGTCCATTCCGGCAAGGAATAGTAAAATCCCATCTTGAGACCGTGGTTGCGCACCGCTTCGGTTAGCTCACCGCAGATGTCGCGATGCGGCCCTGTCTCCACGCTATTCCAACCTGGCGCATATTGGCTCGGCCAGAGACAATAGCCATCGTGGTGCTTGGAGACCAGCAACACGTATTTCGCCCCTGACTTCTTGAACAGCTCAGCCCATTCGTCGGGATCCCAAAGCTCAGCCTTCCACATCGGGACGAAGTCCTTGTATTGGAAATCCTTGCCATAGACGCTTTCCATGAAGGCCTTGCGGTTGTCGTTGGTCATGATGCCACGGTAGAACCACTCGGCATAACCGTCAGGGCTGGCGTAAGACGGCACGGAATACAAGCCCCAATGGATGAAGATGCCCAGTTTGGCGTCGGAAAACCATTGCGGATAGCCGCGTTGGTTGATGGATTCCCAATTGGGTTGGACTTGGGAGTAGGCGGAAATGAAGGTCCCAAATAGCAGAAAGGCAAGGAATAATCGTTTCATAAGCATTGTTTTGGGACAAAAATAACAAAAAAAAGGGACACATCGCGATGTGTCCCTACAGATTTATCTCAAAACAATTCTTAGAAATTGTAATAGATTCTGATTGACGGAGCGGCGAGATCGCAATCCATCAGGAAGCCGTCGGTGCTATAAAAGTTATGGTCATAGCCAATCTTGGCGAAACGGAAAGCGGCAGTCCATTTGGGGGTAGCCATCCAAGCGATACCGGGTTGCAGCATCACCGCGTAAGCTTCCTTATTAGCATCCAGCAAGTTGATATCACCGGTCACATCAAAGAAAAGGATGAACTTTTCAGCAATAGTGATAGGTGCATAGCGAAAATAAGGCTGGAGAGACAATTCATTTTTACCATCGTTATACTTGTAATTTGTTCCAAGCGCTATTGTAAAAGGAGTTTTGGGAATCATAAAACCCACTTCCGGAGCAACATTAAATGATTTGGCTTTTTTTTTGAGATCGGCACCCAAACCGCCGCCAACCCAAACCTGAGCGTTGGCTGAGATGATACCTGCAAATACGATTGCGATAACTAAAGCTAATTTTTTCATGGTTGATTTGTAATTTGTGATTAATGATGTATTGTTATTTCTCGATGAATGCGATGGTGTCGCCCTTGGCAACGCGTTTGCCTTGATCGGCTGTGGCTTCCACGATCTTTCCGGGCCAAAGGGCATAAACAACTTCCATGCCATGCTCGCTGTTGATGGCACAAAGGATATCTCCTTCTTTATAAACTTTACCAGGAGCGGGAGCTATCGACTTGTCATCGAAGTCCACTTCCCACATCACGATACCGCTCACAGGAGCGATGACAGGCTCGGCGTTGGGGTGACGCAAGGCGCGCAGGTCCGGGATCTTAGCCTCGCCGCCAGCCTTCTCAAACTTGGCCTTCATCTTGGCTTCCAGCTCTTGGTTGAAGCGGCGCTTGGCCTCGCCCGACTTGTATTCACGATATTGCTTCTCGTGCATGGCAAACTCGAAGAGTTCCTCGTCGTCCTGACCACGGTCCCAGCCTTCCTTCTTCATCTCCTCGATGAAGTGTGGCAAGGCATCGGGATAGTTGTCCTGCGGGTTACCCGTAAAGAACTCGAAGCCCTTTTTCTTGGCGAGCTCCACAATCTCAGGAGCGAGTGTGCCAGGCAGCTTGCCGGCCTTGCCGAGGATCATATCCCAAGCGGCGGGGTCGATGCTGGTTTCATAGCGAGGTTCACCCTTGCTGAGTGCGAAGAGGTTCATCAGGGCGATGTTCTTGGTGTATTGGCTGAACGGGGTGACCAAAGGCGGGTTGCCTAGCTTCGGCCAAATATCCTGCACTTCCTGGAACATCTCGACGAGCATCTCGTCTTCTGTAAGTTCCGGCAGGCCTTCTTTCTTGCGGTTCATGTTGATGGCGGCGTGCACCGGCTTGAGGTCGGCCATGAGCGAGCCCATCATGCCACCAGGCAGACCGCAGCCTAACAGCAGCGAGTTAATGTAGCGGTTGCGCGGGTCGATCCAGTAGCCGAGGAAGTCGTCGATGAAGCTTTGGGTCATGCTGCGGGCGGCCATGTAGGTCTTCATGTCGATGTCCTTGACGAGGAAACCAGCGTCTTTCAGCATAGCTTGCACGCTGATGACATCGGGATGGACGGTGCCCCATGACAGCGGCTCCATGGCCACGTCGACATAGTCGCAGCCGGCCTTGCAGACCTCGAGCATCGAAGCCATCGACAAACCCGGAGTGGTGTGGCCGTGGTATTGCACCTTGATGTCGGGGTGCTGTGTCTTGATATGGTTCACGATCTTGCCCAATGAAGCGGGACGGCCTACACCGGCCATGTCCTTCAGGGCGATTTCCTTGGCACCAGCCTCGATGAGCTTTTCTGCCATGGCGATGTAATACTCGGCGGTATGCACCTGCGAGTAGGTGATGCTCATGGCAGCCTGCGAGATCATGCCTGCTTCATTGGCCCATTTGATGGACGGGATGATGTTGCGAACGTCGTTCAAGCCGCAGAAGATACGGGTGATGTCAACGCCTTGTGCTTTCTTCACCTTGTACATGAGTTGACGCACATCGGCGGGCACGGGATTCATACGGAGGGCGTTCAACGCTCTATCCAGCATGTGGCACTCGATGCCGCCTTTATGCAGTGCTGCCGTGAAGGCACGAACCGACGGATTCGGGTTCTCGCCATAGAGCAGGTTGACTTGCTCGGCGGCGCCGCCGTTGGTCTCCACACGGTCGAAGCAGCCCATTTCGATGATCAAGGGAGCTATTTGCTCCAATTGATCCTTACGTGGCACATATTTTCCTGACGACTGCCACATGTCGCGGTATACCAAACTGAATTTTACCTCTTTCTTCATATCTTTTTTCTTTAAAACTACAAATTAACGTTGCTCAGCGTGTTTCCGTGTGCGACGGCGATCCTTGGCCCAAAGGCCGTACACCTCGCTCACGTTGCCAGCGGTGGTAAAGGCCTTGATGTCGTTCTTGCCAAGGTATTCCATCAACTTCGAGAACTCGTCGTTGGTGAGCAAGGACTCCAGTTCAATCGACTTCTCATTGGTATAGCCTCCGATGACCTCATAAAGGGTGCAGCCACGGTCAAGCTCATCGATGATGTAATGACGGATGCGGTCGTAGTCTTTCGAAACGATGCAGACACGCTTACGCTGGTTGAGGTTGGCGGTGAACATATTTACCACCATGCCGTTGATCCAAGTGGCGATGAGGCCGATAATGACCATCTGGAAGGGGTTGATGGCGAAAGCGGTGAGGCAGATGATGGCACCTGCCACGCTCACCGACTTACCCATGTCGAAGTGCAAATACTTGTTGACGATCTTGGCCAAGATGTCAAGGCCACCCGTGGAAGCGTTGATGGAGAACATCAGTGTTTGGGCGGCGCTGAGGATGATCACACAACAAAGCAGGTCGAACCAGGGGTTGCCCATCACCGAGAAGGCCGAGCTTGGGTCAACGCCCATGTTGATCAGGTATTCATTGGGGGTGGCGAAGTTTTCCCATGGATAGAGCCACTCGCAGAACTTGGTCATGGGACCGAGGATCAAGGCGCAGTAAACCGTCTTAAGGCCGAACTCCTTGCCCACAAGCAGATAGGCCAAGACCAGCAGGATGGCGTTGATGATGGTAATCATCATGGAAAGGCTGATGTTGATGCCCATTCCGTTGAAAATGTTGGTCAACACGATGGAGAGACCCGAGATGGAACCGACGATCAGCTTGCTGGGAACGAGGAAATAATAGACACAAACGCCTGTCATAAACATGCCGAAGGTCATGATCAGCAGTTCAACCCAGAACTTTTTGCTGACCAATGCCTGGCCGATTTCTTTCAAAATGTCATTTACTTTGCTCATAAATGATTGATTTATATGATTTTAAAAATAGATCTAGCTTTAATTTTTCAAGGTGCAAATGTCGGAATCTTTTTTGAGATAAAGAAGGGAATTCGAGAAATAATTATCTTTGCGCCAAATCTAGAGAAATGACCCTTCTGGACTGGCTTCCGATCACCAAGAAAGAGACCGACCTGCGCGGGTGGGACGAGGTGGACATTGTGTTCGTCACAGGCGATGCATACGTGGACCATCCGGCGTTTGGCGCGGCGGTCATCGGGAGAATGCTGGAAAAGGCGGGATTCAGGGTGGCCTTGATTCCGCAGCCCAACTGGAGAGACGATTTAAGGGATTTCAAGAAGTTCGGGAAGCCGAGAGTTTATTTCGGCGTGTCAGCCGGCTGCATGGACTCGATGGTGAACCATTACACCGCCAATAAGAGACTGAGGAGCAACGACGCCTATACCCCAGGCGGAGAAGCTGGCTTCCGTCCCGACCGAGCCAGCGTGGTCTACAGCAACATCTTGAAAAAGCTCTATCCCGACGTGCCCATCGTGATCGGCGGCATCGAAGCCTCATTAAGACGTGTGACGCAATACGACTATTGGGACGACTGCCTGAAGCCCTCTATTTTGGTGGATTCCAAAGCCGACATCGGGGTGTACGGCATGGGCGAATACACTATGGTGGAAGTTGCCAAAGCCATTGCCACAGGGCGCAAAGTCAGCGAGTTGACCGATATCCCGCAAACCTTTTTCCTTCAGGACAAGAGCCAACCCCTGTCCCATTTCGACGGCGAGACCATTGAGTTGGTTTCGCATGAAGTCTGCCTGAAGGACAAGAAACGCTATGCCTCCAACTTCAAGCACATCGAAGAGGAATCGAACAAGAAACACGCCGCAAGACTAGTTCAGGAAGTTGGAAAACAAAGAGTTATCATCAATCCACCACTTCCAACATTTACCACCGAACAAATCGACGCTTCCTTTGATCTGCCTTACACCCGTTTACCTCATCCGAAATACGCCAAACGTGGCACCATCCCGGCTTACGAGATGATCAAGCACTCGATCAACCTCCATCGAGGATGCTTTGGCGGCTGCGCTTTCTGCACCATCTCAGCCCATCAAGGCAAGTTTGTGGCCTCACGTAGTAAGGAATCCATCATGCGTGAGGTGGAAAAAGTGACCCAGATGGAGGATTTCAAAGGCTATATCAGCGATTTGGGCGGTCCTTCGGCCAACATGTACCGCATGAAAGGCAAGGACGAGAAGCTCTGCGAGAAATGTGCCCGACCCACCTGCCTGCAACCCTCTGTCTGTAAGAATCTCAACACTGATCACCATCCTTTGATCGAAATCTACAAGTTAGTCGACCAGCATCCCAAAGTGAAGAAAGCCACCGTGGGATCGGGCATCCGATACGACCTGTTTCTTCACGACAGCTCTCCTGAAGAGAACAAGGCGATGGGCTATGACGAATATTTCGAGCAGTTGGTGAAAAGACACGTCAGCGGACGCTTGAAAGTGGCTCCTGAACACACCAGCGACGCCGTGTTGAAGCTCATGCGCAAGCCACGGTTCGACATGTTCGTCAAGCTGAAAAAGAAATTCGACGCCATCAACGAGAAGGAGCACCTCAACCAGCAACTCATCCCCTATTTCATCTCTTCGCATCCCGATTGCTACTTGGAGGACATGGCCGATTTAGCCTTGAAAACCAAGGAATTAGGGTATCATCTAGAGCAGGTGCAGGACTTCACTCCCACCCCCATGACTTTGGCCACGGAGATCTACTATTCAGGATACAACCCCTACACGCTGGAACCTGTTTTTGTGGCCAAAAGCAAGGAGGAAAAGCTTGCCCAGCAGCGTTTCTTCTTCTGGTATAAGCCCGAGAACCGCGAGTGGGCGAAGTCCATGCTGAAAAAGTTGGGACATCCCGAATGGATAAAAAGACTGTTTGGTAAATAAAAAAGCACTACCTTTGCCGCAAATTTCAAAAATATCATCCAAAATGAAAAAGCTTTTCATCGGAGCCATGGTGCTCGTCGCAGCCCTCATCGTTACCGGTTGCGGAAACAAGAATTCAGCCCAAAAGAACGTTAAAAACCAAGAAGCACAAGAAGAAGTGAAAGAAAATCGCATGCTCATTATCGTCGACCCGCAGAACGACTTCATCACCGGCAGTCTCGCCACCGCCAAGGGTATGGAAGCCATGGATTGTCTCGCCAAAGCCATCGAAGGCGGTGTTTTAGACAAATACACATGGATCATCATCACCCAGGACGCCCACCCCACCAACCACTGCTCATTTGTTGAGAACGGCGGCGTGTTCCCGCCCCACTGCGTACAAGGCACCGAAGGCATGGAAGTCTATGCTCCCTTGATGAAAGCCATTGAAGCCAGCCGCTTCGGCAACTGGCACTATATGACCAAGGGCGACTTGGCCGACAAAGAGGAGTTCAGCATCTTCCAAAACGCCGGAAGCGGCGAGAAGCTGACCAAGACCATCACTGAGTTTGAGAAATTCGACGGCATCGACGTTTGCGGCATCGCCACCGACTACTGCGTTTACGAGACCGTCAAGGACCTGATGGCCATCTATCCCGCCAAGCAGATCCGTGTGGTCACCAATTGCATCGCCGCCGTCGACGACAACGACACCAAGTTGGCTGACCTGATGAAGGAAAACGGCATTGAAGGTATCACGTTTTAAGGTGAGAGGTGAGAGTTGAGAGGTAGGTTCAAGACATTCTGCGAGCGGAAAAAGGTTGACATCACCTGGCGCGCCTACTTTGTGGATGCGCTGGGTGCGATGGCTTTGGGCTTGTTTGCCTCGTTGCTCATCGGCACGATCTTCCAGACCTTGGGCGACAAGACCGGCTGGGACGTGTTCGTGACCATCGCGAAATACGCCAAAGCCGCCACGGGAGCCGCCATTGCGGTGGCCATAGCCTATAAGCTCCGCTGCGAAGGACTGGTGCTGTTCAGCGCCATTGCCGTGGGCATCGCCGGCAACGAGCTGGGCGGTCCCATGGGCGCCTACGTGGCCGTGCTGGTGGCCATCGAGCTGGGCAAGATGGTGTATAAGGAGACCCAAGTGGACATCCTGGTCACTCCTGCCGTGGTGATCATCAGCGGCGTGCTGGTGGCTTTCGCCATCGGGCCTGCCATCGGCAGGCTGATGACCGCCCTCGGGGCGTTCATTGAGCACGCCACTTTGATGCAACCCTTGTTGATGGGCATCGTTGTCTCGGTGGTCATCGGCATGGTGCTCACCCTACCTATCAGCTCCGCCGCCATCTGTCTGGCCATCGGCCTCGGCGGCATTGCCGGCGGCGCAGCAACCGCAGGGTGCTGCGCACAGATGATCGGCTTCGCCGTGCTGAGTTTCCGTGAAAACCGCTGGGGCGGACTGCTTGCCCAAGGCCTCGGCACCTCCATGCTCCAGATGGGCAACATCGTGAAGAACCCGCGCATCTGGATCCCACCGACCTTGGCTGCCGCCATCACTGGTCCCCTAGCCACCTGTGTATTCCACCTTGAAAATATCCCCATCGGCTCCGGCATGGGCACCTGCGGCTTGGTTGGTCCCATCGGCATCTATACCGCCATGCCCGATGGCGGCATGAATATGTGGATTGGCATGCTGTTGATATGCTTCGTGCTGCCTGCCCTGCTCTCATGGCTGTTTGGAACGATCCTCCGCAAGATCGGATGGATCAAGGAAGGCGACCTTAAAATCGAGTGCTAATGGCCAATCCCTTGTCACCCGAGCAAATCTTGGACAAGATGGCCAAGTACTGCGCCTATCAGGAGCGGTGTGTCAAAGACGTGACCGATAAGCTGAAGACGTTTGAGATCACCTCAAAAGAGCGTGAAGAAATACTCAATTACCTGATTGACAACCGTTTCGTCGACAACAATCGCTTCGCCAAGGCTTTTGTCCGTGGTAAGATCAACCAAAGCGGCTGGGGACTGAACAAGATCCGTTTCCACCTGATTCAGAAGGGCATTGACAAGGAAATCATCGACGAAGCCATGCAAAGCTTCGATGAAGAGGCTTATCGCCAACGGCTCATCGAAGTGTTGAACGCCAAAGCCAAGACCGTCAAGGCCGCCAACGACTTCGAGAAAAACCGAAAGCTCGCCGCCTATGCCATGCAGAAAGGCTTTGAAGCCAGTTTGATCTGGGAGGTTTTGAAAGAAGATTTTGGAGATTAGTTCGTTTTTCGTACCTTTGCCGTCGCAATGTGAGGACACCCCATGAAGCTGCGCAAAAACCTGATCACACAAACTCCGGAATGTCTGACCGATCCTTTCAGTCAGGTGCAAAACGTCGTCATCTCCGTCCTGTTTGCCTTGGTGCTCCTTACGATTTACACGCCATTCTCCGACACTTCGTGGTTCCAATTGGGCACTAACAGCCGTTTCGTCGGCACGGTCGGTTTCGTGGGAATCGGCACTTTCTTCCTGGCATGCAGCCGCACGCTGATGACCTATTGCGTCAAGACGCTGAGGCATTTCGCCTTCTGGGCCTACCTCCTCTGGCTGTTTCTGGAAATCGTACTGATCGCAGCTTTCCACACCTACCTCTCCTATTTCATCGTCAGCGCCACCGACTACACCTTGGGTTACATTTTCGGAAAGAGCCTCCTGATCACCTTCATCGCCTTGGCGGTACCTTACACCATCGTCGATCTTATGATCCTGCTCCAGGACTCACGACGCAAACTGATGCTCACCAAAAGCGACACGGTGGAGTCGGACGACGAGGTGCTGCCCGAGCACACCGAGATCATCAACCTGATGGACAACAACGGCAACCTGAAACTATCAGTAAAGCTCGACAACCTCTATTACATCAAGGCCGAGGACAATTACATCAACGTGTTTTACCAGCGCAATGGCATCATCGCCTCTTATATGCTACGCTGCAAGATGAAGACCATTGAGAACAACTGCGTTGATGTCAGTTCCTTGATGCGTTGCCATCGTTCCTATATCGTCAACATCAAGAAAGTCAGCGTATTGCACAACGAAGCCGATGGCTTCATCTTGGAATTCGAGCGTGAAGGGTTGGATTCCATTCCGGTTTCAAAGACCTATGCCAACAAGGTTTTGGAGGCTTTCAACAAAAAGTAGAAAGACCGATGAAGTGTTTGAATTGCGGGAACGAGTTTGAAGGTAATTTTTGCCCAGAGTGCGGACAGAAGGCCGACATGGGGCGGTTTACCATGAAATTCATCTTTGAGAACTTGGCAGCGGCGATCGTCAGCCGGGATGGAAGTATCTGGTTCACCCTGAAGAACTTGTTCACCCGACCTGGATCGATGATCGTGGATATGCTTGGCGGAAAACGCAAAAAGTATTTCTCCCCATTCCCCATGCTGTTTTTTGCCTTGACGCTTTATATCGTTATCACTTCGTTCACCAGCGGTTTTGTGCTCAATGATGCTTTTGATGAGCTCATGATCACAGATATGGAGCAAGACCCAGAGTTTGGTGAGGAGGCCCATAAGGAAGCAACCATGGCATTTATGAGATTGTTCCAACAAGGGGTCGCCTTTTTCAGCAATCACTACACGTTGTGTTATTTACTGACGCTTCCTTTATTGGTAGTGGCCGCCAGGGCCTGTTTCGGCAAAAGCAACCGCAAACGCTATTACTGGGCGGAATACATCATCGCCGTGGTCTATGCATCGGTCATCGTGGTCTTGTTCCGATGTCTGGTCAAGTTGGTCTATCCCTTCGCTCCGGATCTCTCCATGACGATCGGTTTCCTGGTTGCTCCTTTGGTCATCATCCCGGCACTGACCGCCTGTTTCAGGAAGATGCTGGGCTTCAACGTTGCCAAAACCGCCTGGCGGAGCACCCTGACCTTTATCCTGTATTACCAGATGTTAGGTGTTTTGGTCTTGATAGGGATTGTCGTTTTGGCGATTATCTATGTACATAAAAACGGGTAAGTACTTTGTTACTTTTGGCTTGACCCAAAAGTAACCAAAAGTTCAAGGCCAAAAACAACGGCCTTCCCACTTAGTTCGGCTTTTTGGCGGGCGCAGCTCCGGTTTTTGGCCGTTCCTGCCCGCCCAACCCGGTGAAGTGAGTCCTGGTCAATAGTTATCACAGTCATAATTCGCATAGAATAAACTGCCTTTAAAACATTTCCCATCTCCTTTTTTGTAATTTCGAAGCCAATTTACAAATAAGACAAACAACACAACCAAAATATGGCACATTCAATTTATAATTGCTCCAACTGGAGAAAAAGTCCTAGCTCATCCACTTGATATTACTGAGATGATTACACCTCTATTAGCTGAATAAGGCTTCAAGGATAACATAGAGTTATCTTTTTCTCCACATGAAAAAAGCATAAAAGAACTTGCGGAAAACTAAAAAAGTTGTTTATCTTTGCAGTCAAGAAATAGCATCGGAGGCGACAGCCCTGCCTCCTTCATCGCTTTCAGGGGTAGTTAGGGTGGAAGCGGATAGCTTATCGGATTTGGGTACGTTATTATCGTATGATGTAACTACCCATTTCTTTTTGTCGTCAATCAACCCGCCGGTAGCCTTGTCACGGAGGTTCTTTCTGACAACAACACGCTTGCCATCCAACTCATAAATCACTTTATCACGATTATTCTTTATCTTTTGTCCAGTATTGATAATACTCTCTATCCCCAGTCGCGCTTCGTCAATCGTGGCAAAATCCTTTCCTTGGCCTACATGTTTAGCGATAATGTGTTCAAGTCCGGCATTTTCATTCCTACTGCCCCAAACCAAGTCAATATCACCTATTTCAATATCGTGAAAAACACCTATTAAATCGCCACTTTGATGAGCAACAAGGAAATCGAAAGCTTCCTTCACCTTCCCCCTGAACTGGTCATAAACATTGCCAAAATAGCCTACGCCAATTGGCTTTGGCTCAATATTATTATTCTTTTCCATTATTGGTTCAATTTAATGGCAAATTTACAAATATTTCCATTAAATTATTACTATGTGATAATGTTTTTATAATTAATACATTATTAATAGATCCCATCCATTAAGCAGGAAACACCTTCACCGGGCGGGGCACGACGCTTCAGCGGAGCGTTTGCCTTCGGAACGAAGGCACTCCCCGCCTTGAGGCTCCCCACTTAGAGAGGCTGTGCGGTGGGCCGATGTTTTTGGCCTTGAACTTTTACACTGCTTTTCTTTCAAGAGAAAAGCGGTAAAAAAAAGCACCTTTTTCAAGGTGCCTTTCCAAAAAAAATAACTCTACTCGTTTTGTAATTCTTAGCAATTCATGCCTCCACAGCAGTGGATAACCTGTCCCGTGACATACGAGGAGAGGTCTGAAGCAAGGAAGAGCGCCACATTGGCGACATCCTCGGGAGTGCCGCCGCGACGCAGCGGGATCAAGCTTTCCCAAGCCTTGCGGACGTCCTCGGGAAGGGCGTCGGTCATGGCCGTGATGATGAAGCCCGGAGCAATGGCATTGTGACGGATGTTA
>JAGCPG010000038.1 GCA_017645245.1 Bacteroidales bacterium
CGACAGATTCAACGAGACAACAACGGCTTTTGTGTCGGAGAGCCTGGCCCAAACCCTTTCGGAATCGGGCGAGGTGGTCGGGCAAACCATCCATCTTTTTAAGCGTGACTTTACCATTGTGGGTGTGTTCACCGACTTGGGCACCTCGCTATTCTTCCATGTTCCCGATGTGATTGTCAATGTGGACATCAGTGATGGCATGCAATACTATGCCGGTCTCAACAGCCCGGGTCGTCCAGCCAATGTGTTTGGCACGGTGCAACTTTTCATAAAGACACACCCTGGAGCTGAACGTGAAGCTGTGAGGGAGAAACTGGCTTCGACCTTGGAGGTTTTCTACAGAAAGATTTTGGGTAGTGATTACCCCATAGACCATGAAAAAGTTGGATTGGTGCGTTTGGACGAAGTGTTTTATACCGAAGCGGAAAGTAGTTTCAAGAAAGGCGACAAAGTGATGATGCACAGCCTGTTGGCGGTGGGATTGCTGTTGCTGATTTCTTCGATGTTCAACTACATCAACCTCAACGTCGCCTTGACCAGCAAGCGGGCCAAGGAGATGGCCACGCGGCGGTTGCATGGCGCCACCAAGGGCCGAATCATCGGGAAATATCTGCTAGAGTCGTTGGCATTTACCACGGTGTGCATGATGTTGGGCATCCTGCTGGCCGAGGCGCTTGTGCCTTTGGTCAACAGGTTGCTAGCGAGTTCTGTCGATATCAGAATACTGTTCTCGCCGTTTTATGTGGTGTCCTACCTGCTCATCGTGGTTGTGGTGGCGCTGTTGGCAGGCTTGATACCGGCCATCGTGGTATCGCGGGCCAAACCCATAGATGTGGTGACGGGCGCTTTCCGTTTTCGCAACAAGATGGTGCTCTCGAAGGTGTTCATCGTCTTACAGAACATCATCGCCATTGTGTTGATTGCCTTGGTGATCACGATGGAGGTGCAGATGCGCCACATGGAGCGGAGGCCTGTGGGCTGTCGAACGGAGAATCTGTTTGTGATTCAGTCGGTCTTAACTGGCGACGAGGCCTTTGAAAACGACTTGATGGCCTTGCCCTGCGTGAAGCGAATGGGACATTCTTACGGTCATCCTGGCGGTGCCTATATGGGTGCCAATTGGGTGCGCCTCAACGATCCTGACAATAGGATTTCAGTGAGATACTTGATGTGCGACACGGCAGCTATCGACATGTACGGCTTTGACATCAAGGCGATGTACGGCCAGATTGAGGAAGGCAGATGGCTGCCTACGCAAGGGTTGCTAGAGAGTCAGATGGGAATGCCGATGGAAGATTTCAATCCCGACTCGTTAGGGACATGGTACAAACGTAATGTCGGCTATGACCTATGCGGTGTGGTGGGTGATTTCGCCACCAAGGACGCGGCGCATGTGGTGGACGAGTCTTTCGGCGCGGTGCAGATTGTTGGGAAGGAGCCTATGTTCGAATGGGTCCAGTTCAATCCTGTGTTAGAGATTGTGGGTGACCATGCCGAGGCACGTAAGGCCATTGAAGCGGTGTATGAGAAGCACATGAGTAATAAAGAAGTGTATTGGGAGCCTTGGGTGATGGAATATATCGACGACCTGCTGCTGAAACATCTTGAAGGCACCAAAAACAAGATGCGCCTCGTGGATCTGTTCATGGCAGTTGCGGTGTTACTGTCGCTGTTGGGATTGGTGGCCATGAGCACGCACTTTGCCTCCGAGCGCGAGAAGACCATCGCCATCCGCAAGGTGTTTGGTGGCACAATGCAGAGCGAGATACGGCGCAACCTGCGCGATTATGTCATTATGATTCTGATTGCCAATGTTATTGCCATACCCATTGCGGTGTGGGTGTGCGGGCGTTATCTGGAGGATTTCGTCTACCGCATCGACTTGTATCCGTGGATCTTTGTGGTGACGGTGGCACTGTCGTTCGCTATTGCCATCGGCTCTGTGCTCTGGCAGATCGTCTCGGTGGCTCGGGTGAATCCGGTGAGGGCACTGAAGAAAGAATGATATACAAATTGTTTTTTTTGTATTTTTGTTTCCTGATTATGCCTAAACTTAAATCCAAAATCCTAGTCGTTGACGACAACGCCGGCATACGGTCGGCGTTGAAAATATTATTGCCCATGTGCTTCGAAGAGGTGGAACTGATTGCCTCGCCGAAAGAATTGGTGAGTACCATGCGGACCTTCAAGCCCGAAGTGGTTTTGCTCGACATGAATTTCGAGACGGACATCAATACGGGCAACGAGGGCTTGTATTGGCTCTCGGAACTGAAACGCGACTTCCCTGAAACGGAAGTGGTGCTTTTCACGGCCTATGCCGACATTGCTTTGGCGGTCGAAGGCATGAAACGGGGCGCCTTTGACTTCGTGGTGAAACCCTGGGACAATTCCAAATTATTGGGGATTCTTGAGGAAGCCTGCAAGAAACACCGCAAGACCACGGGGAAGGCAGCTACAGCAGAACCTGCACCAGCGATGCGTTGGGGCGAGAGTGAAGCAATAAAGCAACTTCACGAAATGGTGAATAAAGTGGCCCCGACGGATGCTACGGTTTTGATTACCGGTGAAAATGGAACAGGAAAGGATGTGCTGGCCAATGAGATTCACCGGCTGTCATCAAGGGCTTCCAAACTAATGGTAGGTGTGGATATCGGCTCCATCACTGGCACCTTGTTCGAGAGCGAGCTGTTTGGCCATGTGAAAGGTGCCTTCACCGACGCTCATGCCGACCACATAGGCAAGTTTGAGCAAGCCAACAGCACCACTCTGTTTCTCGACGAGATTGGTAATGTGCCGCTGAGCCAACAGGCCAAGCTGCTGCGCGTGATCCAAAACCGCAGCATCACCAAGGTGGGCGATACCAAGTCGGTGCCTATCGACATCCGCCTGATTTGTGCCACCAACATGGACTTGGCGGCGATGGTCAAGGAAGGGAGGTTCCGCGAGGATTTGTATTACCGCATCAACACCGTATCGTTGCACCTGCCGCCGTTGAGGGAGCGGACGGATGAAATAAAGCCCCTCGCCGAATTGTTTTTAGCGCGTTTTGCTGAAAAGTATCACCGTGAGGTGAAAAGCATCAATGACGAAGCCGTTCAGCTGCTGCAACGCTGCTTGTGGAAAGGCAATATTCGCGAACTCCAAAACTGCATCGAAAAGGCGGTGATCCTGTCGGAAGGGGAGAGGATTGTGGCTAAAGACCTGCAAATCAATCCGGCGGATCTCAAGGAAACAGCTGACCTCTCAATGAATCAAGAGTCGCTCGAAAATGCGGAGGAAAAGGTGATCCGAGCGGCAATGAAGAAATACAACGGCAATCTCTCGTTGGTGGCGAAAGCCTTGAATATCAGTCGTCCGACGCTTTATAACCGCTTGAAGAAATACGGGATATGAGCACTTGGTGGTGGATCGGGATTATCGTGATGGCGATTGCTGCGGCGGTCGCCATTGCGGTTTGGCTGACGCGAAAGCATGACACCAAGAAGGTTTCTTTTATGATGGATGCTCTGGAGGACGGCGAGCTGAACTTCCGTTTCAAGGAGACCTCGTCGTTGAATCGCGCCTTGAACCGCATCCGTGGCATCTTCGAGCGTCGCAACGCCGTCAATGAGGAGGCTTCGTGGAGCAAGCTTTTTCGTGTGATGACACATGAGATCATGAACACCGTGGCGCCTATCGCTTCGTTGAGCGACGCGCTCCTGAAGGATGAGAACCTCGATGCCAAAGAGGGCTTGGAGACCATCGCGGCCTCTTCAAAGGACCTGATCAGATTTGTGGATTCGTACCGCAACTTCACCCAAACGGTTCCGTTGGCGAAAAAAGTGATCCTCGTGGATGAGCTGATGGATCGGGTGCTGAGGCTCAACCGGCCAAAACTCGAGGAGCAGGGCGTTACTCTGACCTATTCGGCTAAAACGCCGGATCTGTTGATCTACGCCGACGACGGCCAGTTGATGCAGGTGTTCAACAATATGATCAAGAACGCGGTGCAGGCGGGTGCTGTCTCCATCTGGATCACCGGCGAACTGAATCAGGAAGACCAAACCGTCATCCGTATCGCCAACAACGGCAAGGCCATCCCGTTGCGCCAGCATGAGGAGATCTTCGTGCCGTTCTACACCACCAAACCCAACGGCACAGGCATCGGACTTAGCCTGTCAAAGCAGATTATGGTGCGGAACAATGGCACGTTGGTTCTCGAACAAAGCGATAATCAGCGCACTATTTTTGCGCTGGTATTCAGATGATCACTCAACGATCAACTTTTCGACGCTGACTATGCCGTCCTTTTCCATACGGATAAGGTAAAAGCCTTTGGGCAAATTGAAAGTCTCTTTTCCGTCCATCCATTGGGTCAACACGGTTTGCCCGATGGCGTTGCTCACGGTGACTTGTCCGGTGCCTTCGATGGTGACGGGACCTTGGGTGGGATTGGGATAGATGCTTGCGATGGAATGTTCTTCAATGCCTGCCGGCTCAACTACGGAAACCCACAAGGTGGTCATGGAGGTCGCACAATCGCAGTCGAGCACGAGCATGATGTCAAGCCAACATAAGGTGCCTGCTTGGATTTCGGGTTTCAAGGTCGCTTCCGCTCTCACATGCTTGGTCTCGTCTGGATCAAGAGGAAAAGAGGTGCTTTGGTTTCCTTCAACATAGAAATGGAAGTTGGTGAAGTACTCGTGTGAAGGCGAAAAAATCACTACAATAGGCTCATAACCAAGGTTTTGTACATCGAAATGGAAAGTGGCTTGTGAGCCGGGGAAGAGAATGGTGTCGGCACTTGACGGCGTTGCGATGAAATCGTATTTTCCGACTACATCGACGGTAACGTCATCGATCGTGAGGTAGAAAGCGCCTTCGTGGGCGATGGCGTGAATGCCAAAGTATTGATAATTGGCGGCAATCGTCTCAATGTATTCGGAAAAGCGCTGGTATTCGCCGCTGTTCACCGTCTTGGTGAAAAGCAGGGTGGACATCTCGCTGGTCGAGGGACCGCTGCCAACCCAGAATTCCACGTCGTATTCCCCATCGGAGATGGCCCAGAAGTGGTAACGGTATTTCAGCTGGCTGCTAAAAAACAACTCCATGAACATCCACGAATCGTCGGCATCGGTGAAGGCATACCAGTTGCCCGCATGAGGGATGCGGTTGTGGTCCTTCTCGTGAAAGCCGGCCAACCACGAGTTGTCGCTACAAACCCAACCGACGGGGACCTCCAGGTCGTGGTTTCCGTATTCAAAACCTTCGATAAGGATGCTGTCGGCAAAGGAAAAAGATGCCATAAGACAGATGAAGAGCGTAAACAGAAGCTTTTTCATTTTTTGGAAGTTTTAGCTTGCAAAGATAAGAAAATCAAAGAATAATTGCTAAATTTGCCCTTTAAATGTGAAAAAATGGAAGAGGAAAGAAACGTCGATAAACTAGCGGGATACCTGATTAAATTGGGTGGTTTGGCCATTGTCGCCGCTTTGTGCTGGTATTTCAGAACCGTTCTGATATACATTCTCGTTGCTTTTGTGGTCTCACTCATCGGCCGACCCATCATGAAAATGCTTCGTAAGGTCACCATCAAGAAAAAACACGCTCCCGATTGGCTGTTGGCCATCTTGACCCTTCTGCTGATCATTGCCTTTTTGGTTTTGGTGATTACCCAGATGGTGCCTTTGGTGAGCAACATCATTCGCGATGCCTCCGCCTTGAGCACGGGATCCTATTTCGGCTCAAATCCGGTGGATAGCATCAACACCTGGCTCATCGGCCTTTTCCCGGATTTGGGAAAGGATTTCGACGTGGTCACCCTGATCATGGATAAGCTGAAAGAAGTAGTCAACCTGAGCAACGTCTCCGGGTTCGTCGGATCGGTGGCTTCGGTGGTCAGCAGCGCATTTGTGGGGTTGTTCTCCGTGATGTTCATCTCGTTTTTCTTCATCAAGGAGACGGGTTTGTTCGAAAGGATCATCTGTGCCCTGGTGCCCGACAAGGTGGAAAAGAACATGTCGAAGACCTTGAACGACATCACCCAGTTGCTATCGCGCTATTTCGTGGGACTTCTTGTGGAGATGCTGGGTGTTGCCCTGATCGATTTCCTCGGCTTGTGGATCATCGCCCGACTGGATTTCAGCTATGCCATCGGCATTGCCTTCATCGCGGGCATCCTGAACGTGATTCCATACGTGGGACCGCTGATCGGCGAAGCCATCGGCGTGATCATTGGTGTGGTCTTGAAACTGGGTGTCGGTGCCGGATTGGATGTGAACATCTGGGTGTTTGCCCTGATCATCTTGGCCATCATGCTGACGGCACAATTGATTGACAATTTCATCTATCAGCCGTTGATCTATTCCACCAGCATCAAGGCCCATCCGCTGGAGATCTTCATCGTCTTCCTGCTGGCGGGTCATCTTGGTGGTACTATCGGCATGTTGGTGGCCATTCCGGCTTACACGGTGGTGCGTGTCATGGCTTTCCGCTTTTTCTATCGCTTCAAGCCCATCCAACGGCTCAATCCCGACTTGAGCGAGGAGGATAAGATCATAGAGGAGATTAGTTGAGAGGTGAGAGGTGGACGTTAGGTGAATAGGATTTTGCAACGGCAAACTTCGGTGTCTTCTTGGGTGATTTGGTCCGTTTTGACTAACCTGACGCAATAGGTCTTTTCGTCCGTTTGTTCCCTGAAAAAATGGATTTTATCGCCTTGATGTGTTTCGGCGACGTAGGCGATGTCGAACCTTTTGATCTGATGCTCGCGATACCAGGCGATATCCCATAAGTCGATCACATGCTCGATGTATTTCACCGAGTTGACGTGTCCGTTGATGTCGATGTCGCTGTAATGGGTATTGATGGTGCGGACCAGTTCGGCCTCGTTGCTCATCTTTACGCGATCGCCTTTTTCGATGGGGCAGGGCTTTTCTGCCTCAATCCACTGGTTGATGGCGCCGTTGTCGATGGCTAGGATGTCTGAGGGTTGCCTTGTTTCCGTGTCGATCATGGCCCAAACGGATCGGCCGAAGCCATAAATCTTGCCGTTGGCACCGCTAACCTGAAAATTGCGTTGGGTGAAGAATCTCAAGGCGTTTTCCACCCACGTCTCGATGGTGAAACGCTCGTATTGTTGGGGCATTTCCGTCATCTCGATGGCCAATCGTGAGAGTACCCATGAGCGTTGGATTGTCATCAGGTATTTCATGCCGAAGCCGCGGTCGGTGGAGTGGAAGTCGGCGGCATTGAGCATCTGATTGCCGAGGTTGCCCAGACACAGATGTCCTGAGAAGTCGCAGTGGAACGGCTCGGCGATGAATTCATATTTTCCTATCTTATCCATCAAAACTATTATCTCTTATCTTTTATCTTTTTGCGGAAAGCAAGCGAGTCACCCCATTCATTATAAAGAACCCGGTGTCCGATGGCCGCCAGTCTCACATCCAAACAGGTTTGGCATTGGTCTGGTTTATCTTTCACACAAGCTTTGTCCGGATAGATGAGGTAGTTCTCACGGAACTCATTCGGCGTTAAATTTGGCATAATGACGTTGGCACCCACGGCGATGGCTTTTTCTCTGCCCATTGGATCAACGGTCTGGTTGGCGGTGGCGGCCACCATATTGATTTCAGGCATCATCAGGCGAAGGATGGCAATCATCTTCAAAGTTAGTTCCATGCGTTCGGCGGCTGAAGGGATCTGGTCTCTGTATTCCCACAAAGGCGTGTCGGGGTGGGGGATAAAGGGTCCCATGCCCACCATGGCCACGTCTTTTTGTTTGAAGAAGAGAAGGTCATCGGCAAGGTCATCCAAGGTCTGAAAGGGGAGACCCACCATGACGCCGGTGCCCGTGTGGTAGCCCAGTTTCAACAAAGTATCGATACAGTTCAACCGCGTTTGGAAATCATGTTTCGCATCATGCGGATGAATCTTATAATAGAGTTCCTCATTGGACGCCTCAATCCTTAAAAGATAACGATGTGCGCCAGCTTCAAACCATTCTTTATAGACATCTTCTGTCTGTTCACCCAATGACAACGTGATGCCTAAACTACCGTTGTCAATCTTCTTGATTTCCTTGACCAGATGCGTGATTTTATCCGTAAACTCTTTGTCAGAGCGCTCGCCGCTTTGCAAAGCCACCGAGCCGTAGCCGAGTTCATGGGCCAGTTTGGCACATTCGATTACCTCATTGTCGCTGAGTTGATATCTTGTGAAGTTCGGGTTCTTGCTCCTTACCCCGCAATAGAGACAGTATTTAGTGCAGATGTTGCTGTATTCGATCAGTCCACGCAGGTGGACGTAATTATCCAGATGCTCCAGCTTCACCTGCAAGGCGCGGTCGAAGAGCTTCTTCATATCCTCGCCTTCAGCTGAAAGGAGCGTTTTGATTTCCTCTTTGTTGAGGTCGGTTTTATGTAGGATGTCGGTGATGGTCATATTTGGATTTTAAAACAGTTGCAAAAGTACAAAATATAACAATAACTGCACGTGATGTACGCTGATTATAAATGAGTTATTTATAAATAACAAAAAAATAAGTTTCATTAATTCAATGATGTATTAATAATTCATTTAAAAAAAACTTGATATTTAAAATAAAAGTATTATATTTGCAAAATAATTCATTCTAAATTTCTCGGTAAAATGCAGCTATCAATCAAAAATACGTTATCTTAGCCCTCAAAGATGATTGAAATAATGAAAAACGGTAACCAAACCATAGAATCGAAAAAAGTGGAAAATCATGAATACGTTATCTTAGCCCTCAAAGATGATTGAAATAATGAAAAACGGTAACCAAACCATAGAATCGAAAAAAGTGGAAAATCATGTTATAGATGGTGCCCCTTGCGTTTACTCTACAGAAGAGGCTAAGGCTATGGTCTTGGAACGTGGTAGGGAGATTAAGGCTGGCCGTGTTAAGATGATTCCTCACGAAGAGGTGATGCGTGAGATGGAACAGCTAATAGCCGGTTATGAGGATTGAGTTTTTATTATTGTTGGTTGGCCGAAAAATGAAAAAAATATCACCCATATTTAAGAATTGATTATATTTGCAAACGAAAGTGTTATGTCAAAAATCTTTATATATGCTACAGCAAGATTCATTTGGACTTTCTTGTTTTACGGATCAGACAGCAACGAAAACCGAGCGCATGTCCATGTGGGTAAGGCGGGAATGGTGAATTTGGCCAAGATCTGGTTGGAGCCACAAGTGGAGGTGGTTAAGAAAGGTGATCTTTCAGACAAACAATTGACGCAAGTCGTTGAAATCGTGAATAAGTATCGTAATGAAATGCTGGGACAGTGGGAGAGGTTTAAAGCGGGAGAAAAAGTTAGAAGTATCAAAGTTAAAGAATAAAATGTGCGAGATTGAAGGTTATTGGGATGTCATCCCTCGGATTAAAGATGTATCTTTCCCGATACGTGGGAAAATGCAGATTGACTTGCAGGATGGAAGGATTATCATTGTTTCGGTTTCGAGGTTTCCAAGTGTGAAACGTTTGAGCATGGAACAAAGGAAGAAATGGTATATCCTTGGTAATGGGTTCTCTTTTGAAGATTCCGATGAGGTTATCCATATTGAACAAATTTTGGGAAATTTTGCCAATTATGCTCATGAGGCATAGCGGTTTCAAATAATAAACAGGTTGTTGAATTAAAGCAAAGCAAAACAAAACAAAGGAAAAAGATAGACTCAATAAACATATTATAAGATAGCGTTTGTAGCTGTCCTTGAACACCAAAGTTCCATTCAGTCTCCGTTTCGGTGGGGTAACACGTCAAGGAAAGTAAACAGATGCCGTAATTGTTACGGCGTGGAGTACTTGTTAGACGTGTAGGGCGTGGAACCCCTGGTGCTCGAGCAAGGTTAAATCCACGCTGTTTTTGTTTTGTGTAAATAGTTGAACCATTAAAACAATAGGATCATGAAAGCGATTAAATGTGAAATGTGCGGAAGCAATGACATAGTCAAGCAAGATGGACTTTTTGTTTGTCAGAATTGTGGCACGAAGTATTCCGTTGAGGAAGCAAAGAAACTAATGATTGATGGAACTGTGGATGTGAAAGGTACGGTTAAGGTCGATACATCAGATGAGTTGCAGAATTTATATAAATTGGCACGAGCTGCATCCATTGAGAAAAATACCGAGAATGCTGCGAGGTATTATAACCAAATACTTGTTAAAGATCCTGATAGTTGGGAGGCGAATTATTATGCAGTATACTATAAATCTTTGAGCTGTAGAATTGGAGAGATACGAAAAGCTGCAAAGAATGTGGCGAATAGCCTCCCTCGTGTAATGAGACTGGTGAGAACAAATGTTCCGGATGAGGCAGAACAAAAAAGAATAGTTGAGAAAATCTGTGTGAAAAACGGAGAGATCTCGGTTATGCTGTATGGAGCGGCTACTGAGCATTATAAGGGCATCGCAGAATCTATCAAATATGAATATGAAGAAGAGTATATCCATAATGTGATAGAAATCCAGCAAATAATGTATTTTTATGGAGTGGTTCTTGAAAAAGAGTTTAAAGAAACATATATGTCTGTTGCCGTAGATAGCTGGAAATTAGGAGTGGGAATTCATGTGAAACTGTTTAAATACCTTAATTCAGAGGCGCAACAGGAGCAACTGAAAGATTTAGAAAGTGTTGTGGAGAAGATTCAAAGATACGAGCCGACCTATGAAATGCCAGAAATCGATTATGGTAAAAGCGATTCAGGTTGTTACGTCGCCACTGCGGTTTATGGCTCTTACAATTGTCCCGAAGTCTGGACACTTCGCCGTTTCCGCGACAACACTTTGGATGCGACATGGTATGGCCGCGCTTTTATCAAGACCTATTATGCCATCAGTCCAACGTTGGTAAAATGGTTCGGCGATACCGAATGGTTCAAGAAGATGTGGCGGAAACCGTTGGATAGAATGGTGGATTCACTTCGTAAGAAAGGAGTAGAATCAACGCCGTATCAAGATAAGTATTGATAAAGAGCGTGCCAGAGGTACGTTATTCGTCTCAAATCTGTTGATATTTGAGTTATTAATATTAATAAGAAACTAAATTATTACTTTTTTAGTAATTAATACTTGATATATAAAGGTATTATATTATTTTTGCAAAGTATTTAATTATGAAATAGTATTTCTTATTTTATTGATAATCAAAAATCTCAGAAAAATGCAACTCACAATTAAAAATACGTTATCTTTGCAACCAAAGATACAGATCATGAAAAACGGCAACCAAACCATAGAATCTGAAAGGGAGGGAAACCATGTCGTAGATGGTGTTCCCTGTACTTACTCAATTGAGGAGGCAAAAGCTATGGTGTTGGAGCGTGGTAGGAAGATTAAGGCAGGCTATGCTAGGATGATTCCACACGATGAGGCGATGCGTGAAATCGAACAATGGCTTGCCAGTTATGCGGATTAATTGGGAAGACCAGTCTCTTAATGATTTGCGAGAGATATTAAAGTATGTGGACTCTTTATATGGTATAAAAAGAGCAGAGGCCGTTTTTTCTGAAATACATGATACTGTAAATCTATTGTTGGCCTTTCCTTTGATGGGCAAAGAGTTTGTTAAAGATCCTGTCACAAGTGCTTCTTACCATACCCTTCCGTCTAAACTCCATCAAATTGTTTATTATATTGAGAATGAAACGATTAACATCGTGGCAGTTTGGAACAATCGTCGTGATATTCGTCGTCTTAAGAGGAGATTGAGACGAACCTAACTCATTGTTTTATATAAAAAGGCAGCACGTATCTTTATTTTATCTATCTTTGCCGCCGAATTTGAAAACGAGATTTTTTTAATTTATGACAAAAGCATTGAAAATCGTGGTGCTTGCCAAGCAAGTGCCCGATACGAGAAATGTGGGTAAAGACGCCATGACGCCTGAAGGCACCGTGAACCGCGCCGCGTTGCCCGCAATCTTCAACCCTGAAGACCTCAACGCCCTTGAACAGGCGCTGCGTCTCAAGGAACAGAACCCCGGCAGCACTGTGGGCGTGCTCACCATGGGCCCGCCGCGCGCTGGTGAAATTATTCGCCAAGGCCTTTTCCGTGGCGCCGACACTGGTTGGCTGCTCACTGATAGACTCTTTGCAGGAGCTGATACCTTAGCTACCTCATATGCCCTTGCCACCGCTATCAAGAAGATTGGTGACGTTGACATCGTCATCGGAGGCCGTCAGGCCATCGACGGCGACACCGCACAAGTGGGACCGCAAGTGGCACAGAAACTGGGCCTCAACCAAGTGACCTATGCCGAGGAAATCCTCAAGATCGAAAACAACATCGCTACCATCCGCCGCCATATCGACGGTGGTGTGGAGACCGTGGAAGTGCCGCTGCCTTGCGTGATTACCGTCAACGGCAGTGCGGCACCTTGCCGTCCCTGCAATGCCAAACTGGTGATGAAATACAAGTATGCCATGTGCCCGCTTGAGGTGGATGGGAATACAGAAGCCGGAAGACGGAATTCAGAATTGAGCAAAGACAGACCGTATTTGACTCTCAACCAGTGGAGTGTGGCCGATGTGGATGGCGACCCGAACCAATGCGGTCTCTCGGGCAGTCCCACCAAGGTGAAAACCGTGCAGAACATCGTCTTCCAGGCCAAGGAGAGCAAGACCCTCACCGCCAGCGACGCCGATGTGGAAGGATTGATCAAAGAATTGTTGGACGAAAAGATTATCGGATAATGAACAACGTATTCGTATATATCGAGACCGAAGGCACACAGGTGGCCGAAGTCTCACAGGAGTTGCTCACCAAAGGGCGTAAACTGGCCGACCAGCTGGGCGTGGAACTGCATGCCGTGGTGGCTGGCACGGGCATCAAGGGCAAGGTGGAAGACCAGATTCTGCCTTACGGCGTGGACAAGCTGTTCGCATTCGACGGCGAAGGACTGTTCCCCTATACCTCCGCACCGCACACCGATATCCTCGTCAACCTCTTCAAGGAGGAACAGCCGCAGATTTGCCTGATGGGCGCCACCGTCATCGGTCGTGACCTCGGCCCACGCGTCAGTTCTTCGTTGACCAGCGGCCTCACCGCCGACTGCACCCAACTTGAAATAGGTGACTTCGATGACATCAAGACTAAGAAGCACTACGACAACCTGCTGTATCAGATTCGTCCCGCTTTCGGCGGAAACATCGTGGCGACCATCGTCAACCCTGAGCATCGTCCTCAGATGGCCACCGTCCGCTCGGGCGTGATGCAGAAGGCCATTTATGAAGGCAAAGCCAAGAACGAAGTGGTTTATCCTGAAGTAAGCAAATATGTTTCTCCGATGGCATACGTCGTGAAGGTCCTTGACCACCACGTGGAGGCTGCCAAGCACAACCTGAAGGGCTCGCCTATCGTCGTGGCAGGTGGCTACGGCATGGGTTCCAAGGAAGGCTTCGACATGCTGTTTGAACTCGCCAAGGTGCTCCACGGCGAAGTCGGTGCCTCACGTGCCGCTGTCGATGCGGGCTTCTGCGACACCGACCGCCAAATCGGTCAGACTGGTGTCACCGTTCACCCGAAAGTTTATATCGCTTGCGGTATCAGTGGCCAGATCCAGCACATCGCCGGTATGCAGGACAGTAAAATCATCATCTCGGTGAATAGCGATCCCGATGCTCCCATCAATCGCATTGCTGATTATGTGATTGTCGGCACTGTCGAGGAGGTCGTCCCGAAACTGATTAAGTATTACAAACAAAACTCGAAGTAATCATGGCAAACTATTATAACGACAACCCGAACCTTGATTTCTATCTCGACCACCCGCTGATGAAGCGCATCGTCGAGCTGAAGGAACGCAACTTTGCGGATAAGGACAACTACGACTATGCTCCTGTGGATTACGAAGACGCGATGGAGAACTACCGCCGTGTCTTAGACATCACAGGTGACATCACAGGCAATATCATTGAGCCCAATTCCGAATCAGTTGACCTCGAAGGTCCGCATCTCGAGAATGGCCGCATGATTTATGCCTCCAAGACCGTGGAAAACATTGACGCCTGCACCAAAGGTGGCCTCTGGGGCGTCTCTATGCCCCGCCGTTACGGCGGTCTCAACCTGCCCATCACCGTCTTCTCTATGTTGAGCGAGATGGTTGCTTCCGCCGATGCCGGTTTCCAAAATATTTGGTCATTGCAATCCTGCATCGATACACTGTATGAATTCGGCAACGAAGAACAACGCAAGAAATACATCCCTCGTATTTGCGCTGGCGAGACCATGTCGATGGACCTCACCGAGCCTGATGCCGGTTCAGACCTGCAGAGCGTCATGCTGAAAGCTACTTATAGTGAAAAAGATGGTTGCTGGCTCCTCAATGGCGTGAAGCGTTTCATCACCAACGGCGATTCCGACATTCACTTGGTGTTGGCCCGTTCCGAAGAAGGCACCAAGGACGGCCGTGGCCTGTCGATGTTCATCTACGACAAGCGCCAAGGCGGTGTCAACGTGCGCCACATCGAGCATAAGCTCGGTATTCATGGTTCGCCGACTTGCGAGTTGACCTATAAGAACGCCAAGGCAGAGCTTTGTGGTGAGACCCGCATGGGTTTGATCCGTTACGTCATGGCTTTGATGAATAGCGCCCGTCTAGGTATCGCAGCTCAATCCGTTGGTCTCGGTCAAGAGGCCTACAACGAGGCTTTGAAGTATGCCAGCGAGCGTCAACAGTTCCACAAGAAGATCATCGAATTCCCGGCTGTTTACGACATGCTTTCCCGCATGAAGGCTAAGATTGACGCTGGTCGTTCGCTGCTCTACATGACTGCCCGTTATGTGGATATCTACAAGTGCTTGGAGGACATCCAGCGTGAGCGTCCGCTGACTCCTGAGGAGCGTGCCGAATGTAAGAAATATTCTCGTTTGGCCGATGCCTTCACACCTTTGGCCAAGGGTATGAACTCCGAGTATGCAAACCAGAACGCTTACGATGCCATCAGCATCCACGGTGGCTCGGGCTTCATCATGGAGTACAAATGTCAGCGCCTCTACCGCGATGCTCGTATCTTCTCGATTTACGAAGGCACGACGCAGCTGCAGGTGGTGGCGGCCATTCGTTACATCACCAATGGCACTTACCTCACCATCATGAAGGAAATGCTGGAGAACGAGGTCTCCGAGGACCTGAAACCTTTGCAGAACACGGTGCGCACATTGGTTGAACTCTATGAGCAGAGCATCAACTATGTGAAGGGCGCCAACAACCAAGAGGTTCAGGACTTCTTGGCCCGCCGTCTATACGACATGACTGGCGACATCATGATGTCGTTGCTCATCTTGGACGATGCCACCCACGCTCCACATCTCTTCCTGCGTTCGGCTAACGTCTATGTTCACGCCGCCGAGGAAGACGTCATCGGCAAGAGCGTCTATGTGAAGAATTTCATTGAGGAAGATCTCATTAACTTCAGAGCCAAAGCTCAAGAAGTGGCAGAATAAGATTTAGAATCCTCAGAGCCTTCGAAAAAAAAAGCTGCGCCTCACAGGAAGCGCAGCTTTTCTTGTATTGGAACACATCGTGTTATTCTTCTGGATAGTAGGCGTCGTACACCGTCTTCAGACCATGATAGAAGAGATCCATGGTGTCATCGGCGTTGCGGCGGGCCCACCAGTAGAGGCACATCTCAATTTCGTAGCAATAGTTGTTGTCTTCATCATTGTAGCCAGGCAAATTGTAAAGGAACTTGCCAGCGACAGTGTTGTCGTAAGTGTGGCCTTCACATTCCATGCTGTTAACCAGGATCTCCTGTTTGTCAGCGCAAAGCTCTTTGTTGTCGAGACCTTCATAAATGGCTTTCATGGTGAACATCTGCTTCTTTAAGTATTTGTCAACGAGGGGCTTGGTCTGCTGAACAAACTTCTTGTCAGCGACGATCTTTGAGGCCAGTTTGTCAAGGTATTGAATGGCATCGGGATTGTAGCGACCGAAGTCGTATGAGCAATTGAACTCCCAGTGGTTGTAGTGATGAGGTCCTGAGACGTAGAGGTCGCAAGGAAGGATGCGATTCAAGGTTCTCAAAGATAGCATGGAGAAGAGATGGCTGGCTGTGATACGCAAGGTGCCGTTTGGCCAATCGTCGTATTCATATTCCAAGACATTGGTGCTGTTGTCGAGGTTTAAAACAGCCCCCATGATGTATTCCATGCCGTCTTCCTCGTTGAAGCGCTCTTCGTCTGTCACAGGCTCGTCGGGTTCCAATTCGACATTATATTCTGTTGGATAGAAATAGAACTCTTCCTCCCAGTCGCCTTCCCAATAATCGCCTTCTTCCATGAAATAGTCGTAAAGATGGTATTCATATTCAGGATAATAAGCCTTATAGACAGTGCTGAGGGCTTGGTAGAACTGGTCGATGGTGCCGTCCTTCCAGCGTCTTGCCCAGAAATAAAGGAACCTGTCGCTGGTGTTGGAATAGACATAGCTGCCATCCTCAAGGTCCAACACGGCTTGGATATAGAAGGCGTCGTCGCCGTAGCCGTTGGTCTCAATCATCTCGTTGAAGAGGTTTTCGCGGTAATCCTCAGGGCAAAGCTCTTCGTCGTACACTGCATCGTGAAGCACCATCATGATGCGCATTTGGCGATAAAGGTATTCGTCGACGAGCGGCTTGGTCAGCTTCACGAAGTTCTTGTCGGAGACCACCTTCTTGGCGAGGTCGGCAAGGTATTGGATGGCCTTGGGGTTGTAATGGCCGAAGTCATTCTCATTCTCAAGATCCCATTTGCCGTCGTGGTGTGGACCCGATACATAAAGCGGGCAGGGGAGCATCTCCTGCAACTCAGTCAGCGAGATGAGCGAGGCGAGGTGGCTTCCCATGACGCGGATGCCGCACTCCGGCCAGTAGTCGAACTCATCCACCAAGGTGTGATGGGTGTTGTCGAGGTTGGAGGCAGCGTCCTTGAAACGCTGGACGTTCTCATTGTCTTTGTTGTTACATGCGCTGAACGCAAAAACAAAGGTGATGGCTATGATGGCCAAGACCAGTTTCCGAAGGGATAAAATAGAATTTCTAGTCATGATTTTTGTTATTTTAGGCGGGGTCAAAAGTACGACTATTTTTTAAAAATTTGGTTTTTGTCATGCGAAAAGTGATTTTTATTGGTATTTTTGCGCCTAAATATTTGAATTTGAAATTGTAAATATCATGAAAAAGATTTTGACTTTATTCGTACTTGTCGCATTGGCGATGGGTAACCTTTGGGCTGGAAACGTCAGCCAACAGACGGCGCAGCGTATAGGCCGTCAGTTCTTGGGCACAACGGTGCTTGGTCAGGAAAGGGCTGAGATCCAGCTTCAGCTTGTCAGCGCAGCTATCACCCGCGGTGAGGTGGATTACTATGTGTTCAACGTCAGGGGTAACAACGGCTTCGTGATCGTGGCCGGTGACGACCGTGTGAAGCCTATCTTGGCTTATTCCACTAAGGGATGCTTCGATCCTGAGAATGTCGCCGAGGGCTTCGAATTCACGCTGAATAGCTTCCGTTCGGAGATCCAATTTGTGCGTGAACACAACATGACCGCAACGCCCGATATCGTTGCCGAATGGCGTTCGGTTTCAGAGACAGGCAGCCTCAATCGTGGTGTTAATGCCCGTCCCGTGGTTGGCCCATTGTGCCAGACCATCTGGAACCAGAACTTCCCTTACAGCAGCCAGTGCCCGGAGGATGAAGAGGGTAGTGGAGGTCACGTTTACGCAGGTTGCGTAGCCACAGCCATGGCTCAGGTGATGAAATATTTCGACTGGCCGCCTCGTGGTACTGGATCCTATACCTATTATCCGAGTGGCTATGCGCAGCAAACTGCTAATTTTGGCGAGACAGACTATCATTTTGAGCTGATGCCTCTTGAGCTGGATTCGACGAGCACCGAAGAGGATTATTTCTATATCGCACAGTTCTTGCATCATTGCGGTATCTCTGTTGACATGCAGTACAGCGGTCACGGTAGCGGCGCTTATTCGCAAGATGTGCCAACAGCCTTGCAAAATTATTTCCGCTTTACTTCGGTGGAGTATGAGACGTTGAGTTTCTGGGGATTTAATTGGTATACCAATGAGCAATGGGCTCAAATGTTGAAAGACGGTGGTTTGGATGAACATATTCCGTTGTATTACAGTGGTTCGGACGACAACGGTGCAGGCGGTCACGCTTTCGTGTGCGATGGCTATGATGAGAATGATTACTTCCATTTCAACTGGGGCTGGAGTGGCAGAGACGATGCCTGGTGCCCTATCGGAGCTCTCAACACCACCAAGTATGCCTTTAACGATTCAAATTCCTTTATCGGGCACATTTTGCCCAACACAACAGATTATCTAAATCGTCCTGAAGCCATTGCCGATTTCGAAGTGGTTGAAAACGAAGATAATACAAGCGTAAACATCAGCTGGACCAATCCTGAGAACAACCTCAACGGCGAGCCTTTGGGTGACTTTACGATATACGTCTATCGCGGCAATGAAATCGTTTTCCAAACGGAAGGTGTTAAAGGCACACACATGGACATTGCTGACATGGATCTCGAGCCGGGTCTCTATAAATACTCTATTATTGCCGAAAACGAAACTGGTTTCAGCAAGAGAAGCTATTTCGAAGTTTTGGTTGGCGAGAAATGCGACATTACCTTCCAGCTTCGCGATTTTGGAGGTGACGGCTGGAAAGGCGCTGCCATCAGCGTGACATCAGAGGCTGCCAATGGTCAACGCATCGCAGTGATCACCATGACAGAAGGTTCCATCGATTCCATCACCGTGCCGCTGCTGAAAGGCAACCTCAACTTCATTTGGAACCACGGCTGGTACCACCTTAGCGAAGGATATGACACGGATTATGAGTGCTCATTCATGGTCTTTGATGACCTAGGCAATGAACTGTTCGTTGGAAGCAATTTGGAAGATGGTGTTTTCATGACTCATGAGAACAACTGCGAACACGTCGGAACGTCAGAAGTAGTTGTTGAAAAGGACATTCAAGTATACCCAAACCCCACCGATGGTCTGCTGAAGATTGACGGCCAGGGTACCATGGACGTTTCGGTATTCAACATGCTTGGTCAGGAAGTGATGCATACCCAAGCTGAAGGTCAGGCCACGGTTGATCTTGGCTCCTTCGGTTCAGGTGTTTACATGATTCGCGTTGAGACTTCCAACGGCGTGTCGTTCCAAAAAGTGAATTTGGCTAAATAAAGTCACAGTTTGACGATCTTTTGAACGATTACCCCGTCAGTGGTGGTAATCTTCATCAGGAAAGTCCCGTTCATCAAGCCATGGAGCTGTTGGACGGGGCTTTCTGTTTGTATGCTAGTCACCAGCTTACCATCCATCGAAAAGACTTCAATCCGTTTCATGCCATCGCATTGGATGGTGAAGTCGCCTGTGCTGGGATTGGGGTAAACAGCGGCTTTCATGGTGCTTTCGCTCACGGTCTCATAACTTACGGCGTTGACGGCGGCCAAGGCATTGATGCGACCTGAACCGAAATCGTTGCTTTTATGTTCGGAAAGTTGTACCGCTGTCCGTTCCAGGATTTCATCGATTTCTGCTGGTGTGAGCTCATGGTTCTTGGAAAGCATCAAGGCGATGGTGCCAGCCACGCAAGGCGTGGCCATCGAGGTGCCATCCAATAATGTGTAACCGGTGTCATTGTTGTAATCCAACGACTTGATGTTCAAGCCGGGAGCACACACGTCAGGACGGATCAAACCGATTTCGGTGGCGCTGTTGGGATCGTATGGATAATCGTTGTATTGGGGTACATCGGTCCACGTTGACGGTCCCACCGAGGAGAAGTAAGTGATCGTGTCGTTGAAATCGACGGCACCAACACTGATCACACAGCTTACGCCGCCCGCGTTGGCCATCTGGTCTTCATGAAGATAAGGTGGTGGACAATCGCCTGGCGAATAAATGTTATGAGGTATCGGTACCAAATACTGCAAGTTGCGGATGTTGCCCGCGCAAACGGCGGCTACGATGCCGGCGGCGAGGGTGTTTTCGCATGCCTGTCTGTGCAAGCGTTTGACCGATGAGCTTGGATCGGGCCAACCCAGCGACATGTTCAGCAAGTCGGCGCCATGCTCCACGGCAAACTGCATGGCCTCAAGTAAAATGGTCTCATCGGTCTGCTGGTTGTTGCCAAAAACCTTTAAAACCATCAGTTTGGCATCGGGAGCGACACCGGTTTGTGTGCCGGAAACACCTGTGCCACAAATGGTTCCAGCGACATGGGTGCCATGCCCGTTTTGGTCGGAAGGGTCATTGTCGTGATTGGCAAAATCGTAACCATGGTTGGGATATTCGGTTCCGCCATCCCAAAAACGACCTTGCAAGTCGGCATGGGTGAGCCTCACGCCGGTGTCGATGAGGCCAACGAGCACGCCTTCGCCGGTATAGCCGAGCTCCCACACCTGATCGGCGTTCACTTGCAGCAGGTTCTCCGCAATCTCGCGACCATTGCCACGTTCCACGTGGACGGCTTCTACGTCGTCCATCAAGGGCAGTTGTTCCACTGGATAAACCGTCAGGATGTCGTTCCGTTTTTCGATCTCTTGGATGACGGTCTCGTCGGCATAACAACTCACGGAATTCACGATCCAAAGCGGACGGATTTCCTCGACCATCCCGTTGGCTTCCAATTCGTTGAGAAGGCTCAACAAATGGTAATGCGATTCTTCGGCCTGACGTTTCAGAGTGTTGATCACAAAGTCGCGACGCGCGGCCTTGGTCGGGAAGGAATTCGCCGTACGCATCAGTTCCGTCACGTTGGATTGCTCCTTGAGGATGATGTTGATCTTGGTTTTGCCATCTGTTTTGGCGAATCCTAAGACCTCAAAACAACCCATTATTAATATTAGAATCCAGCTTTTTTTCATGTCCTAACTCTTAACTTTTAACTTTTATCTATTATCTTTTATCTTTAAACTTTTTCCCCTGCCAACTATCCCTTTCCTCCATGCGCTTCTCGATGCGGCTCAGCACCTCGTCGTAGCGCAGTTTCATCCATGGCTCGGAGACCAGAAAACGTGGCGGCACTTCGCCGGCAAAACGCTCAATGACCATGTCGGGGTTGAGCCGCTCGGCGAAATCGATCACGAAGTCGATGTATTCATTTAATTCAAAAAGGTGGAAGTCCTCGGGATGCTGCCTGAATTCCTCGGCCATCTTGGTGCCTTTGAAAATCTGCAGTTGATGGAACTTGACGGTGGTCAAAGGCAGTTGGGAGATGACGTCGGCGGCATCGAGCATCATGGCTTTGGTCTCGGCGGGGAGGCCGAAGATGAAGTGTCCGCCGCAGGGGATGCCATGATCTGCGGTCATGCGGATGGATTTTTCAGCCGTAGAGAAGTCGTGGCCTCGGTTGACGCGTTTCAGGGTCTCGTCGTAGACGCTCTCCACGCCATATTCCAGCATGACGTAATGGCTTTTCTGGACTTCGTTTAGGTAGTGGAGTAGGGGCTCGTCGATCAAGTCGGGGCGGGTGCCGATGACGATACCTATTATAGAAGGAATGTCAAGGGCTTGTTGATAGATCCGTTTCAGCTCCTCCAGAGGCTTGTAGGTGTTGGAATAAGGCTGGAAATAGGCGAGGTATTGGCTGGCGCGACGGTATCTCCTTTGGTGGAACGCCATGCCTTCCTCGATCTGTTGGCGGATGCTTTTCTCGGGGCGGCAGTAGGAGGGGTTGAAGGCCTCGTTGCTGCAGAAGGTGCAGCCGCCGGTTGAGATCTTGCCGTCGCGGTTGGGGCAGCTGAAGCCGGCGTCGATGCTGAGCTTCTGGACGCGGGAGCCGAAGAGCTTCTGGAAGTATTGATTATATGAGTTGAAACGGCGGATCATGGGGCAAAGATAATCATTTTACGATAAAAATAACTTTTCCCCTTGGGGAATCGATATTGCTCACATTTCGGGCAATAAGGCACAATCCCTTCTCCCTAAAGTTCCTTCTCGATCAGAGGCGTTCCGCACTCAAAGCAATGTTTCTGTATCATTATATGGGTTCAAAAACGTTGTGGCAAAGATAATCATTTTTTGTATCTTTACCGCTTCAAACAACAGTATCACAATGAAGAAGATAATCACTAGCATCCTTGCACTATTGGGATTGGCCGCATGCTCCCAGCCAGCCTATGACAACGCCGGTTTTGAGGTAGATAGTTTTACTACCCCTAGCGGAAAGATGGTCAGAATCCACGCACTTGTTCATTCATCCATTCGTATCGAATACGACGGCAAAGAGATTCAAATAGACCCCGTGACGAAGCTGGGCGAGAAAACCATTGACTACGCCGCCATGCCCAAGGCCGACTACATCTTCATCACCCACGAGCACCACGACCATCTTGACACCGCCGCCATCAGAATCCTTTCCGGAGACAACACACAGCTTATCACAAACCAATCCTGCGCTGACATTCTCGGATATGGCACAGTGATGGCTAACGGCGATATGCTTCGGGTGGCAGATGACTTTACCGTTGAAGCCACACCTGCATACAACACCACCGAGGGACATCAACAATTCCATCCGAAAGGCAGGGATAACGGTTTCATCCTTACCCTTGACGGCCTGAGAATCTACATCGCCGCTGACACAGAGGACATCCCTGAAATGGCCGAACTGAAAGACATCGACATCGCTTTCCTCCCTTGCAACCAGCCATACACCATGACGGTCGATCAACTCCTTAACGCTGCACGGATGGTCAAACCGAAGGTGTTGTTCCCATATCACTACGGCCAGACAGATGTAAGCGGCATCCCATCACAATTGGAAGCCGACGGTATTGAAGTAAGAATCAGACATTACGAATAAGATTGCCGCGGCTTTGGGATTACCTCGCTTTGCTCGGTCATCCCTTTCCGCTCGCCGCGGGGGCCCTTGCGTTGGTGGGAAGCCGTCTGGGCGGGGCCCAGCCTTGGCTTTTCCCATGGCGAACCGTCTTGAAAGCTCGCCGAGGCTCGCTCTCAGGCGGACCGCCATGAAAAAAGCCAGTCCGCTAACGCGGACCGGCTTCCCACCAACGCGGAGAGAAAGGGATTCGAACCCTTGGAACGACAAGCGTTCAACGGTTTTCGAGACCGCCCCGATCGACCACTCCGGCATCTCTCCTTTGGTCAAAAATAAAAGCGACATCGGTCGCTTTACTTGGCGGAGACAGAGGGATTCGAACCCCCGAAACCTTTCGGTTTAACGGTTTTCAAGACCGCCGCTATCGACCACTCAGCCATATCTCCGCTGCAAAAGTACAACTTTTTGTTTTCACACAAGCATTTTTGGCAAAAAAAATTATTTTTGCCTATCTTTGCGGCATCAAAACCTCTACCTATGAAAAAACTAGTCCTTTTTTTCGTCCTGTCGACAATCGCCATCATCGGCATGGCCCAAAATAAAGCCATCCAGTCTGTGCTTTCATACACAACCTTCAATGTGCCTGGTGACAAGCCCTATATCGAGACAGCCATCGCTTTCGACTGCTCCACCGTGGAGTATCGACAATTCGAGGCCTCGAAATTCAAAGCTACCGTGGAAGTGACTACCATCTTCAAACAAGGCGAAACGATAGCCAACTTCTCAAAAATCGCCCTCGATAGCCCCGTGGTTACCGATACCGCCAAGATCGCCGGCGCCTTCATCGACCAACAGCGCTTCGCGCTCGATAACGGAGAATACGTGATGGAAATGACTGTCAAGGACTTGAACAATCCCCAGCAAATGCCCTTTACGGCCGTTCAAACCGTCGTGATTGACTTTCCTTCCGATGCACCTTCCGTCTCCGACATCCTTTTCGTCGACAGTTACAGCAAGGCCACCACGACTTCGGAGTTCACCAAGAATGGCTTCAACATCCTGCCTCGCATCTATTCGTTCTATCTCGCCGATGTCAACTCGCTTACCTTCTATACCGAGCTGTATAACATCGATAAGATTTATCCTACCGAAGGCAAATACCTGGTGAACTACTACATCAAGTCATACGAGTCGTCGGCCAAGATGAAGGACTTCAACTTCATCAAGCGCATGGATGTCAGCAACGTCAACGTCCTGCTGAATACCATCGACATCAAGGAGCTGCCTACGGGCAACTATTACCTCGTGGTGGAGATGCGTGACCGTGACAACAAGCTTTTGGCCTCCAACAGCGCCTTCTTCCAGCGTTATAACCCTGGCTGCGAAATGCATCTGGAAGACATCGCTTCCACAAACATCTTGAACACATTCGCTTCCGAGATCAACGATATCGACACCTTACGCGAATACATCCGCTGCCTCAATCCACGCTGCTCCGAGGCGGAACGCAACTACTGCGACAACCTGGTGAAAACCGACGACCTGAAGACCATGCAGCAGTTCCTTTACACCTTCTGGTCGACCCGCGCACCACTCAACCCCAAGGATGCCTGGCAAGAGTATTACGCCCACGTCAAGATGGTCAATGCGTCCTATTCTACCAAGACCAAGAAGGGTTACATGACCGACCGCGGCTACGTCTACCTGAAATATGGCACGCCTGATAAGATTTGCGAGGAGCCTTTCGAGCCGGGTGCCTATCCATACGAGATCTGGCATTATTACGAAGTGGCTGGCCAGCATAACAAACACTGCGTGTTCATGTCGCAGGACATGGTCACCAACGACTACGAGCTGATCCATTCCGACATCATCGGAGAGGTCAACAACCCGCGTTGGCAGATGATGATCTATTCCCGCTTCTATGGACCTGACTACACAGGCGATATCATCGATCAGACCGAAGCTCCGGGCGCTTGGGGCACCCGTGCCGGCGACCTTTACAGAAATCCCAGATAAAAGATGGCTAAACTAGGTTTTCATATCGTGAGATTGTGGGTGGCATTCCTATCGATCCATCCCTATTGGCTTCTTTATCTGAAGTCCGATGTGTACTATTTTCTGGTATATCATCTGTTGCGCTATCGCCGTAAGGTGGTCCGTCAGAACCTGGTGCGTTCCTTCCCTGATAAGGATGAAAAGGAAATCAAACGGATTGAGCGCCGTTTTTACCAAAACCTCTGCGATATGTTCGTGGAAACCCCGAAGATGCTGCGCATGAAGTCCAATGGCTATCAGAGCCGCATCACTTATACCAATCCAGAAGTGGCGCAACGCCTTTACGAACAAGGTAAGAACGTGTTCTATGCCATCCCACATTCAGGCAACTGGGAGTGGTTCGGTAAGATGATTCCCCAACTCACTCCGCAAAAGGCTTTGGCTGTTTACAAAAGGGTGAAAAGCCCTGTCTTTGAGCAGCTGATGCTTTACATCCGCACCTGCGACAGCACCCTGGAGATGGTGGAGTCGAACATGGTGCTTCGGCGCCTGGCTCAGCTGCGTGACAGCCAAAATGCCGTGCTGATGATGGCTGACCAAAGCTCGCCCGGCTTGGCCTCCGACTATTGGACGGAGTTCCTGCATCAGGACACCTGCTGGTTTACGGGCATCGAACGCATCGCCAAGAAGCTTGACTATGCCATTGTGTTTGTCGACATGAGAAGAAAGGGCAGAGGCCGCTATGAGGTTAGCTTTGAGCTGGTCACTGACAACCCCAAGGAAACCAAGGACGGTGAGATCATGGAGCGCTATGTGCGTTGTGTGGAACATTTCATCGAAGCCAATCCCGACAACTGGCTGTGGTCGCACCGTCGGTGGAAACATACCCGGAATCAACAGGCATGAAAAAGGTCGCGGTAGTCATATTGAACTTTAACGGCAAGAAATTCCTCGAACAGTTTCTGCCCAACGTCATCGAGAACACCGACGCCGAGTTGGCCGACATTGTGGTCGCCGACAACGCCTCAACGGATGACTCGGTGGCGTTCATGAAAGAGCGTTTCCCTGATATCCGCTTGATCATCAACGACTTCAATGGCGGGTTTGCCACGGGTTACAATCTGGCTTTAAGGCAGATCGAGGCGGAATACTATGTGCTATTGAACTCCGATATCGAGGTGACGCCGCATTGGATCGAGCCGATTGTGGCCTTGATGGATGCCGATCCCAGTATTGCCGCCTGCCAGCCCAAGATCCTGTCCTATTTCGAGAAGAATAAGTTCGAGTATGCCGGTGCGTCGGGCGGTTTCATCGACAAGTACGGCTATCCCTTCTGTCGTGGACGGCTTTTCCAGCATCTGGAGGAGGATCACGGGCAGTATGACGATACCTGCGAGGTGTTTTGGGCTACGGGTGCCTGCTTGTTCATTCGTGCCGACCTGTATTTGAAACACGGGGGATTGGATGACTCGTTCTTCGCCCACATGGAGGAGATCGACTTCTGCTGGAGGATGAAAAACCTGGACTACAAGATCTACTGCTGTCCCCAGTCGAAGGTGTACCATATCGGCGGAGGAACGCTGCCCAAGAGCTCGTCGCGCAAGACCTATCTCAATTTCCGCAACAATCTTTCGTTGATCTACAAGAACTTGCCTTCGGGAAAGGTGTTTTGGGTGGTGACTTATCGCATCCTGCTCGACTGGGTGGCGTCGTTGAAGTTCCTGTTTGACGGCAGCTTGAAGGACTATTGGGCAGTCATCAGGGCGCATGTCGCTTTCTATAAGCGCATCCCCTCGCTGAGCAAAACACGTAAACAGTTGCCGAACCATCAGGTAGGGCAGATGTACATGCGTAATATTGTCGTTGAGAATTTCCTGAAAGGGAAGAAACGCTACTCAGAGCTGGATTCCGAGAAGTTCACGAAGGGCTAGGGCATAGCCTTCCAAGCCATATCCCGAGAAACATTTTTTGCAGGCTTCAGCGGTGAAGGAATGACGCCGATACGGCTCTCTTAGGCTGATATCGGAGATGTGCACCTCGATGACGGGAATGTCGATGGCTCGCACGCAGTCGGCCAAGGCGATGGATGTGTGGGCATAGCCGCCAGGGTTCATCACCACGCCGTCGTACACGCCTTCGGCTTCCTGCAGTTTGTCGATCAGGAAACCTTCGTGGTTGGACTGGTAGTAATCCAGCTGAATGTCAGGGAATTCTGCCTTAAGGGAATTCAGGTAGGTTTCGAATGGAACACGGCCGTAGATCTCGGGCTCGCGCTTGCCTAAAAGATTCAAATTTGGGCCGTTAAGTATTAAAATCTTTTTCATGTTGCAAAAGTAGTGATAATTTTTCTTATATTTGTGCCAAATTATAAAGATATGAAAAGAATAGCCATCGGTAACACCGGTTTGACGGTGAACAAGAACGGCTTCGGGGCTCTGCCGATCCAGCGGGTGAGCATGAAGGAGGCCGTCTATCTGCTGCAGAAAGCCTACGACAACGGCATCGATTTCTATGACACGGCTCGGTTTTATACCGACAGTGAGGAGAAGATCGGGGAAGCCCTTTCGGACCGTCGCGACAAGATCGTGATCGCCTCCAAGACGGGTGCCACCACGGTGGAGGAGTTCTGGAAGCAGCTCCATACCACCTTGACGAACCTTAAGACGGATTATCTCGACATCTATCAGTTCCACAATCCTGATTATTGCCCGAAACCCAACGACAAAGCGGGATTGTACGATGCCATCAAGGTGGCGCAACGGCAGGGCAAGGTGCGCTTCATCGGCATCAGCAACCACCGTCAGGGCGTGGCCAAGGAAGCCATCGAATCGGGGTTTTACGACACTTTGCAATATCCGTTCTCCTATCTTTCTGAGGATCAGGACCTGGCCATCGTGGAGGCTGCCCACCAAAAAGGCATGGGTTTCATCTGTATGAAAGCCCTCGCTGGCGGTTTGATCACCGACTCCGCCTTGGCTTACGCTTTCCTAGATCAGTACGACCATGCCCTGCCCATCTGGGGCATCCAGCGTGAGAGTGAGTTGGACGAATTCATCTCCTATCAGGACAATCCGCCCGCCATGACGCCTGAACGATGGCTGAAAGTGGAGGAGGAGCGCAAGAGTCTCTCGGGCGACTTCTGCCGTGGCTGCGGTTATTGCATGCCGTGCACCGTGGGCATCCAGATTAACGACTGCAACCGCATGAGCCTCTTCCTGCGCCGCGCCCCGCTGAGCGTGTATCTCACCGAGGAATGGGCTGAGAAGATGAAAGTGATCGAACAGTGTGCCGATTGTGGTTCTTGCAAGCAGAAATGTCCCTACGGGCTTGATATTCCGAATCTTTTGAAGAGAAATTACGAAGATTTTCAAGAATTTTGGAAGAATAAGAAATAAAAGTATTACTTTTGCAGACGATATGTGGTGTCCGAAAGGACTCAATAGGGAATCGGGTGTGAATCCCGGACAGTTCCCGCTGCTGTGTCGGTTGGACGCTTGCCACTAAGCCACTGTTGGACGCTCGTTTGATGGGAAGGCGGCAAGTTGAGACCAAAGTCAGAAGACCTGCCTCATGTCGTTGAAAAACAAGGCTTTCGGGAGCTAGAGCTGGATATTAAACGCATTATTAATAGGTATCCAACCCTATCCTTGAAGTTTTGAGGATATTTGAAACATTAACCTTTAAAACTTATACGTATGCGTAAAAACTTTACTCTTTTGTTCCTTATTGGAATTTTCGGTCTTTTCACGACCAACCTTTTTGCACAAGAAGATGCCACCATCGATCCTGCCAACGTCCGCTACTGGATTGGCGAAGGTCAGAATGAGGTGGTCTTTATCGTCAACTGGAACAACCCTGACACCGCTTTGGCATGGGGCTATCGCTTTGCTGCTGAAAGTGTCACCATCAAGGACATCATGGACGCCATTGTTGAGGCTGATTACCGTTTCGACTATGACGCCACTGACTCAGGCATGGGTTATTGGTTGAACGACCTTTTCTTTGACGACGGCGTTATCAGCCTGTCATTGACCCAAGTAGGCTATGCCAGTTATCTGGTGAGCGGCGAATCATCATGGGACACCTTTGATGTCAAGACGGTTGTGAATGGCGACTATGTGAAATGGGGTGACACCTTCTGCGGGACCCTGGTTGACCCTGAAAACTGGATTTATGTCTGGGAAGAGGAAGTCGTTGCCGTTTATCCTGTGGCCTATGAATCCGTGATCAATCCTTCACAGATCGTCTATTGGATTGGTGAAGGCGAGAACGAGGCTGTCTTTGCGGTGAATTTCGCCGATCCTCAAGATGAGTGCTTTGCTTGGGGTTACAGATTCGCTACCGAAAACGTCACCATTAAAGAAATGATGTTGGCAATAGCTGAAGTTGACCATCGATTCGCTTTTGAGGATGAACCGTCAGCCTGGGGTGGCTATATGCTTACAGACCTCACCTTCAACCTTGATGAAACCCATTATGAACTTAATGGCTATAACGCCATGTACAACCTGAATGGTTTTCAGTCGTGGTTTACTTTTGACGAACAAACCGTAGTCAATGGCGACTTTGTGAAATGGGGCGACTATACTGTCGGTACCGAGATTGCTCCTTGGACCTACGTTTGGGAGACTCCCGTGCAAGCCGTGCCGGTGTACAACACCGTGTCTGAGAACGTGAATGGCAATATCTCACTGTATCCCAATCCCGCTTCATCCTACACCATGCTGAACGTGAACAACATGGATGAGGCTGTGGTGACCGTGACCGATCTCCAAGGCAGAGTCCTGAGCACTTTCACCGCTCAAGGCAATGAGCCCGTTCGTATTGAGACCGCTGGCTTCAAGGCTGGTATCTATTTCGTTACCGTCAGCGATGCCAACAGCCGTCAAACGATGAAGCTCTCCGTGAAATGAGAAAAATCTTATCCATATTTTTAGTTGTCCTCCCGTTACTGTCGGTGGCGCAATTTGCGCCACCGGCGGGGCAGGAGGGAACCACCGCCATGCATGCCGACTCGTCGGCGTTCAAAGCCTGGGCTACGGGCTGCGTGGTGGAACCTGGACCAATGAATATCGCCAACCCCAGTGCCGGTTTGGCCGGTGCCGGTTGGCCTGCTGAAAATGCCATAGGCTATCCCGAAGGCACTTACGGCGTAACCTGCCTTGGCGACGGCGGCGTTGCCACTTTGACATTCGCCATGCCGATCTGCGACCGCCCCGGTCCTGACTTCGCCGTGTTTGAGAATGGCTTTGCCAATGCAGGAAGTCCCGACATGTATTTCCTTGAGCTTGCCTTCGTGGAGGTCAGCTCCGATGGAGAGCATTTCTTCCGCTTCCCAGCCATCACCTACGTCCAGACTGAGACTCAGCTGGGCGGTATGGCCTGCATCGATCCAAGGCAAATCCACAACTTTGCGAGCAAATACGCTGCCATGTATGGCACCCCGTTCGATTTGGCAGACATTGACGACGATCCGCTGCTCGACAAGAGCCGTGTGACCCATGTCCGTGTCATCGACGTGGTGGGCAGTATCAATCCTGATTATGCCACCTACGACTCCCAAGGCCATATCGTCAACGACCCGTGGCCTACGCCTTTTGCCTCCAGCGGCTTCGACCTCGATGCTGTCGGCGTCATCCATGTATCGTCTCCATTCGGGTTGGATGACCATCAGGAGGAAAGACCCTTGGTTTATCCCAATCCGGTGGTGAACAAGTTGATCCTTGAAGAGGACGTTGAATCGATAGCGCTCTTTACCGTGATGGGTCAGCGGGTGTTGGTGTCCAACCAGAAACAAGTGGATGTGTCAACCCTCGCCTCGGGCGTTTACGTGGCTCACCTGACCGTTGACGGGAAGACCCTTGTCAGGAAAATCGTAAAACCATAAAAAATGAATCCTATGAAACGTTTTGGAATTATCTTTTCGTGTTTGGTCTTGTCGTTGCTCTTCGCTTGCAAGCCGGATCCCGTTGAGCCCGACACACCCGATGATCCGGGTCAAGACACCACTATTGTCAATCACAGGGGCGTGCTGATCATCAACGAAGGCACCTTCACCTACGCCAACTCGTCGCTGACGTTCTATGATCCTTTGGCCGACACGGTGGAAAACTACGTTTTCTTGAACGCTAATGGCGCTACTTTGGGCGACGTCGGAGAAAGCATGTGTGTGCTTGACGGACAGCTCTACATCGTGGTGAACAACAGCAATCTCATTTATAAGGCCAATGCCTACAACTTCAAGTGCGACTTGAACGGCGCCTATATGATGACGGGCTTTTACTCGCCCCGCTTTATGCATCCGGTGTCGTCGACCAAGGCCTACGTGTCTGACATCGTCGGAACGGAGCTTTGGATCATCAATCCCCAAACCATGACCCATACGGGATCCATCCCTATGGGCAAGTCAACCGAGACCATGGTGCAAGTAGGGCAGGAGCTGTATGTCGCCAACTGGTCGAAATACTATGTCCAGGATATGGAAAACAACACCGTTCAGGTGGTTGACATCAACAACGACACGAAAATAGCCGACATTACTGTGGGTATAGAGCCCAATGGCATGGTGGTCGACAGGAACGGCAAGATCTGGGTGCTTTGCGAAGGCGCCGTTTGGACTGAAGATGCCGAGGATCCCACGCTGTGGCGCATCGATCCTGAAACCAAGCAGGCCGAATGTATGGTGACCTTCGACAAGAACAATTACGACAATCCCCATGAACTGGCCATCGACCCGTCGGGAACCCTGCTGTATTATTTCCGCAATGGCGATGTGCACCGTGTCAATATTGATACGCCTTCCGAGGAAGATGATTCATTCATGATTCCCAACGAAGGCAGGCTGTTCTACAAGATTGCCGTGGATCCTTGGGAAGGCGACGTTTACGTCACCGATGCTAGGAACTACGTGATGGAAGGTGCCGTTTACCGCTATTCGGACGACGGTGTGCTGAAGTTTACATTTGACGCGGGCATCATTCCTGCTTACATGTTGTTTTATTAAGAAGACAGGAGAAAGAATGAAGAAGATTTGCCCAAGATGCGGAAAGGAATTCGAATGTGTCCACTCAGTGGATTGCTGGTGCGTGAAGGTCCATTTGACCGACGAGACCCGGCAGAAGCTGAAGGTTTATGACAATTGCCTATGCAAGGATTGTTTAGAAGAGCTTTCGAAATCCTGACGGCTTTGATGCTCATGATGCTGATTGCGGCATCATGTGCCCTCACCCCCCAGCCCCCTCTCCCAGAGGGAGAGGGGGGGCTCCAATGTGGGGCCAACTTGATGCGCTATGCCCATAATGTGGCGGTATATGCCGTGGATTCAGGCTATCGGGTGGAGGTGCTCAATCCTTGGGACACTACGGTGCTGTTGGGCGACTGCTTTGTTCCCAAGGAGGGCTTCAGCTCGGTGATCTCCTTCTCTTCAACCCAATGGTCGGTGTTCATCGAGTTGGATGAGATCGACCGTGTGAAAGGCATCTTGGAGGGCCGAAACATCCATAGCCCCAAGATGAAGCAACTGCTGGCCGATGGCGTGGTGCAGGATGTCGGCACCGAGTCGGCCAAAAACATGGAGCTGATGATCCAGCTTCACCCCGACATCATCCTTTATTCCCCTTATTTTGACGGCAACCAGGATCCTTTACGGGTGACGGGTGCCATCTTGTTTCCCTTTGCGGATTATCTTGAATCCACACCCTTGGGCAGGGCGGAGTGGATTCGTGTGGTGGGCCTGTTGGCCGGCTGTCCCGAACGTGCCGACGCTTGGTTCGATGACATTGTGCGCCGTTACGATGAGTTGAAGGGTCTTTGCGCCGACGTGCAGCAGCGTCCCACCGTGTTTTCCGACCTTCCTTTCAACGGCCAGTGGTATGTGGCTGGTGGCAAGAGCTACATCGCCCAGCTCTTTACAGATGCCGGTGCCGATTACCTTTGGAAGGACGATCCTTCCACGGCCAGTTTCCCTTTGGATTCGGAAACTATCCTGGCCAAGGCCAAGCATGCTGATTTTTGGCGCGTAGCCAACTCTTCGTCCTTGCCGATGACCTACGAAACGTTAAAGCGTGAAAACTCGATTTACACCTTGTTTGACGCCTTCAAGAATCACAAGATTTTTGTTTGCGACATTCAGGAATCCGGCTATTTTGAGACTTCTCAAATTGAGCCGGATGTCCTGTTAGCCGATTTTATCGCTGTATTCCATCCAGAGATAATAACTACGGATTACCAGCCGAAGTATTACCGGATGATGGAATAAGCAGTCTATTGCCTTTCGAGCTTCCGATGATCAAGGTCTTCGGTTCGTTGCTGTTGGAGAAGTACATGAAGCCTTGTCCGGGCAGTAGGGTCTCCACGTCGCCGAACCATTCGCCGTCGAACTCGGTGAAGTTTTCGCTGTTGGCGAACACGTCGCCATCTTCGGCATCGAAACCACCGAGGGCTTCCTCAATGGTCATCTCGTGGTCGCAGGGGAATCCGATCCAGTTCCAGCC
>JAGCPG010000039.1 GCA_017645245.1 Bacteroidales bacterium
AAAAGGCGTGTTTCTGCCATCTCTATGCCACATTCTCTGGCACGCAAAGAGGTCTCATATTCAATTTTTCCCACTTCAGGCGGATCAGTGCGGTCGCGAAACTTCACCAGCCACTCGGCACCGTCATAATGTACAAACACCTTTGGCCTTGTGCCGCCCGACGAGCCACCGCGGCGCCAAGCCTTGTCGAGATCGTCTGAATAGTCAGTGTTCAACACACGCTGCGACTCCTCGGCCATACGGTCAAGATCAATGATGTCCTGCTCATCAAAAGTACTTAAATCAGGATGATATTCCAATGCGCCACGTCCACGACTGCCGACAAACATCAGTTGCTCCAGCAAGTTCAACGATGCCAACGACTTGCCTTGTGCTCTCAAAAAACGGTCGAGTACCAAGGCGCTCCATCCGTCAGGCAAACTGTCGTCAAACACTCCGAAGTTACCGTCAAAAGGTTTTGCATCGGCTGTAAACAGTTTTGATTCCAAAGGCAGGTGAAAAGGGGAGATGGAGTATCCGTTTCGAATCCATTCTGCGTCGTATTCGAACATGGCACAGCCGTTTTTGCCCAAGGCTATCCGTCCGACTTTTCGAGGGCCAATCATTACTTCAACAATCTTGTCATTCATTGCGTTTCCCCCTCTTTCTGTCTTTTTGGTTGGCCTCAAGAGCCTCATTCATGGAGGCGTATTTAGGTGATTCAAACAAATGGTCGAAATCATTCAATGCGTCCAAAGCGTAGGCTATGTGGAGCAAACCGTCCAACGAAATCATGCCTGTTCGTTCAAAACGGCGATAAGTCGCCAATGGCAATCCTGAGCGAACAGAAATACCTTCCTGTGTCAAATTCATCTCCAACCGGCGTGTCTTTACCCGTTCTGCCAAGGCCTTTGCCTTGCCTTCTGGCGAAACTATGTCAAATGATAGCATTTTATCACTTAAATCCATAATTATCTATTAACTGATTAAATAATATCAGTTGCAAAGATACAAAATTTTTTAATACGAGACACAAAATATGAGAGTTAAGATTGAATTTCTTATTCCTTAACCCATTTCCCCGTTTCCGCTTCCTTGCCGTTGGCGATGATCTTCCAGATGTAGGTGCCTGAAGGCCACGAGGTGGTATTTATCGAAGTAATATTGTCGGTGATTTGTTGATTGTAAACAAGTTTGCCTGATAAGTCGTATATTTCCACGTGGGCGTTTTGCAATCCAGTGCGGATATTCAGCACATCCATCCCCGGATTAGGATAGGCAATAGCAACCTTCAGGCTGTTGGCGTGAGCTTCGTCGATGCCATCAAAAACCTCTGCTGGGAACTTCACAACCACAGACCCTTGTTGATTCTGGTCGGTGAGTTTTTTCGTTTGAGAGGTCATCAAAACGCCACCATCTCTTGTCAAGGTGATGCTTTCGGCACAATACCAAATCTGGTCGTCATTGGTACCGTAATACACTTCTGCAAGGGTGTTGAAATCGTTGTCAAGTTGCTCAATTACCACCCATGAATCCTCGGCCAACGATAAGCCTACGTCCAAAGAGTAACAGAAATACAATGAGAAACTATTCCCGACATCCACTGCCCTACATTCGGCCACAAAATCAAAATCTGCCAAACCTCTTCGAAGATTGTTAACAACAGGGACGAAATCCTGTGTGCCATTAATGTCATCATCAAGTTCATACAAGTAACAATCATCATCTTCTTGCGTCCACTCTGTTTTTGATCTGGTCGCTAAGTAAGTGGTGTTGTGCTTGCTCCGCATGATGGACACCTCATCATAAGGCCAATTGACACTGGGATTGCCTGCATGTTTGAAATATCTGTGTCTCAAAGGGTTGAAGTTTTTGTCAAAATAACAGACTGCACCTTTTGCATAATCTGATGTTTCTTTTTCGGATTTAAGTGTCGGCGGTACATTGGAATAACTACTATAATAGATATATCCGTAATCTGTCGGAACCAACTGCTCGCGCCAGAAAATCATCTGCCACGCATAGCCTGAATATGGCAATTCGTAGCCGACATTTGCGAGCAACTCGCCATCAAAACTCATTCGGAAAAAGAACAATGAATCGTGACCGTGAATGCTGTCGCGATCGTAACTGACGTTTTTCGTGTAGGCACCCACCATGCAGCCATCGTCGAGAATGGCGGAGTGAAGATGGATGCTGCCGCTTGATTCACAAGGACTATAAGCATATTGGCCTAATGTGGTATCCACTGGAAAGCTATGTTCGTGACTTTCAACGATTTCCAAGTCTTCATCAAGCTTGTAAAGTCCGAGGATGGCATCTGTCGGCGGATTGTCGTAGTTGAGGAAGTAGTTGAAGTAGGCATTGTGGTCGGGACTGTAGGTGGTCAGCATGAACAACTCGCCGTTCTCGTTTTCAAACACATACGGATTGTAAGACGAGCCCCAATAGCCAGGTTTGACATAATTGTTTTGCGCCAGTTCCTCACCCTCGGGCGACAAGGCCACCAAAGCATTGTGCGGCGGATAGAAAGGATAGAGGTAAGAATAGGAGCCAATGTTGTAAAGGAACGACGCGCTGACAATGATGCGTCCATCCGACATCTCGTAGGCGCAGTACTGGCGAGTCATTTCCGAATCTGAAGGTTGATAAGGAATAGTGTATTCCCATTCCTGTCCGAAGGTCCTGGCCCCGAAAACCATGAATAACCCTATCAGCATGTAAAGCTTTGCTTTTGTCATAGCATCTCATATTAATGTTTCACTATGAATTTCATCGTAGAGCCACCAATGTTGATGAAATACAACCCGTTCGAAAGGTCTGATACGTCAACCTGTTGGATGGCATCGTTGCTGCCGCCGGTCATTATTGTCTGGCCCATCATATTGATGATTCGGTATTGTCCTTGTGTGCCTAAAAACAACACCTCACTTGCCGGATTGGGATACACGTCGAACGGGTTTTCAACGACGGTTTCCGCCACAGCATCATACGTTTTGGGCCGTGGAATCGGATATCCTCCGTTGATGCCTTCGGTATCTTCCTCCCAGATGCACTCACCCATTGCGCCGGCGTTCAAGGCTTCGACCAAGTCGGTGGTGCCGTATTGTGCCTCATCAAGCACCCAGGAGGTGGCAGAAGTACCTTGATTAAAAGCACAGGACTCAGGAAGGTAAACATAGCCTGAAGAAGCCGCGTTGTAAATGTATGCCGGAATGTCAAGGTTGCCGAAATAATAGCAGTTGCGGATGGTGGTGTCACTCAATATCGCCGGAATGATATGCCCGTAATGCGCATTGGTCAGGTAAGGGTTGTTTGGCTTGGTGATTTGTCCTGCGTTATAAACATTGTAAACGTAACCCATTGTGGGAGAGCCTGTAATACCTCCTATCTGAGCCACTTCAGGAGTGCTGGTGTTCATAATTCCAATCAGGTCTCCAGTGTTGAAGCAGTTTGAGATGGAGCCGTCACTACCAGCGATGCCGCCCACTAGAACGAAGTCACCTCCTTGCCCCGTCACCGATGCCATGTTGCCGCTCATGCAAATTGTGGTATATATAGGAGTCCCGATGATGCCACCGGCACTGCTGCCACCGATGATCTCACCCGTGGGATGGTTGAAGCAGAATTCGATCAGCCCGAAATAACCTCCTTCGCCCACCATGCCGCCAGCGGAGGTTTCTCCCGAGATTTTGCCGAAATTGTGGCAGTGACGGAGAATGAAATCGCCTTTACCCACCATGCCTCCTGCCGTGAAGGTATTCCACATATCGCCAATTTCCCCGTTGTTTACGCAATGGTCGATGACCAGATTGCCGTTGTCCATCTCGGTAAAGCCCGCAATGCCGCCTAGATAAAAGACACCTGCGGTGATATAGGCGTTGTTGATGCAGTTCCTGATGAAAACGGTATCGTTGTCAATGTCTTGAGCAATATAATGACCCGCAATGCCACCTACCTTGCTCCCGTAGGCCTGCACTTCGCCACTCACCTCGCAGTCGGCAATGTCGGTATTGTAGGCCAGACCAACGATGATGCCCACGCTGGCGCCTTGCGTCACGTTTGCGTCTTCAACACGGAGATTTCTCACTGTGGCATCCAAAGTGCATCCAAACAATCCCAGAATATCAGAATTGTCAATATACATCTCAGTGATCGAATGGTCGTTTCCATCAAATACCCCCATAAAAGGATTGGATGGCTCCACTGTATAGGTTATACTGTTTATCCATGTTGTTTTTGCGGTACCTATTGGATTCCATTCTTGTCCGCCTGTGCCGTTCAAGTTGATATCGTTGGTAAGAATGAAATGTGCTTCCCCGGTATCACCGTTGTTGGTCTGCTGGGCAAGTAAAGCCAGTTGTTCTGCCGTGGCGATCTGATAGGGATTTTCAGGGGTGCCGTCGCCGCCGTTATAGGTTTCGGCGACGGTGCCGTTCCAAGGGGTTTGGGCTCCGCACGTCAAAGCGGAAAAAAGAAAAACCAAAAAGAGGAATTGTGTTTTCATACGCAGAGAATTTTGTTATGACACAAAATTAGATCAAAAACACCCCGTAAAAACAAAATCACTCTGTCAATCCATGCAGTTTTCAGAAAATATCGCTGTAAATCAAATAATTACATAAAAACAGTCCATCAAAAAGCAAGGTAAAATCCATGTGAATTCAAGCCAAAAACGGCTCCAGAAGGCTTTCAACATCCTCCGTTTGGGTCTTTTTCCTGATGTTGAGACGGTACTTCGCCACGGTGTTTTCGCGAAAGTCGAGAATGTCGGCCATCTCCTTCACACGGAAACCAAAGAAAGAGAGAACACAAATGCCAATCTCGGTTTCATTCAAGTCGGGATAGGCGGCTTTCAACTTTGGCAAAGCATCGGGATAAGCTTCTGTAAAGACCTCCATGACACGTCGGTCGGTGTGACCAAGTTTGTCGTGATAGACGGCGTATGCCTTGATCTTCAAGGTCTCCAGTTCCCTCGCTTCCAAAGTGTCATGCATATTTTTCTTGAAACGCCTGTGATACAATACAAAAGCCAGCAGAGCCAGCATAAGCAGTATGCCGAGACCACCATACAGCAGTTTTCTTCTTTGATCGTTTCGTGCCTCTTTTTGTTCACGCAACGACTGCAACCGAACGTCGCGTTCCGCCTTGAACTGTTCGTATTGCTTGGCCAATAAAATGCCATCGGAAACCCGTTCCGATTCGGCTTGGGTGTATTTTGGCAGAAAACGATTGCAGAATGCCACGCTATCGGCATTGCCCTCGATTTCATAAATCTCCGACAGCAATGACATGACCGCCCCCGATTCCAGCGTGACGGTGTCGGGATAGATCTCCAGCACCGTCAGCAGATAGGGCTTTGACAACATCTTCCTCGGACTGAAAAACATGGCGATGCCCAAAGAGAGCGAGTCGCGTTGGGTGTCCATGCCTCGACGGGCTTTCATCTCGATAAGATGCTGCTCCGTCATAAAAGCCGAATCGTATTGCTTTTGATCATAGTATTGGTTTGACACGAGACGAAGCACCCGCTGATGCGTGTCGAAGTCGGCCACGGAATCCGTCAAAGGGAGGAGCTTGTCCAGATAATACTGCGCCGAATCGCCTTCCTTTACCCCTTGCAAGGCGCCAATGAGTTGCTCCCAGGTCCGCATCAGCCACACCGTATCGTGAACAGCTTCTTGATAGTAACAAGCCCGTTTCAGCACTTCGATCTCCAAGTTGCTTTCGATCTTCCTGCCAAAAATACCACCCATCTGATAATAGGCCCGCGACACAAAAAGCGTCTGCTCATCGTCCATATCCTCGGGCAGCACTTCGGCCAGGCTGGCGGCTTTGAGAAAATGCGGGAAGGCCTCGTTCAGGTCGTCCGCCTGCAAGCACTCAAAGCCACTTTGATACTCACTTTGCGCCTGATCCATCGCCTCGGGAGAAACACATTGCGAGTCGTGTCCGCAAGCGAAAAAGGCTAGCAGCATCAAGCACCATAATATGTATTTTAAAGCTTTCATGACATCAATACGTATTTATTTACAGTGCCTCAAACAGGTCATCCATCCTCACCTGCGACTGCATGATGCCGCTGTGGGCATTCTGTCTGACACCGTAAGTGGTAATCATGACCAGTTGTATGGCTTTCCGCGACTTGGTGGCTTCACGGAACACTTGCATCTTTTTTCTGAGCTTGTCCTCGTAATCTTTGTCGATGGTGAATTCACCCACCGAGAACTTGATTTCGCAAATGTTGGTCGTTCGGTCACGCCGATCAATGATAAGGTCAATCTGTGCCTTACCGCTTTCCGAAGCACCTTGCCAGGAGGAAATGTCTGTCAACAGGGCGCTGATTCCAATAGCTTTCTTGACCTGATTGATATGGTCTTTGCAGACTTGCTCGAAAGTTTGTCCAGCCCAACTGTTTTTTCCTGGATTGTCCAAATAGTGCGTCCAAAAATGCTCGTCAGGATTTTGTTTGCCTTTCATGAAACGCAGATAAAACAGCGTGAAATAATCAGAAAGTTGATATACCACGTTCTTCTCGTTGTAACCAAAAGTGTTGTAGGCTCTAACAAATTGACTGTCTGAAAGGTTTTTCAGCATCTCTGTGAGGAGTCCGTTGTCTTCCAGATGCGTTTCGTCGATAATCTCTTTCCGGGTAAGTCCTGATTTCTTCGTGGCTAATGCCTCTATGATTTTCAGATA